>NZ_JARAYJ010000041.1:0-70354 GCF_033794345.1 Streptomyces niveiscabiei
AGTACCACGACGTCCGCATCGACAACCAGCTCGCCACCGGCACCCTCGTCCCCGACGTCGTCCAGCTCCAGACCCTCCAGGACTTCACCCGCTGGAAGCGCCAGGAGCAGCTCCTGCGCTACAAGCCCGCCGGATTCGGCAAGCTGCACCCGCAGTTCCGCGACCCGGACGGCGCCTGGGTGGCCGGCGCGGTCATCTCCTTCAGCTACCTGTACGACGTCGCCGCGGCCGGCGCGAACGCGCCGCGTACCCCGCTCGACCTGATAGACCCGCGCTGGAAGGGCGCCATCGCCTCGACGTACCCGCACGACGACGACGCGTCGCTGTACCTCTTCGCGCTGTACGTCGAGAAGTACGGCTGGGACTGGGCCGCCGCCTTCGCCGCGCAGCAGCCGCAGTTCGCGCGCGGCTCCTTCTCGCCCGGCGTCGCGGTCAACAGCAAGCAGAAGGTGATCGGCGTCGGCACGGGCGCCAACCCGACCGTCACCGGCCCGGCGAAGATGGGCATGACCGAGGGCCACCCCTTCATGGCGTGGGGCCAGCGCATCGCGATCCTCAAGCAGAGCCCCCGCCCCACCGCGGCCAAGCTCTTCCTCAACTGGCAGATCTCCACCGAGCGCCAGTCCTCGGCGAGTTGGTCGGTCCGCACGGACGTCCCCGCGCCCACGGGCCTGAAGCCGGTGTGGGAGTACCCGGACGCCCACCTCGACGGCTTCCCCCGCTTCATGGAGGACCGCGCCGAGGTCGAGCGCCTGAAGCAGACGTTCGCGCTGTACTTCGGCGAGGTCAGGGGCGAGCCCACGCCGGGCTGGCCGGGCCTGCACCCCGGGCGCTGAGCCGTGGACGTCTCGGGTCAACTCCCTTGATCGAAAGCAGGTTTACACTCGGTGATCCGTCGTCGGACCCGAGGACCGCCCCGTGCCGCCTGCCACCTACAAGGGCCTGCCGCTGCTGCGGTCGCTCCCGCACCTCCTGCTCCTGATCGTCGTCCTGAGCACCCTGGCCCGGCTCGTCCGGGTGCCGAGCGCGCTGTGCTGGTCCGTCGCCCCGCCCGTCGTCCTCCTGGCGACGGGCTACGGCCTGGGCCTCGGCCTGTGGGACCGGATGGGCCCCCGGGTACGGCGTGTCTGGTTCGCCCTGCTCCTGGGCCTGTGGGCGTGGGTGGCCTGGGTGCTGCCGACCAGGCTTGCGGGCGGCTACATCTGGCTCGCCGTACCGCTGGCGGTGCTGGCGCTGCGGATGTTCCGGGACTGGGCCGCGCCGGCCGCCGTGGGGCTGATCACGGTGCTGCTGGCCGCCGCGATCCTGCGGACGGAGGGCACGCTCAAGCCGGACCTCGTCGTGCCGCCCGCGGCGGCCGTCTGGTTCACCGTCGCCCTCTACCGCAGCCAGCAGGGGCTCGTGCACGAACTCGCGCGCACCCGGGACGAGTTGGCGCGCCGGCAGCGGGAGGCCGGGGTTCTCGCGGAGCGCTCCCGCATCGCCCGCGACCTGCACGACACCCTCGCCCAGGAACTCTCCGGCAACCGCATGCTCCTCCAGGCCGCCGAACGGGACTGGGACCGCAGCCCGGAGTCGGCCCGCCGGCAGGTCCACGCGGTCGCGGAGGCGCTCGGCGCGAGCCTCGCGGACACGCGCACCATCATCCGCGACCTGACCCCGGCGCCCCTCGCGAACGGCGATCTGACGGCGGCGCTGCGGGAGGTGTGCACGCACAAGGGCACCCTCGAGGGGATGCCCCGCATCTCCTTCGCGACGCGGGGCGAGCCGCGCGAGGTGCCCCCGGAGCAGGCCGCCGCGCTGCTGCGCGTCACCCAGGGGCTGCTGGCCAACGCGTGCGAACACGCGGACGCGGCCCAGGTGCGGGTGACGGTGGACCACCGGGAACCCGACGCCGTCACGGTCGAGGTCCACGACGACGGCATCGGCTTCGACACAGCCGCCCCCGGAACGGCGACCGCGCCTGCACCGGAAAAGGCCGGTCGCGGCTTCGGCCTCGCCGCCACCCGCGACCGCCTCGCCGCGTACGGCGGCACGCTCACCGTCGACAGCACGCCCGGACACGGCACGAGAGCCCGCGCGACCCTGCCCGTCCCGGCCCTCGTCACCGGAGCCCCCCGATGACCGGGCCCGTCCGCATCCTCCTCGTCGACGACCACGCCGTCGTCCGCGCGGGCCTGTTCGCCCTGCTCGACGGCGAGGACGGCTTCGCGGTGGTCGGCCAGACCGGCGACGGCTACGAGGCCGTCCACCTCGCCGAGGCCCTGCGCCCCGACGTCGTCCTCATGGACCTGCGCCTCACGGACGCCCCCGGCGTCGGCGAACGGGACGACGGCATCGAGGCGACCCGCCGGATCGTCGCCGTCCTGCCGGACGTACGGGTCGTCGTCCTCACCAGCTACCAGGGTCAGGGGGACGTCGTCCGGGCGATGGAGGCCGGCGCGCGCGGGTACGTCCTCAAGGCGGGGCCGCCGGAGGAGCTGTTCCGGGCGGTGCGTACGGCGGTCGCCGGGGGGACGGTGCTCGCGCCCGAGGCCGCCGAGCGGCTGGTCGGGCACGTGGCCGATCCGGCGTCGGCGCTGACCGGCCGGGAGACCGAGGTCGTCCGGCTGCTGGCGCGGGGGCACAGCAACCGGGGGATCGCGGGGGCGCTGTTCCTCACCGAGGCGACGGTGAAGACGCACCTCGTGCGGATCTACCGCAAGCTCGGCACCGAGAACCGGGCGAGCACGGTGTCGGAGGCCGTCCGCCGGGGGCTGATCGAGCTGGACTGAGACCGCCCCCGACTCGCATGACGCGTCAACTATGTCGGAGTTCATCGAGAGCGGTACCTTCCGCTGTCGCCCGGGCGGTGGACGGTGAGGTCGCCGTAGGACGACAGGACGCCGGCCAGGTCACCGGGCTTGTGCCGCAGCGTGCTGTCCAGGAACGCGAGCGTGATCGCGGCGACGACGCGCGGGCTCTCGGCGCGGCCCAGGGAGCCGATGATCGAGGGCACGGGCGGCAGGTACAGGGGGCCGTCCATGAAGGTGAGGTGCGCGGCGCCGGGGACGGTCAGCCGGTAGCTCGTCGCGGCGCCGGACCTGAGGGCCTCGGTGAGGCGGGGCAGGTACTGCGGGTCGGTGTCGGGGGTGATGGCCTGGGTGAGGGCCAGGGTGGGCCGGCGCAGGGGCGGGGAGGCGGGGCCGTGGGGGTAGCCGTCCAGGTCGACGACGGCGTCGAACCGGCCGTCCCGCCGGGCTGCCTGGAGGGCGGCGGCACCGCCCAGGGAGTGGCCGGTCACCGCGACCCGGCCGGTGTCCAGGCGTTCGCTCAGCGGGCCGGTGAGGTGGTGGCCCAGCTGGGTGAGGACGAAGCTGAGGTCGGCGGCGCGGACGGCCGTCCACTCGGCCGCCAGCACGTCGTCCTTGGCCCGGTCGCCGGTGGACGCGGTCCTGCCGCGCAGCGTCCGGCCGTCGGCGAGGACCACGGCGGCGGAGTCGTACGGGTGGTCGAGGGCGGCGACCACGTAGCCGTGACTGGCCAGTTCCTCCGCCCAGGCCGTGTTCTGGGTGCGCACCCCGCCCGACCCGGGGGAGAACAGCACGACCGGGAAGCGCCCGCTCCCGCCGGCCACCGGGGCGTCGAAGACCGAACGGGTCCGGGCGCGCGGGACGCCGTCCATCAGGAAGCCGGGCACGCCGACCTGCCGGGCGAGCGCGTCGGAGACGATCCGCGCCTCGTGCTCGGTGCGCCCCAGATACTGGGCCCGCCGCGCGCCCGCGGGGCTCTTTCGCGCGGGATACCAGAGCTGGACCACGACCGTGCGCCGGTCGGACGGGTCGGCGGTGAAGGTCTCGGCGCGGTGCGGGTCGGTCCACTGCACCACCCGGGTGCCGACCGCGTAACGCCCCGACGGCTCGGGAAACACGGGGACGGGAAAGGCCCACGCGGCCACCGGGCCCAGGGCGATCAGCCCGACGCAGGCCGCCGACCCCGGCAACGCCAGCCACCAGCGCGCCCGCCACGCCGGACGGCCGCCACGGCGCCGCAGGAGCGGAGAGACGGCGAACGGCAGCGCGAGGGCGGCCCCCGCCAGCACCGGCAGCACCTGCCAGCGGACGCCCGCCACACCCAGCGCGAGCGCGCACAGCGCCCCCGCCGCGATCGTGACACGCGGGCGGGCGGCGGGAGGAAGCCAGCGCGCCACCACCAGCGCGACGGCACCCAGCACGGCAAGGAATTCCAGCGGGGACAGGTACAACCCCGTGACGATCTCGGTCATACGGCCATGCTCGGCGCGGGGCCCGCGATGCCACATCGCTCCCCGGTCGCCGCCGCGTGCGACTCCGGTCGCAGGCCGGGGCCGGTCCCCCGTGCGACCGCGGTCGCAGTCGGACACGCCGGTTCGGCGGCCGTTTTACGACCACGGGGGTAGCGGGACTCCTCCTGCGGTCGTACCCCGGCGCGGTGCCCTCCGACGGTGGACTCATGCGGGCAGCCGGAACCGCGGCCTACCGTGACAGGGCCGTACGCGGTGGTGTCCCCGGCCGGGGACACCAGGACGCTCGATCGACAGGGACGTGTGATGACCCAGGTGGCCGCGGCATCCGGGCGACCGGTGAGAACCGCCCGGCGCCGGGGTCTGGGGCTGCCGCCCGTGGTGGTGCCGGTACTGCTCCTGCTCAACATCGTGACCACGTACGCCCCGCACCGGCTCCCGGTGCCCCTGGCCCTCACCGCAGCCCTCGCGCTGCCCCTGGTGTGGCGGCGCCGGGCCCCGCTCACCGTGTTCGGCGCCGTGACCGCCGCCGCCTTCGTCCAGTTGCTCGCGGACGTCCAACTCCCGGCCGACATCGCCCTGTTGGTCGCGCTCTACACGGTGGCCGCGCACCATGGCCGACGCACCACGCTCGCCGCAGCCGCCGTCGTGGAGTGCGGGGCCCTCCTGGCCTGTCTGCGCTGGGCCACGGACGGCGCGTTCCTGACCCCCTTCGTCGCGCTGACCGCGATGGTCGTCGCCTCCGCCGTCCTGGGCATGAACGCGCGGACCACGCGCGCCTACCTCGCGGCCCTGGAGGAACGGGCCGCACGCCTGGAACGCCAGCACGACCAGCAGGCACGCCTGGCCGTCGCGGAGGAGAGGACACGGATCGCCCGGGAGATGCACGACATCGTCACCCACAACCTGTCCGTCATGGTCGCCCTCACCGACGCCGCCGTCTACGCCCAGCACCGGTCGCCCGACCGGGTCACCACCGCGCTGCACCAGATCGCCGAGACGGGCCGCCAGGCCCTGACCGACATGCGGCGCACCCTGGGCCTCCTGCGGACCGACGAACCGGACGCGGAGCGCCACCCGCTGCCCGGCATCGCCCAACTGCGGGCCCTCGCCGACCAGATGGCCGCCGCCGGGCTGCCGACCCGCGTCGAGATCCAGGGCGGCCACACCCACATCCCCGCCACCGCCCAACTGACCGTCTACCGCCTGGTACAGGAAGCCTTGACCAACGCCCTCAAGCACACCCCCGCCGGCACCCGCGCGACGGTCCGCATACGGTGTTCGGCCGAGACCGTCACCGTCGACGTCACGGACACCGGCCCCCGCCCGCCCCGCCGCGTCGCCACACCGGCCGGCCACGGCATTCCCGGCATGCGCGAGCGCTCGGCCGCCTACGGCGGAACGCTGCGGACCGGACCGCTGCCCGGTGGCGGCTGGGAAGTCCACACCCGCCTCCGCCTCGGCGGCGCCGCAGGAGAGGTCCCCGCATGACCGTCCGCATCCTCATCGCCGACGACGAAGCGCTGCTCCGCATGGCTTTCGGCACGGTCCTGGAGGCCCAGCCCGACATGGCACCCGTCGGCGAAGCCGCGGACGGCGCGGAAGCGATCCGCCTCGCCCGGGAACTGCGCCCCGACGTCGTCCTCATGGACGTCCGCATGCCCGGCACCGACGGGATCGAGGCGACCCGGCAGGTCGTGCGCGTCTCCCCGCGCAGCAGAGTGCTCATCCTCACCACCTTCGACCTCGACGAGTACGCCTTCGCCGGGCTCAACGCCGGCGCCTCGGGCTTCCTGCTGAAGAACACCCGGCCCGAGGAACTCCTCACCGCGATACGCAGCGTGGCCGCCGGCGACGCGGTGGTCTCCCCGCGCATCACCCGCCGCCTGCTGGACAACCTCCGCCCCCACATCCCCGACGGCAGCAGCGCCGAACGCGACGAACGGCTCGGCCGGCTCAGCGCCCGCGAGCGCGACGTGCTCGTCCAGGTGGGCCGCGGCCTGTCCAACACCGAGATCGCGGCCACCCTGTACCTCGCGGAGGCGACCGTGAAGTCCCATCTGGGGCGCGTCCTGCACAAGCTCGAACTCCGGGACCGGATACAGGCCGTGATCTTCGCCCACGAGAGCCGCCTCATCGACCCGGCATGACCCCGCCGCGCCGGCCCCCCTCCCGAGCCGGCGGCCGAGGAGCGCCCCAAACCCGTACGCCGGGCCGGACCCACGCCGGTCCAGATGCGCGCGGCGACGGTCGGCCAACTCGCGAACTCCCTGCGCACGGGGCACTTCGGGGCGCTGCCCGGCCCTGTTGCCCGAGCGGTGCCCGACGACCGGTC
This sequence comes from Streptomyces niveiscabiei, assembly GCF_033794345.1. Taxonomy (NCBI): domain Bacteria; kingdom Bacillati; phylum Actinomycetota; class Actinomycetes; order Kitasatosporales; family Streptomycetaceae; genus Streptomyces; species Streptomyces niveiscabiei. The sequence continues at coordinate 6,597 of NZ_JARAYJ010000041.1, forward strand.
CCGGTCAGACCCGGCGGCGGGTGAAGCGCTGTTGCCGCTGTAGGTCCACTGGGAGATGCGGGCACCGTCGGCGGTGGAGGCCCCGTTGGTCTCGGAGGCCTTGCCGCTGTGCTGGGCCGGCAGGGGGGAGCGGCCCGGGACTCCGGGCTAGTTGCCCAGCCGGGCTTCCCACCGGGTGTTGGACCCGGACGCGTCGGCCGGGAGGCGGTCCCGTGCGGCGGTGTCGCCGTACATGGTCCAGCGGGCCCAGTCGACGACGGTCCTCGGGAAGCGCTGGTCGCTCCAGAAGCTGGTGTGGCTGCCGCCGACGAAGGTGAGGAACGCCTTGGGCCAGGTGATCTCCGAGTACGCCTGCCGGGCGGAGGAGTACTGCGTGGTCGAGTCCCGGTCGCCGTGGACGAACAGGACCTTGGCCGAGACCGAGCTGGACGGGTTGCCCATGTCCACGCAGGACTGCGGGTTGGCGGAGACGATCCGGCTGTCGGGCCAGGAGGTCAGCAGACCGTGGGTGACCATGCCGCCCAGGGAGTGGCCCGAGACGCCGACGCCGATGCGGGTGTCGATGTGCCCGGCCAGCGGTCCGTTCGCGTTGAGCGCGAGGGTGTTGGTGAGGATCTGTGAGACGTCCTTGGAGGTGTTGCCGTTGTTGACGTCGTTGAAGTTGTGGTTGAAGTGCGGGGCGGGGACGATGAAGCCCGCCGAGGCCAGGGCCCGGATGATGAACAGGGAGTTCTGCGGGCTGCTCCCGTAGCCGTGGGTGAAGTTGTAGACGGGGAAGACACCGGCGGCGACCGGGGCGTTCGTCACCGGACTGCCGCCGGCGGTGCCGGTGGCCGGGTAGTAGACGTACGTGGTGCACGGGCGGTTGCCGCGGGTCCAGTTGTACCGGCGCACGCCGACCGCGAACGGCGTGGTCGGTGCTGTGCCCAGTGGCGCGGCGGCGGCCGGTGTCTGGCCCGCCCCCAGCAGGGACAGGCCCACGCCCGTCGCTCCGGCCGCGGTCATGCCGAGGAAGGTCCGTCGTCGCAAGGTCATGGTGACTCCGTAAGGTGTTGGTCGGCCCGGGACGCGTGTTCGCCGTGGACCGAGGTGTCCGACTGCTTCGTGGTGGGCGTGAGGCCGGCGCCGATGGAGGCGGGCCGGCCCACGACGACCAGGACGGTGCTGAACTGCGCCGGAGCTAACGCCCCGGACGCGCTGGTGTGCCGGCGGAGGTCTTGACGAGGGAGAGCTGGTCGACGGTGACGCCGCCCGAACCCGATGCCCGCACGGTGACGGTGACGGCCCCGCCGGGCAGTTCGACACCGGTGAGCTCGCGCTTGGTCCAGCCGCTCGACGACGGGATGGCGAGGGTGCGCCGGCTGCCGTTGGCGCCGGTGATCACGGCTTGTCCGGCGCTGCCGCGGGTGTGCAGGGACAGGGTGTAGGTGCCTGCGGGCGCCGACTCGATCCGCTGCTCGACGCCGCCGCTGTTGCTCACCTGGAGGGCGAAGCGAGACCCGTTCACCCCACCGTTGACGTTGGTCACCGAACCGCCGAGGTTCCGCCATCCCCGCACGCCGGAGACGATGACGCGGTCGGCCTGGATGTCGGGGTTGAGGATGTGGTTGTTCGCCGGCCCGACGCGCCACTCCCCGGTCGTGGCGTTGAACTGCCACTGGCTCACCGAGTGGAACTGCGGCCGTGCGCCGGTCTTGGTGATCGGCACCCACTGGTTGTACCCGATGCCGTTCCAGGCGAAGTCGGCCCAGCGGTCGCCGGCGTAGAGCACCGTGTTCTGCTTGGTGCCCTTGACCGTCACGAAGAACCCGGTCTGGGTCACGTGGCTGTAGTCCATCTCGGTGCCGGCAAGGACGTACTCGCTGCTGTAGGAGCCCTGGACGTTGCCGCTGGTCGACTCGTTGACGTAGTTGACGGAGGTGTTCCAGCCGTGCAGGTCCGACGCCGCGTGGTAGTACCTGCCGTCGAGCTTGAACATGGCGTTGCCCTCGCGGCCGGCGCCGCTGCGGATCTGCACGGCCGGCTCGATCCGCAGCGAGTCGGACTCCCGGAACTTGGCCACGAAGCCGCGCGAGCGTCCTTCGCGGTTGGAGAAGACCAGGTAGTCCTTGCCGTCCTCGTCGGTGAAGACGGTCTGGTCTCCGGTGCCGGTCGTCGGCGAGTTGGTGATCTGGGTCTGGAAGTAGCCGTAGTCGAAGGTGTCGGTGGGGGAGTCGCCCTGGAGCAGCAGGACACCGTGCCCGCCTCCGACGTAGGCCTGGGTGGCGAGGACGTACTTGCCGGTGTTCTCGTTGTACGAGACCCCGAGCCGCCCGACCCATCCCGCCTGACCGAGGGTGGCCCCGTTGTTGATCTTGGTCGAGCGCGTCGCGACGTTGTTCTCGAACTTCCAGTTCACCAGGTCCTTGGACGAGTACACGGGGACCGAGACGAAGCTGACGTTCCTGTCGTACTTCCTCGTGGGATTGGCGCGGTAGAGCTCGGCGCCGGTGTAGTGCACGCCGTACCAGTAGTAGGTGTCGCCGAACTTGAAGACCCCGCCGCCCTGCGAATAGATGGGGTTGCCGCTGGTGTCGTTCCAGAAGGTGTCGTTCGTGATGGTCTGGAACGTGCCCTCGTCGGCGGCCTTCAGATCGGCGGCGGCGCTCATCAGTGCCGTCTTCGCGTCGGCGACGTCCGACGTGGTGGCCGAGGAGTCGCCGGCGACCTCGGCCGCGGCGGTCAACGCCTTGGCGAAGGGCTTCCAGGAGTCAGCCGTGTACTTGGCCGGAGTGCGCTTCTGGTAGTCGGACACCAGGTATTCGAGGCCGCGATCCACCACCGGTCCAGCAGCGGCCCCCTGGCCTTGGAGCTCCGTTGCCTGTGTCTGTGTTGCGGGTGTCTCCGCCGCGGCGGTGCTCGCCGAGAGCGGCGCCGCCAACGCCACGGACAACAGGGTGGCGGCGGCCAACTTCCCGTACGGGGAGACGACACGCGATCTTTGTTTCACGAGGTCACCTTCCGTCATTCTCGAAGGCGCCGAGATCCGGCGCACTTCCGCTGAAGGGGAGTCCCACGTCGGTGCCCTTGTCGATCAGGGCACTGGTCGCCGCGAGACGCAGGTGGGGCAGCACGGGCAGGCTCCCGTCGCTCTGGCGGGGCGCGTCCCAGCCCGACGTCGACACGCTGCGGAACTGGGAGTCGGACAGGGGGACGCCGAGGTTCCAGGAGTTGTGAGCGGCGTTCGTGCCGCTCATGTTCGATGTCGCCGTTCCGGTGTAGGCGATGTTGTTGCGCAGGGTGCCCCGGCCGACGGCGGCGCCGCGCGAGTCGATTCCCAGCATGTTGAAGTTGGGGTGGTTTCCGTAGCCGGTGTTGTTGAAGAAGTCGTTGGCCACCGGGTGGTGGTTGGCGTAGAAGCCGGCCGCCTTGTTGAGGAACGCCACCGAGGAGCGGACGGTGTGCTTCGGCGCGTTGGCCTCGTAGTCGCCCCCGTAGCCGCCGGACTTGAAGCCGGCTCCGTTGCCGGAGGGCGTCGTCGTCCCCGGCACGTACCCGTTGCGCCAGGCCCACGAGTTCTCGATGAGCACGGGCGAGTAGGTGGAGATGAGGTCGAACCCGTCATCGGCGTTCCACCACGATCGGCAACCCCGGAACACGTTCGCGGGGCGGCCGGCCGGCGTGTAGTGCGAACCGAACCCGTCGGCGTTCTCGCCGGGCCCGTCACTGCTGCGCAGGTCGTAGTTGTCATGCGCGTCCGAGTCGAGGACGAGGTTGCCGGCCCCGCCGCTGATGAACAGGCCGGTCCCCATGTGGTGGTGGGTGTCGATCTGCTCGAAGACGTCGTTGCTGCCGGAAACCCAGATCCCCCAGGACTCGGCGTTGCGGTTGTTGTTCTGGGGAACCCCCTTGACTTCCAGTCCTTTGAGGTGGATCCAGCTGCCGGTGACGCTGAAGCCCTTGATGCGGCAGTCGTCCGTCATCCGTGAGAAGTCGAAGACCGGCTTCTCGCCCGGCTGGGCCCAGTACCGGATCGGGTTGCCCGAACTGCCGCTCTTGCCGAGGGTGATCGCGTCGACCCTGGCGGTCTGACTCGAACAGGCGCTGTTCGCGCGGGTGTAGGCGTAGGTGCCGCCCCGGAAGTAGACCGTGTCGCCCGCCTTGGCGACGGCCTGCGCACGGGCGATCGACGCCCACGGAGCGGCCTGCGTACCTGCTGCGCCGTCGTTCCCGTTCGGGGCGACGTAGTAGATGTTTCCCGCCGCGGAGGCGCTCGCGGACGCCGAGCCGGGGGACATGGCGACGGAACTCGCCACGACCACCGAGAGCAGAAGCGCAAGGGTGCCGAACTGCGCGGTTCTCACAGCGTCATCTCCCGAGTGGACCGACTTCGTGACACTGCCATGGACGCGTGTACCACCTTCCGAATCCGTGTCCGCACTACCTGAGATATCCGGCGAGCGGGAGGTTCTGGCGGCGTACGTCACCGGCGACGAGCCCCGCGACGCGCTGGGCGCCGTAGGTGTCGAAGTGGGTGTGGTCGTCGCAGAAGAAGGTGCCCAGAGGGCCGCTGCCTCCGTAGTCGCCGTTGTTCGGGCAGAAGCGCAGACTGTTGTAGAGCGAGACAGAGAGTGTCTGGAGGTCGATGACGGGGGCCCTGGTGGCGGACCCGGCGGCGAAGGTCTCGTTCACGAAGCCGCGGTTCTTCGTCGCGGTGTCGCCGGAGCAGGTGATGGCGGCCACCGGGGTGAGCAGCACCGGGTGCGCGCCCCGGGCCAGGGCGGCCTGGGCCATCGTGGTCATCAGCTGTCGGTACCGGGCCGGGCCGACGTGCCGGGGGCAGGTCGAGGAGGAGTCGTTGATGCCGAACTGGATGAACAGGTAGTCACCCGCCTTCATCCCGGTGCTCGCGTTCAGCATCGCCTGCCAGCGGGATGAGTACGCGGTGGAGGTGAGGCGGCACTCACCGTCCGAGCCCTTGGTGCCGCTGACGTTCCCCTCGTACATCCAGGTCTGGATGCTGCGGCCTCCGACGGCCTGGTTCTTGACCGTCACGTCGCTGTTGAACAGGGCGTCGAACTGGCTGCCCCAGCCGACCGGACACCGGCCGGAACTCGGGTTGGCCATGGTGGAGTCGCCGGCCAGCCACACGGTGACCGGCGCGGCGACCGCCCGTGCGGCCGGGGCCTGGGCGTGGGAGGCGCCGGTGCAGTCCGTGGCGACGCGGTCCGCCGCGGACGCGGCGCTGACACCGAGGCTCGACAGGGCGATCACGAGCGCGGTCGTGATGAGCATGCGTAGGTTCCTCAACGGGTCCCTCCTTGGGGCTGGTGCCGGGCGTCGGTCAGCGCAGGTACGCGGCCAGGGGCAGGCGCTGCTCGCGGATGCTCTGGAGCACCAGCCCGCCCATCTGGCTCGCGCCGTACTGCGAGAAGTGGGTGTTGTCCGTGACGCCGTCGACGGAAGAGCGAAGGTAGAGCTGTGCGGAGGCGGACGGGCCGAGGGACTCGACCAGCGTCCTGCTCTTGGTGGTCAGATCGATCACCGGCACGTTCTGCGCGGTGCCGACCGAGCGCATCTCGGCGGGCAGGTCCACTCCGATGCCGTTGACATGCAGTGCTGTGGACGTGAGCCGGCTGCCGTTGAACTGCCGGCGGACCGGCGGGGTCACCAGGACGGGGACGCCGCCCTTCGCGCGGACCTGCGTGACCATGGAGGTGAGGTTGCTCCGGAAGGCCGATGCGCTGGTCTGCTTGTCGTTGTGGCCGAACTGGATGAAGACCGCGTCGTTCGCCCTGACCTTCGCCAGCAGCGCCGGGAAGAGCGCCGAGTTCCGCAGGAAGCTGCCCGAACTCTCCCCCGAGTCGGCGTAGTTGGCGACGGACGCGCCGGGACCCACCGCCGGCGTGATCATCTGGCCCCAGCCCGTGTACGGGGCGACGGGCTGGTCGCACACGGTCGAGTCACCGGCCAGGTAGGCGACCAGCGGCTGGGCCGCCGGTTTCACGGAGACGGCCGACACCTGCGGGCTGGTCCCCGCGAACCGGAGGTCAAGACCGGGGTTTCCGGTGCCGCCCTGGCCGGTCGGCTGCCCCTCCGGCTGCCGCACGTTGACCGTGAACGAGTACGTGGCGGCGGCACCGGCCGCCGTCTTCGTCGCCGGAAGCATCAGGCGCCGGGCCTCGGCCCACATGTCGGTCTCGGCGGCACCGGCACCGCCGAGGGAGACCGTCACGTCGTAGTTGCCGGGGGAGACCGCGTAGTGACACCTGATCGGCGCACTGCCGGAACAACCGGCCGGCAGCGCCCGCGTGGCGGCACCGGCCTGCGCCGTACCGGTGCCGGCCAGTGTCGCGAGGGTCAGCAGCCCCACTGCTCCCAGCCTGACCCCGTACCCTTCCAGACTCAATGTCATGCTCATTACAATCACCAATCCCAGTTCTCGACCGTGGAGTTGCCCGGGTTGAGGTCCCTGGCCTGCCGCTCAGGCCTCGGTGAAGCCGTTCATGATCGCGGTGGGCCGCTTGCTGGAGGAGTCCCAGGCGCCCATGGCGTAGCCGGTGAACGGGGACATGCACTCCGGCTCCCAGTAGAAGATGCCCTGTCCGCCGTTGGCCTTGAGGGCCTTGATGTAGGCGACCAGCGCGGCCCGGGTGGCGGAGACGCGGTCCGCCCGGCCCCCGAACTCGCTCTGTAGGAACGGTTTTCCGTACTGCGCGGAGATCTTCTTCATGTTCGCCACGATCCCGGGGGCGAGGTCGGCGCTGCCGTAGGAGGAGAACACCGACATGTCCCACTTGCCGCCGCTCGCCGCGTAGCGGCTGAAGAACGTCGTCATCACGTCGTACTTCTGCGGCTGGGCCAGGTGGATACACACGGTCGAGTTCGGTGACACCGCCTTGACCTGGTCGTACGCGGCGTTGAGCAGCCCTGTCATCTGCGCCCCGTTGGAGACGCTGCCGACCGGGCGGCAGATCCCGCTGTTGATCTCGTTGCCGATCTGCACCCAGGTGGGCAGCACGCCGTTGTTCTTCATGACCGTCATGGTCCGGTTCACGTACGTGCCCATCGCGGTGCGCATCTGGCTGTAGCTCATGCTCCGCCAAGCCGCGGGCGGGTTCTGCACGCCGACGGAGTTCCAGGTGTCGCCGAACATGTAGTCCAGCATGACCGACATCCCGGCGGCCTTGACCCGCTTGGCGAAGGCGGCGACCTCGTCGATGGAGCAGTGCCCGTCGGTCGGGCTGCCGGAGGGGTTGACGAAGGTGCGCAGGCGTACGGCGGTGATGCCGTAGCCCTTGAGGATGGTCAGCAGGTCCTGCGTCTGACCGCTCGAGTTCTTCCAGGAGTAGCCGCGCGCCTCCATCTGCGGCGCCCAGCTGATGTCCACGCCGTTGACGAATCCGGCGGCGGCCTCGGCAGGGGGCGCGAGTTCGGCGAACGCGGCGGCGGTGGCGAGCGCCCCGGCCGTCGCGGTGGTGGCCCTGAGCAGAGTCCGGCGGCTGATGCGCCCGGCAACTGGTGTGGGGGGTTGCGGGGACATGGTCGGTCCTTTCCTTGCGTTGGCCGCGGGTGGGACGTCGCGGCGGCGGAGCGGGGCGGGGAGACCTTCAGGAGCGAGGCGGGTGCGCGGGGCAACGGACGCTCAGGTCCATGGGGTTCGTGTAGGGACTGTGAGCGTTCACAGAGGGGGTGCATCACGCAGCAGCGTGATTTCTCCGACTGGTACCCGTCGCCGGGATGCGGGTCCTGCTACGTGCCGGACGCAAGGCCGGAGCCGGAGCCGGTGACGCCATTCATGATGGCGTTGATGATGCCCTGTTGGGTGACCGTGAGGGAGCGGCGGTTGAACAGCCCGAACCCGTACCGATCGGTTGCACCGTTGTCCCAGTAGATGGTGGCTGCGCCGTATTTCTTGGCCGTGGCCACGACGGCCCGTGCGAAGTCCGCGCGATACCTGTTGTTCGACGAGTCGAAGGATGACTTGTCGATGGCACCGTATTCGCCCACCACCACCGGATACCCTTTCGAGACGAACACATCGCGCATCAACTTGAGCTGCGCGTCCAGATAGTCCTCCTGTCCCCAGGTCGACGTCCTTGACGGGTCGGTCGCCGCTCGGCCCCATTGTGTGATGGTGCCGTTTTCCTCTCCGGCGAAGTCCCAGGGGCTGTAGTGATGGACGGATATCATGATCCGTCGCTCATTCGCGGGAATGGAGGGGGAGCGGTACTGGTCGGATGGGAGCGCGAAGCCGTAATTCCCTGCGGTGTAATCGACGTTCGTGTTCCAGCCGGCCACGAGCAGCCACCGCGAACTGTTGTTTCCGCCCGTTTTCCGCACGGTGTCCACGAAGATCTGGTTGTAGCTGTTGATGTTCGAGTAGCACGGTTGGGTCGGGCGGCCGTACTGCCCGTCGAACTCCTCGTTCATGGACTCCAGGATCAGGCGCTGGTCGTAGTTCCTGAACTTGTTCGCGATCTGCTGCCAAGCTTTCTCGTACTTGGCCTTGATCGTCGACTGGGAAGGCGAATCGCAGATCAGCCAGGAGCCGTTGACGGTCTTGTACCCGTCGCCGTGCATGTTGATCAGCACATGCAGGCCCCTGTTGTAGGCGTAGTCGACGACTTCTTGGACTCTGTTCAGCCAGGAGGCGTTGATCGTGTAATTCGGGCCGGGGCCTATGTATCCCAGGTAGGAGACCGGGATTCTGATCGTCTTGAACCCTGCCGCCCTCACTTTGTCGATGAGGGCCTGGGTCACCGTCGGCTGGCCCCATGCTGTTTCACTGGGGTATCCGTTGGTGGTGGCTTCGAGTTGGTTCCCCAGATTCCAGCCCGCTCCCATGTCGGCCACGATCTGTGAAGCGCTTGACTGTGCCGCGGTATCGGCCGATGCCTGATGCGCCGCGCCGTAAACCGATGCGGTGACTGCCAACAGGCCGGCAAGGAAAATTACTCTGATCTTCCCTGCTGGTGAAACCATGAGCTTTCCTCTCCTGCGTCCTTGAGGGCGAGTACAGCCGATCACGGCAGACGCACGTGGGTGCTCTTCAACTCAGAGCGGATTCCCAGGTGGTCGTGCTGGAGGTGGCGTCGGAGCGAAGGCGGTTGCGCGCCGCGGAAGGTGCGGCCCGCGCCCGCGGCTTTGGCTGCGCTCGGCGTCATGGGACTGCGCCGCTGCATGGTCATGAAGACTCCTGGTGGGGGGTGCGGAGCGTTGTTCGGTCAGGTGCCGGGGGAGGCGGGGGTGATGCCGCGGCGGTGAGACTGACCTGGGTGGTGGGGGAGTTGGCGGTGCGGGTGGTCGGGGCGGCGAATCGCGCGCGGTGGAGGACGTTCCGGTCCTGACCGTGGTGGTCATCGGCGTGGTACGGCCTTGTGCGAAGAGACGTGTCTAGCCGCTGAACACCGGCCGGACCGTGACTCGCTGAGGGAGCGGCTCCTTGGCGCTCACCTGCTCACCTGGCTGACAGGTGGTGTCGATTCCGCAGCCACGGTGCAGGGGTGCCTCTCCTTCCGTTCGTCGTGTGCTGCGCCTCTGGGAGCGTTCCCACATGTCTTGCAACAGGTACATTCCCGATCGGGTGCCGGTCTGTCAATCATTGGCGCTCAATTCGGTTCTCTTCGACGCGGATTCGACAGATCGCGGGCGCTGGAGGCACGGTGTGACGTCTTCGGGGCCCGCCCGATCACACGCGCGGCGGCCCGCCGTCACCTGTGGCCGATGCCCGCACTCATGCCGGCGATCGTGGGCCCTGATGCCGGGGTGAGGTCCCTGCGCGGACCGGGTCGCCACGGAGCGGACCGGGCGGCGCGGCCGGGACCGGGCGGTGCGGTGGCGTACGAGGTCGAAGAGGTGGCCGCGCTCGTCGTGGGACAGTCGCAGCGCACGCGCCACGGAGTCCAGGACGGCATCGGAGACGCGGGGGTGACGGCCCTGTTCGAGGCGGGCGTAGTAGTCCGCGCTCACCCCGGCGAGCCGCGCGACCTCCTCGCGGCGCAGACCGGGGGCCCGGCGGACACCGGGCCCCGGAGACGGCCCGGCGTCGGCCGGGTTCAGGCGGGCTCGTCGGCCGCGGAGGAAGTCTCCGAGTTCGGCGTCCTGCTCCATCGCCTCAGCATTCGGCCCGGCCGGCAGGCGCGCCGCGCCGAAGGTGGCCCACCTGGACCCCGGCTCGACCGGGCCACGTACGGCGCCGGACGAGCCGCAGGGCCGGGAGAGCCTGGACGGTGTCCCCTCGGCCACGTCCCCCGGAGCGCCACGCCTGTCCTCGTGTACCTCCTCGGCCTCGGCGCCTTCGCGCAGGGCACCTCGGAGTTCATGCTCTCCGGGCTGCTGCCCGCCGGCCGACGACCTCGGCGTGTCCCTGCCGGACGCCGGGCTGCTGGTCCCGGCGTTCGCGGCGGGGACGTGGCCCGGACGTGAACCCGCCAGTCGCGGCGGCGGGCTCGCCCTGTCGCGCGGCGTGCGCCCGAGAGCCCTCGGCGTCGGGCAGCGTGTGCCAGGGAGCCCGCGGTGTCGGCGGCGTGTGCCAGGGCGCCCTTGCCGTCGGCGCCGATCAGCTCCCCGGTGCCGCGGAAACCGTTTCCGCCACCCGCGACGCCTCCGCGAGGATGACCGGATGAGCGCGCGCCCCGACCCCGTACTGATCCTCCTCTGCGGCCTCCCCGGCGCGGGCAAGACGACCCTCGCCAAGCGTCTCGCGCGTGAGATCCCGGCGGTGCGGCTGTGCCCGGACGACTGGCTGGACGACCTCGGGATCGACCTGTTCGACGAGGGGACGAGGGAGCGGCTGGAGCGGCGATTCTGGGGGCACGCCCAGGAGTTGCTGAGGCTCGGGCAGACCGTGGTGCTGGAGTTCGGGTTCTGGGGGCGGGCCGAGCGGGACGAGAAGCGGACGGCGGCGCGGGCGCTCGGCGTCGGCGTCGAACTGCGGTACCTCGCCGTGCCCGTCGAGGAGCTGGCCCGGCGTCTCGAAGCGCGGGGGCGGGAGGGCGGGCCGGGGACGGTCCCGGTCGGGCGGGAACTGCTCGACGAGTACGCGAAGGTGTTCCAGGCACCCGACGCGGAGGAACTGGCGCTTTTCGACACCCCTCTGAGATCCGACCTTTAGCGGACCGGGTGATGCATCGCCGCGCACCTCTGGACGTGATCGTGATCCACCCCCCAGAATTCATCCGATGTGTGACGCCGGGCCCCACGCCCATGACGACCCGTCACGCGCCGCCCCGCTGTCCCCGGACCCCCAGGAGCCGCTCCGTGTCCAGCCTCAGCCGACGTTCGCTCATGAAGGCCGCCGCCCTCGCCGGAGGCACCGTCGCCTTCGGACTGCCGGGGACGGCCCAGGCGTACACCGTCCCCGCGAAGATGGACTGGTGGTACCGAGCGAGGTTCGGGATGTTCATCCACTTCGGCTCGTACTCCTACCGGGGCCACGGCGAGTGGGCGTTCTACAACGAGAACTGGGCCAAGGCCCCGTACCAGAACCAGGTCAGCGCCCCCTTCGCGCCTACCTCCTTCAGTGCCGCCGCCATCGCCGAACTCGCCGCGAACGCCGGCATGAAGTACCTCGTGATCACCGCCAAGCACCACGAGGGCTACGCGATGTGGGACTCGGCCGTACCGGGCTTCACGGACACCACCGGGACGAAGGAGTACAACCTCCACGACTACAGCGGCTACCGCCCCGACCTGCTCGCGGAGCTGAAGCGGGAGTGCGAGCGGCGCGGCGTACGGTTCGGCCTCTACTACTCGATCATGGACTGGAGCCACTCCTCGCAGACCGCCAACCACCGCACGAACTTCTCGTCGGTGTCGTCCCTGTCCGCCCGCACCGCGTACATCGCCGACATGAAGGCCCAGCTCCAGGAACTCCTCGACCGCTACGACCCGGCGGTCCTGTGGTTCGACGGCGACTGGTGCGGCAACCCGGCGACGCCGACGCTGGACGACTGGTGGGTGGAGTCCGACGGCCGGGAGCTGTACGACTGGCTGATCGCCCGCAAGCCGAACCTGATCGTCAACGAGCGCGTGAAGCGCGACCTCGGCCTCGGCGACTTCGCGTGCCCGGAGGAGAAGGTGCCCCCGGCCCCGCTGAACCGGCCGTGGGAGACTTGCGTGACCATGAACGGCGCCTGGGGCTACAACGAGGCGAAGGAGAACTCGTACCGTTCGGTCCACGCCCTGCTCCAGGAGTTCGTCACGGTCGTCTCCCGCGACGGCAACTACCTCCTCAACATCGGCCCCACGGGCGCGGGCACCGTCACCGCCGGCACGACCAAGGTCCTGACCGCCTTCGGCGCGTGGACGGCCACCTATGGCGACAGCGTCTACGGCACCACCGGCAGCCCTTTCGCCACCGAGCCCGCGTGGGGGAAGTTCACGGCGAAGGACGGCAAGCTCTTCGCGCACGTCTTCACCTGGCCGGCCACCGGAACCCTCCAGATCCCGGCGGTCCGCAACACGATCAAGCGCGTCCACCTGCTGAACGCCCCCACGGCCGGCCTGCGGTACCGCCGCACCGGCGACACGATCACCATCACGCTCCCGGCGACCGCGCCGGACCCGGACGTCTCGGTGATCTGCGTGGAGGTGTGCGGCCGGCCCGCCGGGGTCTGACCGTCCGCTACGTCAGCAGCCCGTGCCGCTTCGCGTACGCGTTCGCCACGTCGTCCGGGTCCTTCTTCTCCCCGTCCACCTGCTGGTTCAGTTCGGTCAGGTGGGCGGTGGTGAGGACGTTGCCGAGCCGGGCGAGGGCTTTGCGGACGGTCGAGTCGGCCTTGCGGTCGGCGATGAGCGGGACGATGTGCTGGCCGGGGATGAGGTTCTTGGGGTCGGTCAGGACGACCCAGCCGTTGTCGAGGATGTCGGTGTCGGTGGTGAAGAGGTTCGCGACGTCGACGTCGCCCTTCTTCAGCGCGCCCTTGACGAGCGGCCCGGAGGAGTCGAGGGACTTGAACTCCTTGAACTCGACCCCGTACACCTCCTTGAGACCGACCACCCCCACCTTGCGCTTCTTGACCTCGGGGGCGGCGCCGAGGATCAGTCTGCCGTTCTGCTTGCGCAGGTCGGCGAGCGAGGTCAGCCCGTACTTCTCGGCGGTCGCGCGGGTGACGGCGAACGCGTCGGCGTCCTCGGCGAGGCCGTAGGGCAGGACCTGGAGGCCGTTCGGCAGGGCGATGGTGAGCGCGTTCTGCATCTCGCCCTCCTCGGTGGCCGTCGCCTTGTGGTCGAGGTAGTCGAGGAGTGCGCCCTGGTATTCGGGCAGCAGGTCGATGTCGCCGCCCTGGAGCGCGGGGATGACGATCTCGCGGGTGCCGAGGTTGGGGCGGACCGTGACCTTGACGCCGGCCTGGGTGAGGACGGCCGCGTAGAGGTAGCCGAGGATCTGGTTCTCGGTGAAGTTGGCGGTGCCGATGGTCAGCCCGCCCTTGCCGGCGCCGCCGCCTGAGGTGTCCGTGCTGGTGTTGTCGAGCGAGGTGATGCCGCCGGAGCAGGAGGCGAGCGCGGGGACGGAGGCCGCGGCGACCAGGCCGCCGAGGAGAGCACGTCGGTTCATGTGAAGGGGTTCCTAGGCGGTGCGGTGGCGGAAAAGGAAGCGCTGGAGGCCGCTGAGCAGCAGGTCGAGGACGACGGCGACCGCGGCGACCAGCACCGCGCCGCCGAGTACCTGGACCAGGTCGCGCTGGGCGAGCCCGTCGAAGACGTACCGGCCGAGGCCGCCGAAGGAGACGTACGCGGCGATGGTCGCCGTCGCGACGACCTGGATCAGCGCGAGCCGCAGCCCGGTCATGATCAGCGGCAGCGCGAGCGGCAGCTCGACCTGGAGGAGGACCTGGTGGCCGCGCATGCCCTGGCCGCGCGCCGCGTCCTTGACGTCCGGGTCGACGGCCGTCATCCCGGCGTACGTGTTGGTCACGATGGACGGGACGGCGAGCGCGACGAGCGCGACGTACACCGGCAGCATCGACAGGCCGCCCGCGAGGAAGACCAGGACGACGAGGCCGACGGTCGGCAGGGCGCGGCCGAAGGACGCCAGGTTGATCGCGAGGAAGGCGCCTTTGCCGGTGTGGCCGATGAGCAGGCCCAGCGGGAGGCCGATCGCGGCGGCGACGAGGGTGGCGGTCAGCGAGTACTGGAGGTGCTCGGCGAGCCGGTGGGCGATGCCGTCGGGGCCGGACCACTGGGCGCCGCTGGTCAGCCAGGAGCCGAGGTTCTCGAAGAGTTCGTACATGTCAGGCTCGCCGCCTCTGCCACGGGGTCAGGACGTACTGGACGGCGACCAGCGCGGCGTCCGCGACGATCGCGAGGAGGATCGTGAGGACCACGCCCGCGATCACCGGGGTCGGGAAGTCGCGCTGGAAGCCGTCGGTGAAGAGCTGGCCGAGCCCGCCGTCGCCGATGTAGGTGGCGACGGAGACGAGGGAGATCGACATGACGGTGGCGATCCGGACCCCGGCCATGATCACGGGCAGCGCGAGGGGCAGCTCGACGGTGAGCAGGACGCGCAGCGGGCGGGTGCCCATCGCGACGGCCGCCTCCTTGGTCTTCGCGGGCACCGAGTCGAGGCCCTCGACGGTGTTCCGCAGCAGGACGACCAGGGTGTAGACGGTCAGGCCGATCACGGTCGTGGTGCGGGTGAGGCCGCTGACCGGCAGCAGGAGCACGAAGAGCGCGATGGACGGGATGGTGAACAGGACGTTCGAGATCCCGAGGAGGACGCCGCGCAGGGCGCGGACCCGGTGCGCGAGCACGGCCAGCGGCAGCGAGATCAGCAGGCCGAGCAGGACGGCGGTGAGGGCGGCCTGGAGGTGGGAGACGGTGAGGGTGGTGAGGTCGTCGGTGTGGTCCGCTATCCAGGACCAGTCGACACTCACGCGGCGCTGCCTTCCGGCGCGGCGGCCGGTGTGCGGGCCTCGGTGTGGGCGTGGCCCGCGTGCTCGTGGATGTCGTCGCGCCAGGAGACCCCGGTCAGGACGCCGTCGGCGTCGACGCGGGCGATCAGGCCGGTGGGGGAGGCGAGGGACTCGTCCAGCGCGGCCAGCAGGGAATCGTTGTCACGCAGGGGCCGTACGGGAAGCTCGGCGTCCCCCGACTTCCAGTGCCGTGGCCTGCGCGCCTCGTCGAGGACGAGGCGCCAGTCGCCGCCCTTGGGAGCCGGGCCCTGCGGGACGCCTGCGAGGCTCTTCAGCGACAGCAGCTTCAGGCCGCGCTCGGCGCCGAGGAACCCGGCCACGAAGTCGTCGGCGGGGCGGGCGAGGAGTTCGGCGGGGGAGGCGCACTGCACGAGGTGGCCGCCGGTGCGGAAGACGGCGATCCGGTCGCCGAGCCGTACGGCCTCGTCGATGTCGTGCGTGACGAAGACGATGGTCTTGCTCAGCTCCTTCTGGAGGCGCAGGAGTTCGTCCTGGAGCTGGGTGCGCACGACCGGGTCGACCGCGCCGAAGGGCTCGTCCATGAGGAGCACCGGCGGGTCGGCGGCGAGCGCGCGGGCCACGCCGACGCGCTGCTGCTGGCCGCCGGAGAGCTGGTGGGGGTAGCGCCCGCCGACCTCGGGGGCGAGGCCGACGGTCTCCAGGAGCTCACCGGCGCGGGCGCGGGCCTTGCGGCGGCCGTGGCCGAGCAAGAGGGGGACGGTCGCGATGTTGTCGAGGACCGTGCGGTGCGGGAAGAGACCGGCCTGCTGGATGACGTAGCCGATGGAGCGGCGCAGGTCGGCCGCGTCCTGGCGGGTGACGTCCCGGCCCGCGACCCGGATGGTGCCCGAGGTCGGCTCCACCATCCGGTTGATCATGCGCAGCGTGGTGGTCTTGCCGCAGCCGGAGGAGCCGACCAGGACGGTCACGCCGCCTTCGGGCATGTCCAGCGTGAGGTCGTGCACCGCTGTCGTGCCGTTGGGGAAGCGCTTGTGGACCGCGTCGAATTGGATCATGTGGTGCCCCTTGCCCGGGATGCATAACGTCATGCAGAGTTCATCGTGACTGAATAACTTGTCAACGGTTCGACGCCGATCCATCGTGGCGGATGATCGGTAGGTGGGACTAAGTGTCCGCATCTGGGAGGTTATTTCTTCAATGTCGTCTCGGATTCTGGACAACACGGACGCCGTGCAGGGCGGCATCGTCGTCCTCGACGGCATCGCGCTCGGCGTCGCGGACGTCGTACGCCTCGCCGACGGCACCGCACGCCCCGTCCCCGGCACCGACGCGATGCGCCGCACGACCGACGTCTGGGACGCCGCCCGGCAGATCGCCGCCACCGGACGCGTCTACGGCCGCTCCACCGGCGTCGGCGCCAACCGGGGCGAGGACGTCCCCACCGAGGAAGCCGCCGCCCACGGACTGCGCCTCCTGCGCAGCCACGCCGGAGCCATCGGCGAGGAACTCCCCGCCCGGCAGGTCCGCGCGATGCTCGCCGTCCGCGCCAACCAGATCCTCGCCGGCGGAGCGGGCCTGCGCCCCGACATCGTCACCGCGCTCTGCGAGGCCCTGGAGAGCGGCGCCCACCCCGTCGTCAACGAGTTCGGGTCCGTCGGCACCGGAGACCTCGCGGCCCTCGCCCAAGCCGGCCTCGCGCTGGCCGGCGAACACCCCTGGCGCGGCACCGGCGCACCCGCACCTCAGCCCCTCGACAACAACGACGCGCTCGCCCTCATCAGCAGCAACGCCCTGACCCTCGGCCAAGCCGCCCTGGCCGTCACCGAGTTGCGCGCCCTGGTCGAGGCCACCCAGGTCGTCGCCGCGCTCTCCCTGCTCGCCGTGGACGGCTCCCACGAGGCGTACGCCGCCCCCGTGCACGCGGCCCGCCCGCACCGGGGCTCCGTCGGCGTCGCCCGCCGCATGCGGGAGCTGATCGGCGCCGAGGACCGCCCCGTACCGCCCCTCGGACGCATCCAGGACCCCTACGGCTTCCGCTGCCTGCCCCAGATCCACGGCCCCGCGCACGAGGCCGCCGACGCCCTGGAGGACGTCCTCGGCATCGAGATCAACGCGGCTGCCGAGAACCCCCTCATCTGCCCCGAGGACCAGGCCGCCTACCACCACGGCGGCTTCTACCAGGCCCAACTGGCCCTCGCCCTGGACCACTTCAGGCTCTCCCTGGTCCAGGTCGCCCGCCTGTCCACCGCTCGCCTCTCCACCCTCAACGAACCCGCCTACACCCGCCTGCGCCCCTTCCTCGCCGAGGACCGCCCCGGCTCCTCCGGCGTGATGATCCTGGAGTACGCCGCCGGCGCCGCCCTCGGCGACCTGCGCGCCTTCTCCGCCCCCGCCTCCCTCGGCCACGCCGTGCTCTCCCGGGGCGTCGAGGAACAGGCCAGCTTCGCCTCCCTCGCCGCCCGGCAGACCCTGCGCGCCTGCGGGGCCTACCGCCTCGTCGTCGGCTGCGAACTCGTCGCCGCCGTACGGGCGTTGCGGCTGCGCGACGTGAAACCCGCGCCCGGCCTGCCGATCGGGCGCGCGCTGGAGCTGGCGCAGGAGACACTCGACGCCGAACACGCCGACCGCCCCCTCACGGCCGACGTGAACGCGGCGGCCCGGCTGCTGGACCGGTTCACGGAGATCTGGCGGGAGACACACACGGGCACCTGAGCCCCGGTGGAATCCCGCCACGAACGGGCAGCCTTCGCCGTGTACGGACCACACGCCCGCCCGACGTACCCAGGAGCCTCCGTGCCCACACCCCCTTGGTGGCGCGACGCCGTCATCTACCAGGTGTACATCCGCAGTTTCGCCGACGGGAACGGAGACGGAGTCGGCGACATCGCCGGCCTCCGCTCCCGGCTGCCCTACCTCAAGTCGCTCGGCGTGGACGCCCTGTGGATCAACCCCTGGTACACGTCACCGATGGCCGACCACGGTTACGACGTCGCCGACTACCGCGAGATCGATCCGCTGTTCGGGACGGTGGCCGACGCCGAGCAACTCATCGACGAGGCACACGCGTTGGGCATCCGGATCGTGCCGGACATCGTGCCCAACCACTCCTCGGACCAGCACGCCTGGTTCCAGGCCGCGTCGGCGGCGGGACCGGGGAGCCCGGAGCGCGAGCGGTACATCTTCCGGCCCGGGCGCGGCCCCGACGGCGCGCTCCCGCCCAACGGCTGGCACTCCCGGTTCGGCGGGCCCGCCTGGACGCGGGCCGCCGACGGGGAGTGGTACCTCCACCTCTTCACTCCGCGGCAACCCGACCTGAACTGGCAACACCCGGACGTCCACGCCGAGTTCGAGTCCGTCCTGCGGTTCTGGTTCGACCGGGGCGTGGACGGGTTCCGGATCGACGTCGCGCACGGGCTGGCCAAGGACCCCGAACTCCCCGAGGTCTCCGAGGCCGCCGCCCACCCGTTCTGGGACCGCGACGAGGTCCACGACATCTACCGCGCCTGGCGCAGGCTCGCCGACCAATACCCCGGCGACCGCGCCTTCGTCGCCGAGGCGTGGACCGACGCGCCCGAACGCCTCGCCGCGTACGTCCGCCCCGACGTCCTGCACACCGCCTTCAACTTCGACTTCCTGATGACCGACTGGGACGCGAAGGACCTGCGCGCCGTCATCGACGACACCCTCACCACGCTGGGGGCGGTCGGGGCCCCGGCCACCTGGGTCCTGTCCAACCACGACGTGATGCGCCACGCCAGCCGGTACGGCCGCAAGGCCGCGCGCAAGTGGGTGGCCAACGAGTCGTACGTCCCGGCCGGGCCGGCCGACCTCGCGCTCGGCAACCGCCGTGCCCGGGCCGCCGCGCTGCTCACCCTCGCGCTGCCCGGCGGGGCCTACGTCTACCAGGGGGAGGAACTGGGACTGCCCGAGGTGGAGGACCTTCCCGAGGCTGTGCTCCAGGACCCCGTGTGGGAGCGGTCCGGGCACACCGAGCGCGGCCGGGACGGGTGCCGGGTGCCGATCCCGTGGTCGGGGACGGGCGCGCTGTACGGCTTCAGCGGTGCGGGGGCCGCCGCGCCCTGGCTGCCGCAGCCCGCCGACTGGGCGCCGTACTCCGTGGCCGCGCAGACCGGCGACGCGCGGTCCATGCTGGAGCTGTACCGGGCGGCCCTGCGGATACGGCGCGAGCATCCCGCCCTGGGGGACGGCGAGTTGACGTGGCTCGACGACACAGCGGGAGTGCTGGCGTTCCGCCGCGAACCGGGGTTCGTGTGCGTGGTGAACCTGTCGGGCGAGCCGTACGCGCTGCCGGAGCACACCGGGGTCCTGCTGGCCAGCGGGCCGGTCGAGGGGGACACGCTGGCGCCGGACCGGGCTGTGTGGCTCGCGGTGCAGACGCACCGGCCCTGACCAGGGCCGTCCGCGGGTAGGCTGAGCCGGTCGGACGAGGTCGGTGGGGACGGGCATGGACGGGGTCGGGAAAGCGCGGGTCGGGCGGGCGACCTCGCGGGATGTCGCGCGGCTCGCGGGGGTGTCCCACACGGCGGTGTCGTTCGTGTTCAACGGACGCGCCGAAGGCAACCTCTCCGCCGAGACACAGGAGAAGATCCGCGCGGCGGCGGCCCGGCTCGGCTATCGGCCCAACGCCGTCGCCCGGGGCCTGCGCCGCAGCCGTACGGCCGTGATCGGGCTGGTCACGGACGAGATCGCGACCTCCCCGTTCGCCGGCCGGCTGCTGCGCGGCGCCATGGACACGGCCCGGACCGCCGACCACCTCGTCCTCACCGTCGACTCGGGCCAGGACCCGGCGACCGAGGACGCGGCCGTCGCGGAACTCCTCGACCGCAGGGTCGACGGGATCATCTATGCCGCCCTGTCCCTGCGCCGCGCACGCGTCCCGCAAGGGCTGCACAGCACCTACGCCGTGTTCGCCAACTGCCTTCCCGAGGACGGGTCGTTGCCGGCCGTCATCCCCGCCGAGCGGGCCGGTGGCCGCAGCGCCGCCCGGGTCCTCCTCGACGCGGGCCACCGCCGGATCGCGCTCGTCGGCGGCCTCGACGACATCGCCAGCGCCGAGCGGCTGCGGGGGTTCAGGGACGCGCTGCGGACCGTCGGTCTCACCGCCGAGAAGGAGTGGATCACCCGGACGGGAGGCGAGATCAGCGCCGGGTACGAAGGCGCGCTGCGGCTCCTCGACGGCGTCCCCGCAGACCGCCGTCCCACCGGCATCGTCTGCTACAACGACCGCGTCGCGGCAGGCGTCCTGCACGCCGCCGCACGCCTCGGCCTCGACGTCCCCGCCGACCTCTCCGTCGTCGGCTACGACGACCAGGAGCACATGTCCGCGTTCCTCACCCCGCCCCTCACGACGGTCGCGCTGCCGCACCGCGCGATGGGGGAGACGGCGGTCCGCCTCCTCCTCGACGCCCTCACCACGGGCACCCCGCCCGCCGTCACGACCCGCCGCCTGGAGTGCCCGGTCGTCACCCGGGGTTCGGTGGGCCCAGTTTCCAGCAGCTGACCTCGACATCGGCCCCGGTGACCGCCAACTCCGGTACATCGTCGGGCCGTCGATACACGCGCTCGGTCGCCGCCACCCGGTCGCCGACGAAGAGTTCGAGCAGCGAGCCGTCGACGAGAACACGGACGGTGAGAGGCTCACTCGGCAGGGCATTCAGCATCAGCGGCCCGCCACCGCCGGTCCGCGGCCACCCCGTCCGGTCCACCGTCACCGTCCCGCCCAACGGGTCGATCCGCACGGCGAGTTCAGCCCCGGACGCCGCCCGCAGCAGCTTCACGGTCGCCGCCGAACGCGCGGTCACCAGCAGATCGTAGGAGGGAGGCAGTGGCCCGGCGCCGAACGGGCGTCCCATACGCAGGAGTTCGAGTTCCGGTGCCGGCGCGACCCGCAGCGTGCCGTCCTCCCGCAGATCCACCACCCGAGGCGCCGTCAGCACCCCCGACCAGCCCGCCCGCTCCACCTCCTCACGCGCACGCGCCTCCCAGGACCAGCCCCACAGAAGAGTGCGCCCGGCGTCCTGGAGGACAGCGGGGGCGTAGAAGTCGCGCCCGTGGTCCAGCGGGCCGCCCGCACGCGCCGCGAACCTCAACCCGCCGTCGCTGTCGACCAGTTCCCCGGCGAGGTACGCCGTACTGAGCGGGTCCCCGTCCCACAGCGCCACCGCCAGCGTCCACCCCCCATCGCTCTCCCACAGCTGCGGACACTCCCACCCGATCGCCCGCGTCCCGAAGACCCGCGCCGCCACCGGGTCCCGCCCGTCCAGCAGGACCCCGGCGAACCGCCACGCGTACAGATCCTCACAGTCGTACACGAGAACCGACGGCGTACCGTCGGAGTGCCCCGCCCCCACCAGCGCCCAGCGACGGCCGCCGAACCGGAAGACGAAGGGGTCGCGGAACATCGTCACGCCGAGGCCGGGCGGCGGACCCGCGACGACCGGCTCCGGGAGCTGCTTCCAGGCGAGCAGCTCCTCGTCCTCGGCGACGGCCAGGCAGATCGCGCTCAGCCCCTGATGGCCGTGGCGGATCCCGGAGTACACGGCGGTCGCGACCCCGTCGTCGTCCACGACGCACCCGGACCAGCACCCCGCCTCATCGGGCCCCCCGGCGACGGGCCGCAGGGCGATGCCGTGGTCGTCCCAGTGAGCGAGGTCGGCGCTGGAGGCGTGCCCCCAGTGCACGTTCGTATGCACAGGCGCCTCGGGGTTGTGCTGGTAGAAGAGGTGATAGCGCCCTCCCCAACGCACGGGCCCGTTCGGGTCGTTGATCCAGTTGGCCGGCGGTCGGACCCGGAAGCGCGGACGGTGACTCAACGGTTGACTCCTGCGGACGTGATGCCCTCGCGCAGAGGGCGCTGGCCGACGACGAACACGGCGACGGCGGGAAGCATGGACAGGACGACCCCGGCCAGGACGACGGAGATCGAGCCGGTGCCGAGGTTGCCCTGGAGGGAGACCAGGCCGAGCGGCAGCGTGAGGTTCTCGGAGGACGTCTCCAGGATCAGCGGCCGGAAGAACTCGTTCCAGTGGTAGTTGAAGGCGAGGACGCCGACGACGGCGAGCCCGGGAGCCGCGAGCGGCGCGTACACGGACCGGAAGACCCGCCAGGGCCCCGCGCCGTCGATCATCGCGGCCTCGCCGAGATCCTTCGGCATACCGAGGAAGTACTGCCGCATCAGGAACGTGCCGAACGCGGTCGGGAACGCGGGGACGATCAGCCCGAGCAGCGTGTCGGTGAGCCCCAGCTCCTTCAGCTCCAGGAACACGGGGACGATCGTGACCTGCAACGGCACCATCATCGTCGCCAGCACCAGCGCGAACAGCGGCTTCTTGAACCGGAATTCGAGCCGCGCGAACGCGTACCCGGCAAGCCCCGCCGTGACCATCTGGCCGGCCGCGATCAGCCCGGTCACCAGCGTCGAGTTCAGCGCGTACAGCCACACGTCGATCTGGTCGAACACCCCGCGATAGGCGTCGAGCGTCGGATCGGCCGGGACGATCTCCGGCGGCAGGTCGAAGGAGCGCGCGGGGGTCCGCAGCGACGTCGACACCGTCCAGATCACCGGACCGAGCGTCAGCAGCGCGCACACCGCGAGACCGGCGACACGGGCCCACGGCCGCAGCCGCGCCGCGGAAAGGGAGGACGTACTCAAAGGGCTCACCCGGCTCACTGGTAGTGGACGAAACGCCGGCTGAGCCGGAACTGGAGGGCGGTGACCGCCATGATCAGCACGAAGAGCAGAACCCCCACGGCGGACGCCTCACCGAAGCGCAGCTGCTCGAACGCCGTCTCGTAGATGACCATCACGACCGTGCGCGTCGAGTCGCCGGGACCGCCGGCCGTGAGGACGTACGGCTGCTCGAAGACCTGGAGCGCGTTGATGATCCCGACCACGGACGCCACCAGGAGCGTCGGCGACAGCAGGGGCAGCGTGATCGCGAGATGCTTGCGCAGACCGCCCGCTCCGTCGAGGGCCGCCGCCTCGTGGACCTCCTTCGGGATGGTGTTGAGGCCGCCGACGAACAGCAGGAACGAGAACCCGAACTGCTGCCACACGTACGCCAGGACGACGGCCGCCATCGCCCCGTGCTCCGACGTCAGCCAGGGCACCGAAGGGATACCGACCGTGCCCAGCAGCCAGTTCACCGGGCCGAAGTCCTGGTTGAACAGGTACTTCATCACCACCGAGATCGACGCGGCGGACAGCACCAGCGGGAAGAAGAACGCCGACCGGAACACCGACCGCAGCCACACCGGCATCCGCCCGTTCACCGCGATCGCCAGCACCAGCGCGATCACCAGTTGCAGCGCGACCGCGAGGACCATGAACACGAGCGTGTTGCGGAAGGACACCAGGACCGTCGAATCGGTGAGGATCTCCCGGTAGTTGGCGCCTCCCGCCCACGTCGGATCGTCGATCACGTCCCACCGGAAGAAGCTGAGCACGACCGACCCGACGATCGGGACGACCGTGAACACCACGATCCCGACGACGGTCGGCGCGAGGAACAGCACGGCGAGCAGCCGGTTGCCCCGGCCGCGCGGGGGCGCCTCCCGGGTGGGGACCGGCAGCGGACGTACGGGCCTGATCTCGGTGTCCGTCACAGCTCACGCTCCATCGCCTTCTCCAGGTCCCCCTGGAGCCGTCGCAGCGCCGGACGCACCGAGCCGGGGCTCGCCAGCGCGGTACCGGTGTGCTTGATCAGCAGTTGCTCGACCTCGTTGACCTGCGGTGGAGCCGGGATCGGGCCGGTCGAGGGGATCTTGTCGAGGGTGTCGTAGAAGGTCTGCCAGTGGGACGGCCCGGTCGAGCGGTAGCGGGCGGCGTTCACCATCGAACGCCGGGCCGGGGTCGTCTGGTTGGCGGCGAAGAGGCGGGTCATGACGTCCTCGCGCGCCGTGTACTTGATGAACTCCCAGGCTTCGTCCCGCATCGTCGACGTCCGCAGCAGCGCGTACCCGGCGGCGCCGAACTGGTGCCGCTGCGTACGCCAGCGGGGGAAGTACCGGACGTCGAAGGCGTCCGGCTCCATCCCCGCCAGATGCAGGCCCCCCGCCCAGAAGCCGCCCGCCGGGGTCACCCCGACCCGGCCGGTGGAGAACACGCCGACCAGGTTGCGCCCGTCACCCCCCTCGGGCCGCGTGCACAGGTCCTCCTGGATGAGCCCGGCGAGGTAGTCGTACACCTCCGCGACCCGCTCGGAGCCGGCCTGCGGAGTCGTCCACCGGTACCCGCCGCCCCGCCCGCGCCGCTCGGCCTCGGGGTAGAAGGCGTCCCACAGCCAGTCGCCGCCCGGCGCCTTGGACTCGGCGAGGAGGTTCGTGCCGTTCGCGAACAGCCACGGCACCACCCCGCCCCACAGCCGGTTGGTCCAGAAGTACGGGGTGAACCGGTCGCCGCCCGCGCGCTTGAGCGACCGCAGCAGCGCCGTGAAGTCGTCGCGGTCCCAGTCGTCGGGGGGAAGGACCGCACCGGCCCGTTCCAGGGCCTGGTTGTTGAGGTACATGTCGGCCGCGTTGAACTCGACCGGCAGCTGGTACAGGCTCCCCTCGTACATCATCGACTCGACCAGCGAGGGGTGGACGTCGGCGAAGTAGGGGCGCAGTTCGGCCGCGTCCCGCTTCACCCACGCGTCCAGCGGGACCCCGAGGCGCTGGGCGAAGAGCTGGACGCCCTCGGTGGCGACGTACACGAGATCCGGCGCGGTGCCCGCCGCGATCTGCGTGAGGATCTTGGAGAAGAAGTCCGACCAGTCGTACGCCTGCACGGCGTTGACGCGGATCTTTATGTCGGGGTGGACCGCGTGGAACCCGTCGCGCAGGGCGCGCTGCGTCGCGGGGTCGAAGGCGGAGCCCAGGGTGGCGATGACGAGCGAGCCGTCGTCGCGGCCGGGAATGTCGGCGCCGGTGAGGCGGTCCCAGTTGGCCGCGACACCGGCGAGCGCGGCGGTGCCGGCACCGTAGGCGCCGTAGCGCATCAGGTCCCGGCGGGAGAGGAGCGGGTGGGTCATCGACGGACCTAACTCGTGTTAGCCCAACTTGACCCCCCGATGATGGGAACGCGCTGATCCTCTGTCAAGGGGTGTGTACGGGTGGGGAGTCGAGGATGCGGAAGGGTTGACCTTTAACGAGTTAGGGGTAGGGTTCCGGCCATCCTGACGACGGAGTCGGGGAAGGGAGCCGCACCATGCCCAGGTTTTTGTCGAGACGGTCGCTGCTGGCGGCCTCGGCCGCGGGACTTATCCTGCGGCCCGGTCCCGCGGTGGCCGCCTGCGCGGGCAGCTACCGCGCCGACTACCACTTCACCGTGCCCGACCAGTGGATGAACGACCCCCAACGGCCCCTCTGGATCGACGGCGAGTACCACTACTACTACCTCTACAACCCCGACTACTCGACCGGCGGCACCACCGCGGGCACCGCCTGGCGCCTCGCCACCAGCACCGACCTCGTCACCTTCACCGACCGGGGCATCGCCGTACCGAAGAACACCACCCCCAACGGCGACGTCTGGTCCGGCTCGGCGGTCGTCGACACCGACAACACGGCCGGGTTCGGGGCGGGCGCGGTCATCGTCCTCGCGACCATGGCGCCCGACGACGTCACGCAGGCGCAGTACCTGTACTACTCCACCGACGGCGGCCGGCACTTCACCAACCACGGCACCGCGCCCGTCCTGCCCAACCCCGGCGTGCGGGACTTCCGCGATCCCAAGGTGATCCGCGACGAGGAACGCGGGCGGTGGGTGATGCTGCTCGCCGAGAACGACAAGGTGGGGTTCTACCACTCGGCCGACCTCAAGTCGTGGGCCTACGTCGGCGGGTTCATCAAGGGCGGCATCGGCGTGCTGGAGTGCCCCGACCTCTTCCGGATCAGGGCGGACGACGGCACCTGGAAGTGGGTCCTCGGCGTCAGCGCCAACGCCAAGGGGGCCGGACTGCCCAGCACGTACGCGTACTGGACGGGGTCCTTCGACGGCACGACGTTCACCGCCGACGCCCCCGACCCGCAATGGCTCGACCACGGCTGGGACTGGTACGCGGCGGTCACCTTCGAGAAACGGGACGCGGCCGGGGCGCTCGACCCGGCGGTCCGGCACGCGATCGGGTGGCTGAACCACTGGGACTACGCCGGCACGACCCCCACCATGGAGTGCGACGGGTTCAACGGCACCGACTCCATCGTCCGCGAGGTGCGGCTGCGGCGGGACGGGTCGGGGGCGTACTACCTGGCGTCCCAGCCCGTCGCGGCGCTCGACCGGTACGTGTCCCGCGAGATCGACCTCGGTGATCTCGCCGTCGACGGCTCACGGCTGCTCCCCTACACCGGCACGGCGTACGAACTGACCTGCACCGTCACCTGGGACCAACTGACCGGTGCCGGACTCCAGTTGAGGCGCTCCCCGGACGGCGCCCGGCACATCGACGCCGGTGTCTACGGCACCTACGCCTTCGTCAACCGCGGCTACACCGTCAGCCCCTCCGACCGCTGGCAGGAGAGCCGCACGCCCTACGACCTGTCCACCGGCACGGCCTCGCTGCGCATCCTCGTCGACCGGACGTCCGTCGAGATGTTCATCGGCGACGGGCGCCACACCCACACGACCGAGATCTTCCCCGAACCCTCCGACACCGGGCTCGCCCTGTTCACCATCGGTGGTCCCGCGGTGTTCCGGAACACCGTGATCCGGGAGTTCCGGATGTGATCGCGAGCGCACGGTGGTGTCCCAGCACAGAACCCTCGCCGCACAGGGCGCCCTGGAATGGGCCCCGGGCGGGGCGCGCACGCTGCTCCTGCGCGGCGAGGAACCGCCGTTCGCGCCGCGCTCCCACGAGGCGGGCGCCGCCGAGGTGTCCTCCCTGGTAGCTGACGGCGAGACCGTCCTCCTGGACAGAGGGCGACGTGCGTGGAGGTGGCCCGCCTGCTGCGGGACCGGCCGGTGACGGTCCTGGCGCTGTCGCTCCAGGCGATCCACGTGCTGAGCGACCCGCCCGGCCGTTCCTCCCTGCCGGTCCCCGGCGGACGCCCCCGCGCGGGGGAGGGCACCCTCATCGGCCCCCTCACCCTTGCCGCTCTGCGTTTCGACACGGCGGTCATCGGCTGCTGCGGGCTCAGCGCGGCCGAAGGCCTGACCACGTACGACCTCGACGAGGCGGCGGTGAAGAAGGCGGGCATCTCCTCGGCACGCCGGGTCGTCGCAGCCGCCGACACGACGAAACTCGTCCACACGGCCCACGCGTACGCCGCCCTCGTCTACACCCTGGTCACGGGCACCGGCGTGCCCGGCGACGGGGTCGAGGCGCTCGAAGCGGGCGGGACGGTCGTGCGGGCCGTGTGACGTCGTGCGGCACGGTGTCAGGGGCGCTTGGTGGTGTCGCGGCGGGAGACGGTCTCCGCGACCTCGTCGAGGGCGGTGCGCAGGAAGGCGCCGTACGTGTCCTGGGGGAGGCTCGGGGCGTGTTCCCTGGCTGCCTCGATGTGCTCGGCCGCCGCCTCGAAGGAGCCGAGGCGGCGGTAGGCGTCGGCCAGGTTGAGGTGCAGGGACGGGTAGAAGCCGGCGATGCGCAGGCCGGCGTGGTGCTCCTGGACGCGCTGGTCGGTCACGGCGTCGGCGGCGTCCAGGGCCCGGACGTCCCAGGCGAGGGCCTGGGCGGGGTCGTCGTGGAGATCGGCCAGGTGGTGGGCGAGTGAGCAGCGGTGCAGCGGGTCGCCGGTGACGCCGATCTGCGACCACAGGGCCTGGAGCTTGTGGCGGGCGGACGAGACGTGGCCCGCTCGGCCTTCGGTGACGGCCTGGGCGATGGCTTCCATGGTGGGGTCGGGCGCGGAGGGCATGACGTGTTCCTTGTCGTCGGTCTCAGGGGGCGCACTGGACGGGCATCGCCAGGGTGGTGAGGTCGCCGCGGTCGGCGGAACGGATCGTGACGGGGCTGTCGTGTCCCCGCAGGTCGAGCAGGACGTCGGGGCCGATGGCGGTGCTCACGGCGGGATAGAGCGTGGTCATCTCGAACCGGATCCGGAGGGGCTCGCCCGTCACGGTGGCGGGGAGCCGGTCATCGGGGTCCTTGCCGTGCGAGGGGCTGACGGTCACTCCGTGAGCGGAGATATGCAGCGTGACGTGTTCGCCGGGGTGTTCTTCCAGGGCGCGCAGCAGCAGAGCCTTCGGGACCGTCGCGCGGGTGCTGGTCTCGCCCAGGGAGGCGAGCATCAGCCGGTGGTCGGGGAAGTCCTCGGACAGTGAGCGGCAGTAGCGGTCCTCGCGTTCGGGCATCCGCAGCCGGATTCCGTGCGGCACCGCTTCGACGCGGACCAGCGGGCTGCGCCGGACGGTGGCGACAGCGGCCCGCAGGTCGTCGCCGTCGAGCGTGCCGGCCCACGTCCGCTCCGCCGGCCGCGCCGGTACCAGGGTCCGGGTGGAGAGCCGGTACCGGTTCGTCGCCGTGAGGGCGATCTCCTCGTGACGCGCCTCCAGATGCAGGCCGGCGAGCACCGCCGGGCCCGGCTCGTGCGCGGTCGCGGTCAGGACCTGCTCGACCGCGTCCGCCAGCACGGGTCCCTTGAGCAGGGCGATCAGTACGCCGGGTACGTCGCCGCCGAGCGCGGCCTTGACGGCAGCGGCCTTCTGCCGGGCCGCCGCCGCGTCCTCGGCGATCCGGGCGACATGCTCGTCGAGCAGCCGCGCCGCCTCCCCGGCCTCGGCGTCGAGGACCGCCTCGACCGTGGCGAGGGGCATGGCGATCTCGCGGAGCCGGCGCAGGGCGGTGGCCCGCGCGACCTGGTCGGCGGAGTAGTAGCGGTAGCCCGTGACCGGGTCCACCTCGGCAGGGGGCAGCAGCCCGGAGTCGGCGTAGAACCGCAGCGCGCTGGGGGTCAGGCCGGTGCGTCGGGCGAAGACGCCGATGGGCATCAGGTCGGAATTCGGCACGTCGCCATCATTGGGCTTCGACCAACTCGAAGGTCAAGGCCGAGGTGGGGCATCAGCGGCGGCGGGGTCGGCGAGGGGCGGGGCTGGCAGGCTTGGCCAGGGCCAGGGCCAGGGCCAGGGCCAGGGCCGACAGGGGGCAGGCCTGGCAAGGGGGCGGGGCTGACAAGGGGGCAGGCTCGGCAGGGACAAGGCCGGCAAGGGGCGGGGCCGACAGAGGGCAGGCCCGGCAAGGCGCAGGGCCGGAAAAGGGCAGGGCCGGCAGGGAACCAGGCTCGGTAAGGCGCAGGGCTGGCAGGCAGCGGGGTCGGCAAGGCGCAGGCTGTTTCCGGTCGGCGTGACGTACGCCACCAGCAGGGGCCGGGAACTCGGAGGGGGTATCGGCCGACTTCTGGTGCGGAGGGGGTGCGATGACCGTCGGAGGGTGGTGCCGCGCGCTGCGGGCGGGCGTGTTCGCCGCCGTGTGCGCGCTCCTCGCCGCCGTCGGACACGGGGTCATGTCGGGTACGCCGGTTCCGTGGTGGGCGGTGGCCGGTGGGGGCGCCGTCGTGGGGGCGGCGGGCTGGGGGCTGGCCGGGAGGCAGCGGGGGAGCGCGGTGATCGTCGGGGGTGTGGTCGCCGTACAGGTCGTACTCCACGAGACGTTCGCCGCGGCGCAGAGCCTCGCGCCCGCGGCGAGGGGCGTGCCGGGGTCCGGAGGCGGGACGGCCGGCATGGACGGCCTGGGCGGCACGGCAATGGCCCCCATGGCGCACGCGGCGCACCTCGCGCACACGACCCACGGCACCGAACCCGCCCTCCACACCCCCAGCATGGCCACCGCCCACCTCCTCGCCGCCGTCCTGTGCGGACTGTGGCTCGCCCACGGCGAACGTGCCGTCTTCCGGGTCCTGTCGGCCGTGGCCGTACGCCTCGCCGCACCCCTGCGGATGCTGCTCGCGGTCCCCGCCCTGCACCACCCGCCCGCGCCCCGGCGCCGCCCCGGCGACCACCCGGCGCCCGCCCGCCGCCTCCTCTGCTTCTCCGTCACCTCCCGGGGACCGCCCACGGGTGCCGCTGCCCGCTGAGGCGGCCGGAACCACCGGGGCGGCTTTCGCGCCCCGCGCACCGCCGTGGCCGGGTCGGCCCGGCGCACCCGTTCGAGGACCGAGAGGGACATCACGTGACCGCTTCTTCCCTGCCCGCGACGTGCGGTGACCGCACGTCCGCCGACGCCGCGACCGCCCGGGCGCTGGCCGCCCGCAGCGGCGACGCCGGCGCGGCCGAGTACTTCGTCCGCGCGCTCCACGGCGACGTCCCGCGCTTCGTCGCCCACCTCAGCGGCGACCCGCAGACCACCGACGATCTCGCCCAGGACACCTTCGCGCGCGCCCTCGGCAACCGCTTCGAGGGCCGCGCCTCCGCCCGCACCCGGCTGCC
Organism: Streptomyces niveiscabiei; assembly: GCF_033794345.1. Classification (NCBI taxonomy): domain Bacteria; kingdom Bacillati; phylum Actinomycetota; class Actinomycetes; order Kitasatosporales; family Streptomycetaceae; genus Streptomyces; species Streptomyces niveiscabiei. Next base: position 36,816 of record NZ_JARAYJ010000041.1, read on the forward strand.
GTCCATCGCGCTTCCGCCGCGCGGCCGTACGACCCCGGATCGCCGGCACCCGCGACGGGCAGACGGAGGCGGAGCGCGCCCAGTCCCGGGGTGTGCCGGGGTTCGGGGACGGGATCGCTCTCCTGGACCCGCCGGAGACGCCCCCCGACGACCGGCGCGAGACGTTTCTCCTGAAGTCGCCTTGTACGCAAGGAAGTTGACGCATGTTCGCGGGAATTGACCGGTCCCGGCGCCCGACTACTGCACCGGAACATCTGAAGCAAGGAGCCTCCATGTCGATCAAACGGCCGGTCGCCGCCGCGCTGTGCCTGCTCACGGCGGCGTGCGGCGCGTCGCCCGCCGGGGAGCGGGCGGGCGGTACGGCGGAAGCCGGCTATCCGGTGACCCTGACCAACTGCGGGCAGGAGGTGACGTTCACGAAGTCCCCGCGCCGGGTCGTCGTCATGAACGGCGCCTCCGTCGCCGAGGTCTCCACCCTCCTCGCCCTCGGCCTGGGGGACCGGATCGTCGCCAACCAGCAGAGCTACGGCGCCTCCGAGGTCCCGGGCCGGGCCGCCGAGATCAAGGCGCTGCCCACCGGGAACGTGAAGCCGAACGACGCCTACGACATCCCCCGCGAGTCGATGCTCGCCCTGCGCCCCGACCTCGTCCTGTCCGTCACCTCGTACGGCTTCGAGGAGAAGAACGGCTTCGCCACCCGCGAGCAGTTGAGGACGGTCGGCGCCAACAGCTATGTCTCCCCGGCGGGTTGCGACCAGGACCCGTCGAAGATGACCGTCGCGGACAGCTACCGGCTCCTGCGCGACATGGGGAAGATCTTCGGCGTCCCCGACCGGGCCGAACGGCTCGTCGCCGCCTCGCAGAAGCGCATCGCGGCCGTCACGGCGAGGACCGGGGCCGCGAAGAAGCCGAACGTCATGGTCCTCTTCTCCAACATGTCCATGGGGACCAACGACTTCAGCTCGGTCGTCTCCCGGGGCATCTTCAACGACATCCTCGCCAAGGCCGGCGCCGCCAACGCCTTCGCGGACGCCGCCACCACCACCTTCGCCGACCTCAGCAAGGAGAAGGCCGCCGCGACCAGCGTGGACGCGCTCGTCGTCATCGCCTACAACGACCCGAACCCGGCGGCCTACGCCGAGAAACTGCTCAAGGAGTTCCCCCAGTGGCCGGCCGCCCGCAGCAAGACGTACGTGACGCTGTCCGACTCGATGTACCTCGGCCCGAGCAACGACCTGGCCGTGGAGAAGATCGCCAGGACCCTGCACCCGGACGCCTTCTGACCCGGTACCGGACGGCGCTGGCGTGCACGCTCCTGCCGTGCGCGCTGGCCGTCTCGATGATCCTGGGCATCAGCGTCGGCGCGGTCACCGTCCCCGTCGGCGACGTCTGGACGATCGTCCTGCACCACGTCACCGGCGTGGGCGCCCCGCCGTCCGACCCGGCGCTCGACCAGATCGTGTGGACGTTCCGCACCCCGCGCGTCCTGCTCGCCGCCCTCGTCGGCGCCGGGCTCGCGGTCTGCGGCGCGGTGCTCCAGACCGTCGTGTCCAACCCGCTCGCCGACCCCATCGTCCTCGGCTTCTCCTACGGCGCCACGCTCGGCGCGGTCCTCGTCATCACCCTCGGCGGCGGCGCCGCGCTCGCCGGGCTCGGGGTGTCGGGGGCGGCGTTCCTCGGGGCGGTCGCCGCCGGGGCGGTGGTCTTCGCGCTCGGCCGGCGACAGGGGCGCCTCGCCCCGACCCGGCTGGTCCTCGCCGGGGTCGCCGTCGGGTACGTGCTGCTGTCCGCGACCAGCTTCGTGCAGCTCCAGGCGTCGCCGACCGAACTGCGGACGGTGATGTTCTGGATGCTGGGCAGCGTCGCGGGCGCGGAGTGGGAGCAGGTGCCCGCGGTCGCGGTGGTCGTGCTGGCCGCGACGGTGCTGCTGGCGCTGTTCGGCCGCCGCCTGAACGTCCTCCTCGCGGGCGACGAGTCCGCCACGGCGCTCGGCGTCGACGTCAACCGGCTGCGGGCCATCCTCCTGGTCCTGTGCGCGCTCCTCACCGGGACCGTCATCGCCGTCGCCGGCAGCATCGGCTTCGTCGGCCTGATGATCCCCCACCTGGTCCGCCTCACGCTCGGCGCCGACCACCGCAGGCTGCTGCCGCTGACGGCGCTGCTGGGCGCGGTGTACCTGGTCCTGGTCGACCTGCTGTCCCGCACGCTGAGCCGCCCGAACGAACTGCCGCTGGGCATCCTGACCGCGCTGCTGGGAGCGCCGTTCTTCCTGTGGCTGCTGCGCCGGAACAAGGGGCTGGACTGATGGAACCCGGAGCTGGACCGATGCGACTCACCGTCGAAGGACTCCATGTCACCCTCGACCGCACCCCGATCCTCCACGGCGTCACCCTGGAGGCCGGCAAGGGCGACATCGTCGGCCTGGTCGGCCCCAACGGCAGTGGAAAATCAACCCTGTTGCGGACCGTCTACCGCTCCCTGCGCCCCGCCCGGGGAGTGGTCCGGGTCGGCGAGGACGACGTCTGGTCCCTGACGCCCCGGGCCGCGGCCCGCCGTACGGCCGCCGTCCTCCAGGACACCGCGGGCAACACGACCGGCCTGACGGTCGAGGAGATCGTCGCCCTGGGCCGCAGCCCCCACCACGGCCTGCTGACCCGGGACGGCGCGGAGGACCGGCGGGCCGTGGACGACGCGATCGACCGCTGCGGCGTACGCCCGTACGCGGACCGCCCCTACGCCTCCCTGTCCGGCGGCGAACGCCAACGGGCCCTCCTCGCGCGGGCGTTGACCCAGAACCCGGACCTGCTGGTGCTGGACGAACTCACCAACCACCTCGACATCCGCGCCCGCTTCGAACTCCTCGGCCTCATCCGCGCCACCGGCGTCACCACCCTCGCGGTCCTCCACGACCTCGACCTCGCGGCCCGCCTCTGCGACCACCTGGTGGTCCTGGACGCCGGCACCGTCGTCGCGGCGGGCCCGGTCCTGGAAGTCCTCACGCCGGAGATCCTCGCGACCGTCTTCGGCGTCCACGCGACAACGGAACGGCACGCGGACGGCGTCGTACGCATCACCTACGCGGCGCAGCCCCTGGCGCACGCCGGACGGGAGGGCGCTCGCTGACCACACGCCGGGCCCCTGCTCCCGCCTGGGACGCCGAGCGGAGGCAGGGAGCCCGCGGCACACGCTCCGGCCGTCGCGCCGTCGGTCGGGCAGAAGGGGTTCGCCCGCTGAAGGCGTTCCGGCACGGCCGGGGCAGGACCGCCGCGGACACCGGCCACGTGGTCGCTGCGGAGCCCGAGCCGCGCCGCCGCGAATCGGCGCGTCAGGCGGCGCGGCGTCGCCGTCGACGTCGGAGGGGGCGGCACCCGGGCGGTCGTGTCCGGCCGTTCCGATCGGCTTCCCCCGCGTCTGCCACCCCCGCCGTCCTCCCGGCACTGCCCACGCGCCTCCTCGGCGGCGACCACCCGGTCGGCTTCGTCGACCGCCGCCCGGGCCTGACCCCCGATCAGAACACCACGGTCAAGAGCACGACCGGCACGCGGCTGCTGGGCCCGGCCGCGAACTGAGCGTGCCGCGCAGTACCCGCCTCCCCCTTCACCACCGCAAACACCCTGCTGGCATGATGCGTTGAAGCGGTACGCGGGCAAGTTCGGAGGCACGGAATGCACGGTGGACGGGTTGCGGTCGTGGGCGGGAGCATCGCGGGAAACGCGGCGGCGATCGCCCTGCGACGGGCGGGGGCCGAGGAGATCACGGTGTACGAGCGTGCCTCGGGCCGCATGGCCGAGCGCGGGGTCGGCGTCGCCGTCCACAACGACCGGTACGCGGAACTGGAGGCGGCCGGGTACATCGACGCCGCCGTCCCGTGGGGGCGGATCGCCCACAACCGGTTCTACGTCCGCGACGGCGCGGCGGACCCGCGCGGCCGTCAGGTCGCCGTCATGCCCTTCCCCTTCCGCACCTACAACTGGGGCTCCCTCTGGCAGGACCTCAGCCGCCGGATGCCCGAAGGAACGGACGTCCGCACCGGCACGGCGGTCGAAGCGGTCGAGGTGACGCCGCGGGGCGCCGTGGTCCACGCGGGCGGGCGCAGCGAGCGCTACGACGCGGTCGTCGGCGCCGACGGCTACCGCTCCGCGGTCCGCTCGGCCCTGTACGCCGACGTCCGCCCCGAGTACGCCGGTTACCTGGCCTGGCGCGGCGCCTACCCGGACAGCAGGCTGCGCGACCCCGAACTCCTGCCCGACGGCGACGGGGCGTACATCCTCTTCGACGGCGGCCACCTCGTCGTGTACCGCATCCCGGACGGGACCGGCGGACACCGCGTCAACTGGGTCCTCTACTCGACCCCGCCGCCCGGCCTCGACCAGGGCATGGAGACACCCACCAGCGTCCCCCCGGGCACGGCGGGCGACGGACTGCGCGCCCACCTCGCCCACGTCTGCGCCGAGTCGCTGCCGCCCTACTGGGCCGACCTGGTCCAGGAGACCGCCCCCGGAGAACTCCTCCTCCAGCCCATCTACGACTTCACCGCACCCCACTACGCCGTGGACCGCGCCCTGCTCGTCGGCGACGCGGCCACGGTCGCCCGCCCCCACACGGGCGCCGGCGCCGTCAAGGCCCTCCAGGACATCACCCTCCTGGAAACCTCCCTGACCTCGGCGGACACCTGGTCCGAAGGGTTCGCCGCGTACGACGCGGGCCGCGCACCCGTCGGCCGGGGCATGGTCGGCCTCGGACGGCAGCTCGGGCAGGCGCTGGTCACGGAGACGCCGAACTGGCGGACGTTCGACCAGACCGCGCTGGAGACGTACTGGAAGGAGGCGACCGGCGCGGGCGGGTTCGGGGGGCGGCGACTGAAGCGGTAGGGGGGCTCCGGGGGCGGTCGGCGTGGTGGGCGGGACGTGGACTCCCCGCGCAGCCGCCCCGCGGAAACTCCTCCGCGAAGATCGCCGGCACCGCCTAGGGTCGACGGCATGACGACATCGCTCACCGGCACCGCCTTCGACTCCCTCAGCCTCGACGCCGTACGCGACACCGAGACGCTGCGCCTGACCTACGAGGACCCCGGGGACGCGGCCAGGCGCAAGGAGATGACCGAACTCACCGAGCAGACACGCCGGTTGATCGGCTGCGCCGCGCTGGTGATGATCGCCAGCGCGGACGCCGAGGGCAACTGCGACGTCTCGCCGCGCGGCGGCCCCGCCGGGTTCGTCTCCGTCCTGGACGACCGGACGCTCGCGATACCGGACGCGACCGGCAACAAGCGCCTGGACACCCTGCACAACGTCATCGCCACCGGCCGCGCCGGGCTCCTGTTCGTCATCCCGGGACGCACCACGACCCTCCGGGTCAACGGCCGCGCCTGTGTCTCCACCCGCCCCGACCTGCTGTCCCAGCTGACCGCCGTGGGCAAACCGCCCGCCAGCGCCCTGGTCATCGGCATCGAGACGGTCTACCCCCACTGCCCGAAAGCCCTCCTGCGCAGCTCGGCATGGAAGCCGGACGACTGGCTCCCGGCGGACGCGCAGCCCACCTCGGCGGAGGTCACCCTGGCCCAACTCCGCAACCCGGACCTGACGATCGAGGACATCCGGCAGGCGGAGGCGGACTCCCTGAAGTACCGGTACGAGTGACGCCGCGCCCATGAAACGGCGGCTGCCGTACGGTCTAGGACCGCGGCGTCCGGCCCATGAACGCCGCCAACTCATCGAGGGCCGGAGCGTGTTCGGGTACGGGCTGCACCGGGGCGAGTGACCCGCCGGCGGTGCGGGGCAGGCCGCCGTAGATCTCCCGGACCACCGGCAGCGCGGCGCGCGCGATGTCGGGCTCCAGGTCGCGGTCGTGGCCGAGGGCGGTCGCGAGGTCCCAGCCGTGCACTAGGAGTTCGATCAGGAGCTGCTCGACCACGCGTCGGCCGGGGGCGGGGCCGAAGGGGCGGGTCAGCATGCCGGGCTGCCGGAAGGCGGCGCGTGCCGCGGCGGCGGCCGTCGTGAAGGCGGTGACGTGGTCGTCGCCGAGGTGGTCCTCGGTGTGGCCGACCGCGGGCGGCGCGCCCTGCGCCAGGCCGCCCCACACGAGGTTCTCCCACACCAGGTGGTCGAGCAGGTCTCGTACGGTCCAGTCCGCGCAGGGGGTGGGCAGGCCGAACAGGTCCGGCCCCGCCGCGCGCACCAGTGCCCCGACGGTGTCCTGGACCCGGACGAAAGCCTCCAGCACCCCTCCCGGCCAGGGGTCCGTGCCGTCGGCGTAAAGGGCTTCGAGCCGGGCGCCGCGCACCCCCGGCGCGGGGTTGGCGAGCAGGGCGGCGACGAGCCACCGGCCCTCCTCGGCGATCCCGGCGGGCACGGGCCGGCCACCGAGGACGCACAGCAACTGCCAGAACCGCTCGACGACGGGCTCGGCGGCGGCGGTGAGCTGCTCACGCAGCAGCCCGCGTGCGTTGGGGCCGTCGGCGGTCACGGCCGGGCTGGTGCCCGGGGTCGAGCCGGTGCCAGAGGCCGGGCCGGTGTCCAGGGCCGGGCTGGTGTCCGGGGCCGGGTCGGTGGGAGAGGCTGGGCTGGTGTCCAGGGCCCGGCCGGTGTCCAGAGCCCGGCCCGTGTTCGCGCGGCTGGGCAGCCAGGCGGCGACGATGGCCGCGACGACCGGATCGGCGGCCGGGGAGTCCGCCGCGATGCCGGCCCGCATCGCCTCGCGGACGTGCGCGGTCCAGGTGTCGGTGAGCGCGCGCATCTCCGCCGCCGCGCCGGGGTCCCGCACTCCCTGCCCCTGCCGGGCGGCGTACGCGGCCATCCGCCGCATCGCGGCCCGCAGTTCGTCACCGGCGATCAGCTCGCCCAGCTCCAGCCACGCGTCGACCTGTTCGTCGGTGGGGTTCTCCGGCAGGTCGGCGCTGGCCGAGAGGAGCCCCTCGCGGAAGTCGGGCACGTTCAGATCGCCGAGGGCGCCGGTGAGGAAGTCGTGGACCAGCTCGCGGCGTTCACCGGGGGACAGGTGGGCGGTACGGGTCATCAGGGCGAGCCCTTCGTGGGTGGTGCGGCGGGTGACGGCGCGCAGGACGGCCTGGTGGGTCCGCAGCCGGCGGATCCGCTCCTCCAGCGCCTCGGCGTGGGCCGCGGCCACCTCCTGGAGCCCGCCCTCGCGGTCGAGCGCGGCCCGGATCTCGCCGAGCCCCATCCCCAGGTCCCGCAGAGTGCGGGCCATCCGGAGCCGGGCCACACCGGCGGTGTCGTACCGGCGATAACCGCCGGCGGTCCGGTGAACCGGCGCGACGATGCCCACGTCGGACCAGTGTCTGACCACCTTCACCGGCAGCCCGGTCTGCCGTGCCACGGCCCCGATGCTCCATGTGGACCCCGGCCCGTCGTCCTTGCGCATGCGCTCTACCCTCGACTCTCCCTCCGTGGGAGAGTCAAGCCGCACCTGCCGCCGACGGGGAAGCTCCCCTTCCGTGACGGCACCCGTGCTACTAGATTCGGTGTCATGACCGCCATCACCCTGCGCATCCCCGACGCCATGGACAAGCCCCTGCGGGACGCCGCCGCAGGCGCCCCCTCGCTGAACGACTACATCGTGCGCGCCGTACGCCGCCAGATGACGCTCGACGCCGCCCGCAAGCTCGCCTCCCTCGCGCCCCTCGACCTCGCGGGCGAGGGCGACGCCCTGTGACCGTCCGCAAGGGCGACGTCTGGGACGTCGACACCGGCAAAGGCACCCGCACGGTTCTCGTCGTCAGCCTCGACGGCCTCGCCGAGGCGTACGGCGCCGTCGTCGCCGTGGCGCTCCACGCGCCCGCGCAACACCCCGACACGGCGATGAGCGTGCGCCTGACCGCGCCGGTCGACGCCTCCCTCGTCGCCGTCAACCTCCTCCAACTGGCCGCCCCACGCTTCGAGACCGGCACGCTGCACGGCAACATCGGTCCCGAGCAGCAGGAACGCGTGGACAACGCCCTGCGCGCTGTGCTCGACCTGTAGAAAACCCGTTGGCGGATCGCGCGGCCCCTGTTAGCTTTCCGGTGGCCGTGCAGGAGAACGAGGAGGTGGTACCCGTGAACGCTGTATCGACATGGGTGCTCCCCTCAGGGGTCACGGTCGGGCGGTAGGCCGTCCGGGAGCGCCGTCGTGTACTCCCGAAAGGCTCGACCCATGCAGTTCATCTCCGAGCGGCGCCTCGACGACGGTGTCCTCGAACGTGACTTCACCCTCGGCGACACCCCCGGCACCCTGTGGACGCCGGACTCCGCGCAGCCGCTCCCGCTGATCCTCATGGCCCACAACAACGGCATGTCCCGCAAGCAGGACAGGCTGAAGGCGAGGGCCCGCTACACGGCGGCCCGCGGTTACGCGGTCGCCTCGATCGACGCCGCCGGCTGCGGCGACCGCCCTCGTACGGCCGCCGCCGACCAGGCCCGCGCCGACGTACGCCGGGCGATGCGGGCGGGCGAACCGGCAGACGACGCCTTCGAGGCCCTCGTCGGCCCCCTGGTCACCGGCGCCGCACCGGAGTGGCGGGCCGCCCTGGACGCCCTCCTCGACCTCCCCGGCATCGACGGCCCGGTCGGCTACTCCGGCTGGGCCGCCCTCGGCATCCACCTCACCGCGACCGACCCCCGCATCCGGGCGGCCGGCCTCTTCGCCGGGGGCTACGTCCCCCACGCCCAGCGCGAGGAGGCCCGGAAAGTCACCGTCCCCCTGCTGCTCCTGCTCCAGTGGGACGACGAGGGCAACCCCCGCGAGCGTGCCCTGGACCTGTTCGACGCGTTCGGCAGCGAACAGAAGACCCTCCACGCCAACCTCGGCGGCCACACCGGCACCCCGTGGTTCGAGCTGGAGGACGGGGACCGCTTCTACGGCCGCCACCTGAAGCCCACGCTGCTCGAAGGAAGCGCCGCCTGACGTGAGGCTCAGGCAGCGGTCCTGCCCAACCGGGCCCGCTGCCTGAGCCGTACGCGTCCCGGCGGCGGGTGGCGTACTCCAGGTTCGCGTAGGTCTCGTGCCCGGCGACCAGCGGGAAGGCGGCCCGGCCGTTCTCGATGCGGGGACCATGGAGACCGCAACCGCCCCCCAGCAAGAGGACCCGACCCCACATGACCGACCCGAACGCGGCCCGCATGACCCTGCTGGTGCTCTACTCGCCCCGACTGGAGGAGTGCCGGCGCTTCTACGGGAACCTCGGCCTGCGCCTCACGCCGGAGCGGCACGGCCAGGGCCCCGACCACTACGCCGCCGTCCTCGGTGACGGCACGGTCTTCGAGCTCTACCCCGCCCGCCCGGACCGCCGGACCGACGCCCTCCGGCTGGGCTTCGCGATCGACAGCGCGACGGCCTCACCCCCGCTCGCCGAGGGCCGTCACCTGCTCACCGACCCGGACGGGCGCACGGTCGAGGTGCACGCGACCTGACGAGCGGGAGGCCGCCACACACGCCGAGGCCCACATGCCGCAGGTCACCGCGGGCAACCACTCCCGCGCGTACCCGGTCCCCGCCCCGTGACCTCCGGGGGAGGGCCGCCCGGCGCTGTCACCGGGGCCGGGCGGCCCGCAGCGTACGGAGCGTGGCGCCGAACGCCTCCAGCTCGTCCCCGGACAGGACCGAACCGATCCGCAGGTCGAGTTCCGCGGCGAAGTCCTTCTCCGCCGCGTCCGTCAACTGCCGTCCCTCAGGGGTGAGTTCGATGAGGGAGGAGCGCCGGTCGTGCGGGTTCGGACGGCGGCGGCAGTAACCGGACGCCTCCAGCCGGTCCACCACTTTGCTGGTGCCCCCGACCGTGATCCCGAACGCCTCCGCGACGTCCTGGACGCGGCACTCGGAGCGCTGCCCGAGGAGCCGCATCACCTCGAACGAGGTGAGGGGGAGGCCGTGCGCGGCCCGCAACCGGGAGTCGACGGCGTTCCACAGCTCGATCTCGAACTGGACGAGATCGCGGTACACCTGCTTGAGATCAGCCACAAGGTATCTTCCGCAGAACATGCTTCCAGGGATACTGAATGGTATCCCCGCACGTACGTCCGACGTGAACCAGCAAAGGTATGCCGCGCATGACACAGCCTCAGGCCTTCGACATCCTCACGGCGACCTGTCCCTCCCGGACCTCGCTCGCCCGTATCGCCAACAAGTGGACGGCCATGGTCGTCATCTCCCTCACCGAGGGCCCGCTGCGCTTCCGCGACCTGCGCACGACGGTCGAGGGCATCAGCGCGAAGGTCCTCACGGACACCCTCCGGGACCTGGAGCGAGACGGCATCGTCGTGCGGCACAGCTACGCTGAGGTCCCGCCCCGCGTCGAGTACGAACTGACCGCCCTGGGCCGCAGCCTGCACACACCCCTCGAAGCGCTGGGCCGCTGGGCGCAGGAGCACATCACCGAGGTGATGACGGCCCGCGAGGCGTACGACGCCCGGGGCTGACGGGCACCCGGAAGCGATGCCGCCGCGAGCCCCGAACCCGCGGAACGCCCCCTCTGCCGGGCAGGGTGGGGTCCGCCTACTCGCCCCAGAAGGCGTCCTCGGCGGCCTCGTCGGCGGAGAACAGCCACACCTCGACGATCTTCCCGTCGCCGACGCGCAGGACGTCCACGCCGTCCATGCTCATGGACGCGTCGTCGCGCCGTCCGGCGAAGTGGATGCTCGCGGCCACCGTGTCGCCGTTGCCCATCAGGGCGTGGACGGTGTCGATGGCGAAGCTCCCCCGGCTGGCCTCCATCATCCCGCCGAGCATCGCGAACACGGCGTCACGCCCCTTGTGCTCGCCGGAGAACCGGTTGGCGCCCGGCTGATGCCAGACGACGTCCTCATCGAGGAGTTCCCCGACCCTGGGCAGGTCGCCGGTCTGGATGGCGGTGAAGTACTCGCGGGCGATGTCGACGTTCTCGCTGGTCATGACGGTTCCTCCTGATGCCCGCGACGGGGCGGGCGGTGTGGCGCTCTGGCAACTGGCTGGGGCGGCGGCTCGGGGTGCCCCCCGATCGCGCCGCCCCGCCATCGTCACCGTCGGTCACCGGTCACCTCAACGTAACCAATGGGTCCATGTGTCCCAGGTCACCATCAACGAGGGCCACAGGCCGATGCCGGCCACCCCCACGCCGCCCGCCGCGTCCTCGCGCAGAACCTGCTGTCCGGCGCCGCCGCCCTCGCCTGCCACGAACCCGCCGAGGGGACGTGCCGTTCAGGCCCGTGCGACCGCTGACCGCGTGATTCCAGGACTCTCCCCGGGCGCCGGAAGTCCTGTGTACGCTCGGTGAGTTCAGGCATGTTCGGGGGAGGCACGGTGGCCGCAGTCGTCGTCGTACACGGCGTGGGACAGCAGTACCTGGGACCGAGATCGCTGCACACCGGCATCGCGGCGGCCCTCGCAGACGGCGTCGCCCTGGCAGGCGGACCCCCGCTCACCGCCGACGACGTGGGCGTGGCCTTCTACGGTCACCGCTTCCGCCCGCCCGGCCGGTTCAAGGGCGAACCCGCGCTGACCCACCGCGATGTGACCGACCCGCTGGAGCGGGCGCTGCTGATGGAGTGGTGGCGCGAGGCGGCCCGGCTCGAACCCGGCCGGGTGCCCGCGCCGGACGGCGAGGCCGCCACGAAGGCCATCACCCCGCGGACCGTCCAGCGCGCCCTGTACGCGCTGGCCGGGACCCGGTTCGCCGGCCGCTCCGGGGACCGGTTCCTGCTCGGGGTGCTGCGCCAGGTCAGCCGGTACTTCACCGAACCTGAACTGCGCACCCGGGTACAGGAGTCGGTCGCGGATGCCGTCGCCGACGACACCCGGGTGGTGGTGGGCCACTCCCTGGGCTCCGTCGTCGCCTACGAGGCCCTGTGCGAGCACCCGCAGTGGCCGGTGCACACCCTGGTGACGATCGGCTCCCCCCTCGGCATCCCGAACATCGTCTTCGACCGCCTCACCCCCGCCCCCAGCGAGGGACGCGGCGCCTGGCCCGCGGGCGTGCGCGGCTGGACCAACCTGTGCGACCGCTACGACGTCGTCGCCCTGCGCAAACGCCTCGCCCCGCTGTTCGGGGACGTCCACGACGTCGCCGTCGACAACGGCTGGCAGGCCCACGCCATCGACCGCCACCTCACGGCCGCCGAGACCGGCACCGCGATCGCGGAGGGGCTGCGCAGGGCATGACACCCCGCTGGGTGGTCGTCGCGGGTGTCGCCGCCTACGACCACGAGGAGAACCCCCCGCTGCCCCTCGTCCCCGGCGACCTCGACACCGTCCGGGCCCTGTTCACCGGCCTCGGCTACCGCGACGCCAGCCGCACCCTCGACGCGACCGCCGCGCAACTGCGCGCCTTCCTCTCCGACTGGGCCGCCGCCGACGACCGCGACGACGGCGCCCTCACCCTCTACTTCAGCGGCCACGGCGACCGCGGCCCCGCCGACGAGCGCCACTACCTGCTGTGCCGCGACAGCAGACCCGGCCGCCTCAAGGGCACCGCCCTCGCCGCCGACGACCTGGTCGGCCTGGTCACCGAGACCGGCCTGCCGCGCCTGCTGCTGATCGTTGACACCTGCTACGCCGGACAGGGCGCCGTCGACGCCGTACGCGCCCTGGCCGCGCAGCTCGTCGCCGCCCGCGACGCCGACCCCCGCACCCTCACCGCGTTCTCGGTGATCGCGGCGGCCCGCCCCCTGGAACTCGCCGAGGACGGCGCGTTCGCCCGCGCCCTGCGCACCGCCCTCGACGACCCCACCCTCGGCGGCAACCGGCAGCCCAAGCTGTACCTGGAACAGGTCGTCGACCGCGTCAACGAACTCCTCGGCCCCTTCCAGCACGCCACCTGGGGCACCCTGCCCAGCGGCGAGGGCTTCGACTTCCTGCCCAACCCCCGCTACTCCCCGGACGTCCCGCACGAAGGCACCGACCTCGCCGAACAGCGCACCGCCCTCACCCCCGAAGGGCGCCGCCGCCGCGAGGAACTCCTCAGCCACTTCGGCCCGCGCGGCAGGGGAGTGGAACGCACCGGCGACCGCGGCACCTACTTCACCGGCCGGGCGAGCGCTCTGACGCACCTCACCGCGTGGACGGACCCCGCCACCGGCCCCGGCGACGCCCTCGTGGTCACCGGCAGCGCGGGCGTCGGCAAGTCCTCCCTGCTCGGCCGCCTCGTCCTGCTCGCCGACCCGGCACACCGGGCCGCCCTCCCCGACCTCGACCCCACCGCGCCCGCACCCCCGCGCCGCGTCGACGCCGCGATCCACGCCCGCCACAAACTCCTGGACGACATCGTCGCCGCCATCGCCGACGCGGCCGGCGTCCCCGCCGACCGGGCCGCCCTGCCCCGCGCCCTCGCCGAACGCACCGACCCGCTCCTGATCGTCGTCGACGCCCTCGACGAGGCGGGCACCGCCGGCGCCGACGGCACGGACGGCCGGCAGGTCGCCGCCTACCTCGACCGGCTCGCCCGCACCGGAGGCGTACGGCTCCTGGTCGGCACCCGGCCCCACGTGGTGCCCGCGCTCGGGACCCGGTTCGCCGTCATGGACCTCGACGACGAACGGTGGACCGCGCCCGGCGACCTCACGGCGTACGCGCGCAAACTCCTCCTCGCCCCCGACGGCCCCGGCAGCCAGGGCCTCGCCACCGGGCCCGGCACGATCACCACCCTCGCCGCCGCCGTCGCCGAGCGCGCCGAGGGGAACTACCTCGTCGCCCGGCTCACCGCCCGCGCGCTGGCCCACCGCACCACCCCCCTCGACACCAGCACCCCCGACTGGGCCGAGCAACTGCCCCGGCCCGCCACCAAGAGCTCCCGCCCCGCCGGACCCGCCTTCCGGTGGGCCCTGGACCAGCGCCTCGGCGCCGAGTCCGGGCGCGCCGGCACCCTCCTGCTGCCGCTCGCCCTCTCCGAAGGCGCCGGCCTGCCCTCCACCGGCCTGTGGCCCGCCATCGCCTCCGCCGTCTCCGCCGTCCCCACCGGACCCGACGACATCCGCTGGATCCTCGACCACGCCGACTCCCACATCGTCGAGGCCCTCGACTCCCACGGCCGGTCCGTCTACCGCCTCTACCACGAGTCCTTCGCCGACGAACTGCGCGCCACGGCGGCCGACACCTCCGGCGCCGTCACCGGAGCCCTGCTGGACTCGGTGCCCGTCGACCCCGCCACGGGCCTGCGCGACTGGAGCGCCGCACAGCCCTACGTACGCGACCACCTCGCCACGCACGCCGCAGCCGCCGGCACCCTCGACGAACTCGTCGTGGACCCGCTGTTCCTGCTCACCGCCGAGCCGGTCGCCCTCCAGCGCGCTCTCACCCGGGTGACATCGCCGCAGGCCGTCGCCGCCCGCACCGCCTACGAACGCGTCGGCGTCGTCCTGGCCCGCGAGCGCGACCAGGGCGTGCGCTACGCCCAACTGCGGCTCGCCGCCCTCCAGTCCGACGCGGCCGACCTCGCGGAGGCGATCCGGCGCCGGGCACCGCACCTGCCCTGGGACACGCGGTGGATGCTCCCGCTGCGCGCCGCCACCCCGTACCGGACGATCGGCGCCTTCGACTCCGCGGTCGTCGGCGTCGCCGTCGTCGAGTCGGAGCGCGGCCAGGTCCTCGTGACCGCCGAGTACGACGACGGGCTGCGGGTCTGGGACCTGGCCGGCGGGGAACTCCTCGGCACACTGCCGGGCCCGACGGGGTTCGAGGTCCGCGCGATGACCCCGAGCGGGCGGCTGCTCCTCGTCGAACGGGCCTTCGGGGAGCCGCCGCTCGCCTTCGACCCGGCCACCCGGGAAGCCCTGCCGCTCGGCGACGGGAAGCGGTGGCCGTCGTGGACCGCGTGGGCCGTCGCGGAGACGGACGGCGGACGCCTGGCGGCCCGCCTGACACAGGAGTCGCTCGAAATCGTCGACCTGTCCCACGGACGCGACCCGGTGTTCCTGTGGCTCCCGGTCCGCCCGGAGAGCCGCCTCCGGCCGCGAGCCGTCGCCCTCGGCGGCCACGACGGACGGCTGACCGTCGCGGTCGCGTGCGACGGCATCGGAACGCACGGGTCCGGCGAGAAGCACACCGTCCACGAACTCGCCACCGTCCTCATCTGGACCCTCGACCCGTCGGCGCTCCCGGCACAGGCCGTGTCCGTGCCCGACACGGTCAGGGAGTGCCGGGGCGAGGAGATCCTGGCGCTCGCCGTCCTCGACGGCCGGGTCCTGGCCGCCACCCGGCACACCCGGGTGTTCCGGACGTCCGGCTGCCGGGTGCACCAGCACACCGCCACCCTCTCCGAGTGGATGTGGCCGCACCCCGCCCCCGACGGCTGCCGGTTCGTGCGCGTGCAGGGCACGCCCTTCCTGATGTACGCGGTGCCCGGCGGCGCGGAGTTCGTGGGCGCCCGGGGCAAGGTCGACTGGCGGACCCCCGACGACCCGCGCCCCGGGACCCGGTTCGCCGGAGTCGTGGCCGGTCCCGACGGCACACCCTCGGTCGTGTCCTGGCAGCAGAGCCGCAGCCCCCTGCGGATCTGGGCCCTGCGCCGAGGAGCCGCCGACGAACGCTCGGTCCTCTCCGGCACGGGCGCGCCGTCCTTGGCCGCCGGAGCCGTCGACGGGCGGCCGGTGCTGGTCCACCCCCGCGGCTCCGGGCCACCGTTGATCGTCGACGCCGCCTGCGGGGACCCCCTCGCCCACGGGGGCCGGCACTTCTCGCAGGCCGCCGGACGTCCGGGGGTCCCACCCGTGCTGTACTCCCCGGCACCGGGACTGCGGCGCAGACTGCGGGCCGAGCTGCTCGGCGCCCCCGGCCGCGACGTCCTCCTGCGCGGAGTACGGCGCGGCGACTCGCCCCACCTGCGGATGTCACGCCTCGACGGGCAGGACGTGCTCGTCGGCCTCTGCGTCAGCTACCTCGCCGTCTGGGACCTGACCGGGCGGCAGCTCCACCGCTGGGACATCTCCTTCGGCGCCCCCTTCGTCACCGACTTCCAGGTCGCCGCGGATTCCCGGGGCCTCCTCGTCCTCCTCCAACGCGTCCAGGGCTTCCGCGAGATCTACGCCCTGCGCGACGGAGAGGCCCTCTCCTACGCCCTCGACAACTGGACCCTGCGCGGCGACAGGGTCCTCGGCCGGTACGACAAGGGCACCGTCCTCAGCCTGGGCACCTGGCACGACGACATCGTGCTGGCCACCGCCGACAGCGTCCACCGACTCCACGGCACGTCCGTGTCCTCCATCGCCTCCTGGCACCGGACCGTCGGCCGCGGCGACCGCATCCTCCTGCACACCCTCCAGAACCACCGGACGGCCCTGGTCCTCGCCCAGGACGAAACCCTCTCCCTCTACGACGCGGACACCGACACCGTCCCCTGCCGCATCCACCTCGGCACCCAGGTCACAGCCCTCACCATCATCGACGACCACCTCCTCGGCGTCCTCACCCCGACGGGCCTGACCACCCTGCGCCTGCCGAGTCTGGACGCGGGCGGATGAGGAGGCGACCGCGGACCCGCTCACCCCGGAATTCCGTTGCCGGGGCCATGCGATGGCAATCCCACACCCTTGACACGCCTATTTCCCCCCGTTGTACTGATTGACGGTTCCAATACCCAGTGCGACAGGAGACTGTTCATGCAGGCTGTCGAGGAAAAGGGCCGGATCGGGTCGGAAGAGAGTGCGGATGACGTATTCGACCTGGTGATCGGCGATCTGGAACAGGATATTCCACCGCTCACGTCACCGATGAACTCGGGCAGCGGTACCTCGTGCGGCACATGTTCGAGGATCTACTGCTGTTGACGCGCGCCGGGTGGTGCCGTCGACGGCGGCGCCACCCGGACGGCACGAGCGGGGAGGGCAGTTTTGCCGGATGCGCGGGCGAACGCGGGGCCGCTGTGGGAGATGCGCGCCCCTGACGACGAGGTGAAGGACGCGGACGCTGAACTGCCGTACGCGGCACGGAAGATAGTCGACGCGATCCGCGACGGCGCAGCAGGCGCCCTGTTCCCGCCCGTGGTCGCCGACGGCCCCGAGGGAACGGTCGCGACGCAGCGCCTCCTCGGCGGCGAGTACGACGCGCGGATGCTCGCGCAGGCGCTTGGGGAACCCCGGTTCGGACCGCTCCTGGCCCTGCTGGAGCGGCTGGACAACTGGTGCGCGGACGCCACCCGGCATTATTCCGGCGTCATTTCCGAGGGCGTCCTGGAAATATCCAACGGCGATGTTTTCGGCCCCGTGGTCTCCGAGGCATTCGTCGCCTGCGCCGCCGGACGACCGCACTACACACGCGACCGCGTCAAGGAATGGGCGGCGCGCTGCGAGGCGTTTCTCACCCTTTTCCTGGAGAGACTACAGAGAGACACCGCGACCTGCTGGCCGGGGAATCCGGCATTCCGGGGCCCGGTCGTCGGACTGTGGACGCACGGCGAGGAGACCCACAACGGACGCCAGCGCGTCCTGCGCCTGGAGTGCGCGGGCGGCGGCAAGGTCGCCTACAAACCGCGCCCGGCATCCGGCGAACTCCTCTTCACCGCCGAGCCGGAGACCGGTCCGCCCACCTCCCTGTTCGGCCTCCTCGACGCGGCGCCCCCGGCCTCCGGCGAGGTCCGCCTCCCGCTCCTGGCCTGCTGGCCCGGCGCCGAGAAGGGCTACCTGTGGCAGGAGTGGATCGACCCCCCGCCCCAGTGGGCCCCGATCCGCACCGAAGGCCCCTGGCAGCTGACCGGCACCCGGCTCACCCCGCCTGAGGCGGCCCGCTTCTGGCACCGCGCCGGCTCCCTGACCGCCGCCGCGTTCGCCTTCGGCGTCACCGACCTGATCGGCGGCAACGTCGTCACCGGCACCCGCCCCGGCGACCCCGAACCCCTGCTCTACCCCATCGACCTGGAGATCTACTTCTGCAAGGTCACCCGCCTCTACGACACGGGCCTCCTGCACGACCCGACCGCCGACACCCCCCAGCACCACGTCGGCCTGGAGACCACCGCCCGCTGGTGCGCCCCCGAAGGCCCCCCGGTGTGCTGGCGCCCCACCCCGTCCGGCGCCCTGGCCCTGCACCGCCGCCACCGCGCGCACACGAGAACCGAGACGCGGACCGTCGTGGCGGACACCGACGGCCGCACCGGATACGGCCCCTACCTCCCGGCGATGCTGCGCGGCATGTTCGACGCCTGGACCCTGATGTGCCGTCAGCGTCCCGCGATCCGCCGCTTCCTCGCGGACACCGCCCCAGGCCACCACGTACGCGTCCTGCGCCAGCCCACGTTCCGCTACTACGACGCCCTGCTGCCGCGCTGGCTGTCCGGCGGCGGCGCTGACCCCGCCCCCGCCACCCCGGACGTCACCTTCGACCGCGCCGAACTCGCCCAACTGCGCCGCATGGACGTCCCCTACTTCCTGCGCGCCCTCGACGGCGGCCCCGTCCTCGCCCTCGCACCCCCGCCGCACCCCTTCACCACGTCACCGGTCACGGCCGACCCCGAACCCGAGGCGGGCTGGCCCCCGCACCCCGACCACCTCGACGCCGCGCACCTCACCCTCGCCGGCCTCGGCGTGGCCCTGCGCGACGCCGCCGAGCACGTCTTCGACGACCTCACCGACCTCGACGTCACCGACGAGACGCACGGCGTACGGCTGCTCCTGCACAGCCCCGGCGAGGGACAGGCCGCCTTCGACTGGCCGGGGGTGGGCCGAAGGATCACCTACCTGTGGAACCGGCGGACGATCCGCCTGCGCATCGACCCCCTGGACGCCCCCGAACCGGCGCCCGAGCCCGCGCCCGCCGGGGAGATCCGGCGCCGCCTCCTGCGCCTGCACCGGCTCGACGGCGCGATCCGCACCCCGTGGGCGGACGGCGGCATGACCGACACCGACGCCGAGGACCGCCTGCGGACCCTGACCGACGCCGGGATCGCCTGGCTGGCCACGGTCGTCGACGGGCACGGCTGGCCCGGCCGCGCCCTCGTCGGCGCCGCCGCGGCCGGCGTGGCGAGCCGCCTCGTCCAGCACGCGTACGGGCACCTCGACTTCCGCCGGCGCTGCCTCGACCTGATGCGGCAGGCGGCCGAGGGCGGCGACCTTCCCTGGCGCGACGTCGCCTACCTGACCGACGCCCTGCGCATCGACGAGGGCCGGCCCCAGGTCTACGGCACGAAGTTCGAGCCGGTGGACGGCCGCCTCGAACCGTGCCCCGTCGAGGACCCCGCGAACGTGGACCACCGCCGCGCCGAACTGGGCATGGAACCCCTCGCGGACCACACGGACCGCATCCGGCGCCGCTTCCCCAGCCCCCAGCGACCGAGGCGACCGCAGAGGCAGGCACCATGACCGTCGACTGGACCCGCTTCGCCCGCGACCACTGGGAACGCGAGCCCGCCCGGCTGAGTGCCCCGCCCCCGGCCGGCGTCGAGGACCTCCACGCGCTCACCGTCCGCGCGAGCGCCCCCTTCCGCGCCGGCACCCGCTTCTGGGTGATGCCCGACGTCCGCCTCCTCGTCGGCGACGGACGGCTCCGCGCCCCGGGCGCCCTCCTGCCGGACGACAGCGATCCCACCCTCGACGCCTACCACGAGCGCCTCGACGCCGCCGTACCCGGACAGGGCCGCCTGCTGACCGTGGAGCAGCCGCTGCTGCTCGACCACGCGCTGTGGGCGGCCGTACGCGAAACGGTCCAGGGGCTGTGGCGGGAGGTCGGCTGGCCCAATCTGCCGCTGACCGCCGAGATCCTCACCGGAGACCGCTTCACCCAGCACGCGGGGGCGGCCGAGGCGCCCACGCACGCGGCGTTCACCTGGATCCTGCGCGGGCGGATGGACGTACGGCTGTGGGACGAGCGCCAGGGGCCGCCGCCCGCCGGGATCGCCGAACCCGGCATACCGACGTTGAGCGGCGGGCCCGGTGACCTGCTGTACTGGCCCGGCGACCGGCGCCATGTCGACGTCTACCGGGAGCGGTGCACGGCGCTGCGGCTGCGGGTGCCCGTGGACCGGCGGCTGCCGTTCGCCGCCCTGCGCGACCTCCTCGCCGACCAGGTGCACGCCCGGCGGGGACACGACGAGACCGTGCCGTACTTCCCCCTCGGCACCGACACCGGCGAACCCCTGGCCCGCCTCACCGAACTCGGCGACGACCTGCGCGACCTCGTCGACGGCGAGGGCCTGCGCCGGACGCTGCGCGTGCGCTGGGCGGCGCTGCGCTCGGCGGCCGGACTCGAACCGATCCCCGCGCCCCGCGACGCCGTCCCCCTCGACCCGGACACCCAGATCCGCCTCACCGGCGAGATCGTCCGCATGCCCGACGGCCCCCGGCACGAGGTGTGGGCCGTCAACGGCAACGTCTTCACCCTCCCCGCCGCGGCGGCCGACCGCGTGTACGACGCCCTGCGCGGCGGCGCGGCGACCCCGGTCGCCGAGGTCTGCCATGCCCTCGGCGGCGACAAGAACGACAAGAACGTCCTCGCGCTGCTGGAGCGGCTCTACCGGCTGCGCGGCGTCGACCTGGCCGAGGTGAGCGCGCGATGACCCTGACCACCGAGAAGTCCTTCGACTGGGACACCTTCGTCGACCGCTACTGGGACCGGGCACCCGTGCTGTACAAGGCCGTCGACGACGGGCCGTTCGCGGAGGACGAGGTGTTCGGGGCCGCCGTGCGCGGCAGCCGCCCCCCGCACCCCCTCGCCGTCCCGGCGCACCTCCAGTTCCTCGTGGAACGCCGCCAGCAGACCCGGCTGCACGACTACGCCCCCGACCTCACCGACGGCTCCCTCGCCGGGTACGAACGACGCATGGCCCAGCGCCTCGGCCAGCAGCGCTACGCCCTCGTCGTGCACCGCTTCCACGCCTTCTCCCACCCCCTGTGGGACCGCGCCCGGCGCTTCTACGCCGGCCTGTGGGAACGCGTCGGCCGCCCCGAGCACTCGGCCGGCTCGACCCTGTTCCACGGCTCCTACGAGCACAGCCCCGTCGGCGTCCACCAGGACCGCTTCTCGACGTTCCTGTACTGCGTGCGCGGCACCAAACGCATGCGGTTCTGGGACGGCCGCCCCTGGACCGAACCCGTCCACACGGTCCTCGACTACCAGCCCTACCTCGCCTCGTCGTTCGTCGCCGAGGCCGAACCCGGCGACCTCCTGTACTGGCCCGCCCGCTACCACCACGTCGGCGAGAGCACCGGCGACGCCCCCGCGACCAGCGTCAACGTCGGCATCCCGCGCCGCGAACACCGGCCGTACTACGAGGTCAAGGACCTCTTCCGGGGCGCCGCCCCGACCGCGTCCGCACCCCTGTTCACCCCCGACGCGGGCCCGGACGGACGGCTCGACGCGCTGCCCGCCGCCCTCGACGACGCCGTGTCCGCCTTCGCCGGCCTCCTGCGCGAGGACGCCTTCACCGACCGCGCCACCGACCTCGCCCTGAGCGTCGCCTCGGCGGGCGGCTTCTGGCCCACCGAACCACCCGCCGCACCCCGCCCCCTGGGCGAGGACACCGCCGTACGCGCCTGCGCGCCCCTGCTCACCGCGCCCGGCCGGATCGCCGCCTGCGGACACGTCGTCACCGGCACCGCGCCCGCGCTGGTGGAACGCCTCGCGGCGGGGGAGACCGTGCGCGTCCACGGCCTGCCCGCCGCCGAACGCCGCCTGCTGGAGGAACTGGAGGGCATCCGTGCCGTCACCCGCGTCGACGTCCACTGACCGGGAGGCGGCGGCCCGGATCGCCGCCGAGATCGCCGACCGGCTCACGGACCCCGAACAGGTGGCGGCCGTCGCCTCCGCCCCCGACAACCTCATGCGCTACCCCGGCGACCCCCAGCCCGTCTGGCACCCCCAGAGCCTCTCCGACGGCCACCCCGCCCTCGCCCTCCTCCACACCGAACTCCACCGGCCGGCGGCCCGGGCCCACGCCCACCTCTCCGCCGCCCTCGCCGCCGGCCTGCGCCTGCACCCCCAGGCCCTGCACAGCGGCATGACCGCCCTCGCCTTCGCCGCCCAGGCCGCCGCCGACACCTACGGCGGCTACACCACACTCCTCGCCGGACTCGACCGGCACATCGTCGACCAGGCCCGCCGCCGCGCCCACACCGACCTCGAACGCCTGCGCGCGGGCCGGTCCGTGGGCGCCTGGACCACGTACGACGTCCTGGCCGGCACCACCGGGACCGGCCGCTACCTCCTCGCCCGCGACAGCGCCTCCCCCGCGCTCGCCGAGATCCTCGCCTCCCTCGTGGCCGCCGCGACCGCCGAGAACGGCTGGTGGATCACCGAAGGACTCGACCACGGACTCCCCGAACACCTCAACCTCGGCCTCGCGCACGGGATTTCCGGACCCCTCGCGCTGCTCGCCCTCGCCTGGCGGGCGGGCGTCCGGGTGGAGCGGCACGCCGAGGCGATCGAGCGGATCACGGCGCTGCTGACGCGCTGGCGCACCGCCGACGGGTACTGGCCGCACCTGATCACCCGGGCCCACCTGGACGGCCGTGAACTCCCCGAACACGGGCGGGACTCCTGGTGCTACGGCACCGCCGGCACCGCCCGCGCCGTCCACCTCGCGGGCCTCGCCCTGGGCCGAGCCGACTGGTGCGCCGACGCGCTCGCCGCCCTGTACGGCGCGGTGCGCGCCGCGAGCGACGACCGGACCGTCGACTCCGCGCTGTGCCACGGATGGGCGGGTCTGCTCCAGATCACGCTGCGGATGGCGCACGACAGCGGGGACCCGGGCCTGCCGGACCTCGCGGACACGCTGGCGGCCCGGGTGATCGCCGGGTACACCCCCGACGCCCCCTTCGGCTACCGGTACACCCATCACCTCGCCGCCCGCCCCCTCGACCGGCCCGGACTCCTGGAAGGGGCCGCCGGGATCGCCCTGGCACTGCACACGTACGCTTCTGGCGCTGTTCCGGCGACCTCGTGGGACGGGGCATTGCTGCTGGCCTGAGACCCTGTGTCGCCCTTGACCGTGATAGACAACGGGCGTCGACGACAGGAGTGAGTGGCCGTGGTGCTGAGAACCTTCCGGTGGGCGTTCGCCTGTACCGCGCTCGGACTGGCCGCGGGGGTCCTGTACGGGGGCTGGCCGGCTCTCGGCGTCGTCGCGATCCTCGCCGTCCTGGAGGTGTCCCTGTCGTTCGACAACGCCGTCGTCAACGCCGGAGTCCTGAAGAAGATGAACGCCTTCTGGCAGAAGATCTTCCTCACCGTGGGCGTACTGATCGCGGTCTTCGGGATGCGGCTGCTGTTCCCCGTGGCCATCGTGGCGATGACCGCCGAGCTCAATCCGTACGACGCCGTCGACCTCGCCCTGACCGACAAGGACCGCTACCAGCAACTGGTCACCGACGCGCATCCGGCGATCGCCGCGTTCGGCGGGATGTTCCTGCTCATGATCTTCCTCGACTTCGTCTTCGAGGAGCGGGACGTCCAGTGGCTGCGGTGGCTGGAACGCCCCCTCGCCAAGCTCGGCAAGGTCGACGCGCTGTCCGTGTGCATCGCCCTCGGCGTCCTGCTGGTCAGCGCCGTGACCTTCGCCGCCCACGCCCACCAGCACGGCGGCGCCCACACCGACAAGTCCCAGACCGTCCTCCTCGCAGGCATCGCCGGGCTCATCACGTACCTGGTCGTCGGCGGGCTTTCCGGCTTCTTCGAGAACCGGCTGGAGGAAGAGGAGGAAGCGGAGGAGCGGCCGTCCCCCGGCTCCCCGCTCGCCCTCGCCGGGCGCGCCGCGTTCTTCATGTTCCTCTACCTCGAAGTCCTCGACGCGTCCTTCTCCTTCGACGGCGTCATCGGCGCCTTCGCCATCACCAACGACATCGTCCTCATGGCCCTCGGCCTCGGGATCGGCGCGATGTACGTCCGCTCCCTGACCGTCTACCTGGTCCGGCAGGGCACCCTCGACGACTACGTCTACCTGGAACACGGCGCGCACTACGCGATCGGCGCCCTCGCCGTGATCCTCATGGTCACCATCCAGTACGAGATCGACGACATCGTCACCGGGCTCGTCGGGGTCGTCCTCATCGGAAGCTCGTTCTGGTCGTCGGTACGGCGGAACCGGGCGCTGGCGACGGCGTAGCGGCGGGCGCCCCTGCGAAAGGCTCGAAACGCCATGCGCTTCACCTCGACAACGTCGTCGGGCGGCGTGAGCGAACAGCTCTTCACCCTCGACGACATCCCCGGCGCGCTGTGGACCCCGGAAGGCGCGCACGGACCCCGCCCGCTGATCCTGCTGGGACACGGCGGCGGGGAACACAAGACGTCCCCCGGCATCCTGGCCCGTGCCCGTCACTTCACCGCCCGGGGCGGGTTCGCGGTCGCCGCGCTCGACGTGCCCCACCACGGCGAGCGGCCGGCCGGCGAGGAGTTCGACCGGCTCGCGGCCGAGTACCGGGCGCGTACGGCCGCCGGAGAGGACACGGCCGAGCCGGACACCGCCCTGTACACGCTCGTGGCCGGGCAGACCGTCGCGGAATGGCGAACGGTCCTGACCGCGCTCCAACGGCTCGACCAGGTCGGCGGTGGACCGGTGGGCTACTGGGGCGTGTCGCTGGGCTGCGCGCTCGGCATCCCGTTCGTCGCCGCGGAACCCCGGGTGCGCGCCGCGGTGCTCGGCCTGCAAGGGGCGCCCGAGCTGGCCGGGGCCGCCGCGCGGATCAGCGTGCCGGTGCGGTTTCTGGTCCAGTGGGACGACGAGCGGATGCCCCGGGCGCAGAGCCTCGCGCTGTTCGACGCCATCGGTTCGGCCGGGAAGACCCTGCACGCCCACCCCGGTGGGCACGGAGACCTGCCGCCGTCCGAGACGGGCGACTCCCTGCGGTTCCTCGCCCGGCACCTGGGAAATCCCGTTGCCGCAGCAGCGGCGTCTTCGATCGAATGCCCCCATGACTCATGACAGCCCGGCAGATCATGTGGAGCAGAACCGGCGCTTCTGGGACGACGAGGCGGCCGGATGGCACGGTCCCCTCGCCCGGGACCACTGGGCGCAGGCCGAACCGTCCTGGGGACTGTGGGCCACCCCCGAGTCGCAGGCCCGCGTCCTTCCCGACGGCATCGACGGGATGCGCGCCATCGAACTCGGCTGCGGCACCGCCTACGTCTCCGCGTGGCTGGCCAGAGCGGGAGCCCACCCGGTCGGGATCGACGTCTCGGAGAAACAGCTCGCCACGGCTCGCGCGATGCAGACGGAGTTCGGCATCGACTTCCCCCTCGTCCTGGGCGATGCCGAGCAAGTGCCCTACGAGGACAACACGTTCGACCTGGCGATCAGCGAGTACGGCGCCTCCCTGTGGTGCGACCCCCACCGGTGGATCCCCGAGGCGGCCCGGCTGCTCGTCCCCGGCGGCCTGTTGGTCTTCTCGCAGTACTCACCCCTGTTCGCCCTGTGCGCACAGCCCGAGGGAACCGCCTCCACCACCCTGTCCCGCGCCCAGTTCGGCCTGACGCGGCTGGCCCAGGGGAACAACGCCCAGTTCATCCTGCCGCACGGCGAGATGCTCCGCCTGCTGCGGTCCTGCGGCTTCGTCGTCGAGGACCTGATCGAGATCCAGGCACCCCCGCACGCCCGCGACTACCCGGAGATCTCCGCCGACTGGGCCCGCCGATGGCCCAGCGACGAGATCTGGAAAGCCCGGCTGACAGGCGTACAGGCGTAATCCCGCTCATCGCATGAATACCTGAAGGCCCTTTGTGCTCGGCCGGTGCTTCACGCATTCCGTGTGCGCCCCTTGGACCCGGCCATCCGATCCTCGGACCAGGGGATCAACGGCCGTGATCCGTGGTTCTCGGGGAGTTTCCGGTGAGCGAAGAAGCGTATGCGAAGGAACTCTCCACCTGCGTCCGCAGAGAGTTTCCCGCGCTGGCGGACAGCCCGTATCCGGACACCGCGTGCATCGGGACCGCCCCGGTCCGCGCGGTGCGCGCGGTCACGGACCTCGCGCCGACCGCGCAGTACCGCCACGCCGAGTCCGGCACGGCCACGCACGCCCGGCTCGACGAGACGCGCGCGGCTGATCGGCGCCGACGCGGCCGACATCGCGCTGGTGGAGAGCACCACCCATGGCCTGAAGACCGCCCTGAAGTCCCTGCCGCTGCGGCCCGTCCCACACGACGAGGCCGGACGCGCCTGCCTGACCCCGAGGCGAAGGCGCCGGCGATCAGCTCGGCGCAGTGGACCAACGGCTTCCGGGCCGACCTCGCGGCGCTGCCCCGGCGTCCTTCCCGACCTCCGCGCCGAACGCCAGCTCCACGGGCCCGGCGGTGAACCGCACAGCCTCGCCCTACCCCTCCTCCAGCGCGGACAGCAACGCGGAACGGATCGCGCCGACGGCCTCACCCGGCTCGGCGCGTCACCCCACCGCATCCCAGAACGCGCGCAGCACGTCGACGGCCTGGTCCGGGTCCTGGAGCGGCCACTGATGCCCGACCCCGTCGAGAACCCGTACCCGCGCACCGAGCATCCGCGCCACCTCGGCCCCCGCGTCGCGGTCGTCGTAGAGGTCCCCGGCCGGGTGCAGCACCAGTCCGGGCGCCGGCGTCTCGCGCAGCCCGGGACCCCAGTCGGCGTACAGGTTCGGTGTCGCCGACCGGTACAGGCCGAGGATCTCCTGCCCCATCGCCTCGTCGATCCCCTCCTGAAGGGACCGCGCGTCGTCCTCCCGGACCCCCTGGGCCCGCAGGACCGCTGCGATGCTGCCGGGCGCGTCGTGCGGCGTCGCGCGCAGGTTGTCGAACCACGCCTCGCCGTCGCCGGGGGTCTGCCAGATCCGCGCGAACTCGTGCCACACGTACGCCGGGTGCAGGACGCCCGCGACGTCCGCGGCCCAGCTGCGCAGCGGCACGTCGTACGCCGTGGCCACCCGGTACGTCAGCAGCGCACCCCAGTCGTGCCCGACGAGGTCGACCGGCCCCGGCAGCTCCCGCAGCCGCGCCGCGAGCCACTCGGCGTGGGCGTCCTTCCCGCCGCCGAACCCGGCGGGCCGCTCGGTGCCGAATCCCGGCAGGCCCACAGCGACGCTCTCCCGGCCGAGGCGCTGACGCAGCCGGTCCCAGAGCGCTGCGGTCTCGGGTACGCCGTGGACGAATACGACGGTCATGTCTCTCCACAAGGTGTGACGGGGTCTCCGGGTACGGAGATGACGATCCTTCCCCGCCGGGCCGTGCTGAACGCGCGCCGCGCCTCGACGTCAGGTGCCGGCTGGCAGTTCCACGGTGATGCGCAGGCCCCCGTCGGCGCGCGGGGTGAGGGTGAGGCGTCCGGCGTGCGCCTCGGTGATGGTCCTGACGATGGCCAGGCCGAGGCCGACGCCCGCGTGGTCGGCGTGGACGCGTTCCGTGCCGCGCTGGAACGGCTCGGTGAGGGTCGGGACGAGGTCCGCGCCGAGGCGGGCGCCGGTGTTCTCGACCGTGAGCACCGCGGTGCCGGCGCGGACACCGGTCGTGACCCACACGGTGCCCTTCTCGGGCAGGTTGTGGACGATCGCGTTGTGCACGAGATTCATGGTCAGTTGCAGCAGAAGCGCCGGCGAACCACTCGCCGGGGTGACGCCGCCGAGGGTCTCGACGCTCACGCCGCTCTTCTCGGCGAGCGGCAGCAGCGTCTCGGTGGCCTCCTCCGCGAGGAGGGACAGGTCGACCTGTTCGCGGGTGAAGGAGCCCCGGCCGGCGCGGCTGAGCAGGAGCAGCGCCTCCGTGAGGGCGATGGCCCGGGTGTTGACGGCCTGGAGGCGGCCGAGGACCTCGCCGCTGTCGTGCCCGGGGTCGGCGAGAGCCACGTCCAGCAGCGACTTGGAGATCGCCAGCGGGGTGCGCAGCTCGTGCGAGGCGTTGGCCGCGAACCTCCGCTGCTCGCCGACGTGCGCTTCGAGGCGGGCGAGCATCGCGTCGAAGGCGTCCGCGAGTTCACGGAACTCGTCCTGCCGGCCCGGCATCCGGATGCGGTGCGAGAGCGACCCGGTGGCCGCCGTACGGGTGGCACCGGTGATCCGGGCCAGGGGAGCGAGCATACGGCCGGCCAGGACCCAGCCCCCCAGCAGCCCGAACACCAGCAGGAACAGCATGACGGCGGCTGCCATGGGCGCGAACCCGTTGACGAACGCGGTGCCCGGAGTGGCCCGCCACGCCCCCTGCTCGTTGGTCTGCAACCACCCCTCTCGCAGGAGGAACACCCCCACGGCGCCCAGCAGCAGGGCACCGGCGAGCATCAGGAATCCGGCATAGCTGAGGGTCAGCTTGAGCCGGACACTCGGTCCGGGTGCCCTGTCCACGGCTCTCCCCTCTGGCGGCGATCGGCACACCCACGCTACGGGCCGCCGCCTATCGCCGGCGTATCGGAAACCGCATACGCGCCGGCAACACCGCGCGGCCTTGGCTGCCCGCATGTCCTACAGCGAACCAGCGAGCCGCACCGCACCCCGCCCGGGGAACCTGACCGTCGGGCCGATCGGCGCCGCCGACCACCTGGCCTTCGTACGGGCCCAGCGCTCGGTCAGCTTCCTCCAGACCCCGGCCTGGGGCCGCGTCAAGACGGAGTGGCGCGCCGAGTCCCTCGGCTGGTACGACGGCCGGCGGCTGGTCGGCGCCGGGCTCGTCCTGCACCGCCCGGTACCGCGGCTGGAGCGCTACACGCTGGCCTACCTGCCCGAGGGCCCGGTCATCGACTGGACCGGCGACCTCGCCGCGTGGCTCGACCCGCTGGCGGCGTACCTCAAGGCGCACGGCGCGTTCGCCGTCCGGCTCGGCCCGCCGGTCCGCACGGACACCTGGAGCGCCGGCCAGGTCAAGGAGGGCATCGGCGACCCCGCCGTCGAGCGGCTCACCGACCTGCCCGGCGAGTGGCCCGGCCCGGCCGGCGCCCGCGTCACCCGCGCGCTGCGCGACGCCGGCTGGCTGCCGCAGAGCCCCGAGGACGGCTTCGGGGTCGGGCATCCGCAGTTCAAGTACGAGATCCCGCTGACCGGCAGGAGCGAGGACGACGTCCTACAGGGCATGAACCAGCTCTGGCGCCGCAACATCAAGAAGGCGGCCAGGGAAGGCGTGGACGTCACGGTCGGCACCGACCTGAAGGCGTTCCACGACCTGTACGTCCACACCGCCGGACGCGACCGCTTCACCCCCCGGCCCCTGCGCTACTTCCAGACCATGTTCGCGGAGCTGAACGCCGAGGACCCCGAACGCATCAGCCTCTACCTGGCCCGCCACCGGGGCGACCTGGTCGCCGCCGCCGTCCTGGTCCGCGTCGGCACCCACGCCTGGTACTCCTACGGCGCCTCCTCCACCGCGAAACGCGAGGTGCGCGGCTCCAACGCCTGCCAGTGGGCGATGATCCGCGACGCGCTGGCGGCCGGCTGCGACATCTACGACCTGCGCGGCATCACCCCCACCCTCGACCCCGGCGACCCGCACGTCGGGCTGATCCAGTTCAAGGTCGGCACCGGCGGGCGGGCGGTGCGGTACGTCGGCGAGTGGGACCTGCCACTGCGGCCGATGGTGTACCGGGCCTTCGACCTGTACATGAAGCGGCGCGGGCGGTGATTTTTACGGCGACCGGGAGTCCGTATCTCCACGAGGGCGGCAAGCCGATCACCGAGGAGAGACCATGGCATCGGTCGCAGACGTCTGGACGATCGTGCACGCGGAGCGCGCGGCACTGATCCACGACCTGGAAGGGCTCGACGACGGGCAGTGGGAGGAGCCCTCGCTCTGCGCGGGGTGGACGGTCCACGACGTCGCCGCCCACCTCGTCGACTCGGCCCGCACGACGCGCCTGGGCTTCGTGGCCGGCCTCGTGCGGGCCCGGTTCGACTTCGACCGCCACAACGCGGCCGGCGTGACGCGCGAGCGCGGCGCCTCACCGGGCCAGACGCTGGCCCGCCTCCGCGAGGTGGCCCCACGGACGTCGGTCCCCCCGGCGCCCCTCGACACCCGGCTCGTCGAGGAGATCGTCCACGGCGAGGACATCCGCCGCCCGCTGGGCCTCACCCGCCACTACCCCCGGGACGCCGTCGTCAGGGCGCTCCGCCTCCAGGCCCGCACCCCGGTGTCCTTCGGCGGCGCGAAGGAACGCGTGGCCGCTCTGCGCCTCACGGCGGCCGACGCCGGCGTGTCGATCGGCGACGGCCCGGAGGTGACCGGACCCGCCCTGTCCCTGCTTCTCGCGCTCACGGGACGACACGTGGCCCTCGACGACCTGCGCGGACGAGGCGTCGAGGCCCTGAGGGGCGGGGCGGCGCGATGAGTCCGCCCGCCCGCTCCCGTCCCACCTGCTGAACCCCGAGGAACTGGAGGCAGCAGATGAGCAGCAGCACCCGCGTCGCGGACGAGGAGGTCGTACGGACGGTGCCCGGGGTGCCGCCGATGTTCGGCGTGCGGGACCCGGACGGCAACAGCCTCGTCCTCGTCGAGGGCTCCTGAACCGGGCCTACCGCGCGAGGGCCGTGGCGACCTCGTCGAGGCGTGCCCCGCGTGAGGCTTTGACGAGGACCACATCGCCGCCGGTGAGGCGGGCGCGCAGCCAGTCGGCGGCTGTGGCGTTGTCGGGCAGCGCGACGGCCCGCTCTCCCGCGCCGTCGGCGATGGCCCGGCCACCCTCGCCGACCGTGACCACCAGGTCGGCGCGGGTGGCGGCGTACGCGCCCACGGCGTGGTGCTCGGCCTCGCTGGTGGCGCCGAGTTCGAGCATCGCGCCGAGGACGGCGATGCGGCGCGTGCCCTCGATCGCCGCGAGGGCGTCCAGGGCGGCGCGGGTCGAGTCGGGGTTGGCGTTGTAGGAGTCGTCGAGCAGGGTCGTGCCGCCGGGGAGAGGGCGCAGCTCCATGCGCCCTCTGGACAGGGACGCGGTGGCCAGGGCCGCCGCGGCCACGTCGAGGGGGAGCCCGGCAGCGAGGCCGGCCGCCGTGGCCGCCGCCGCGTCGAGGGCCTGGTGGGCGCCCGTGAACGGCAGCGTGACGGGGGCCGAGGCATCGGCGGTGCGCAGGGTGAAGGAGGGGCGGCCGAGCCGGTCCAGCGCCTCGCCGAGCACCCGTACGTCGGCGTGCCGCGCCCGGCCGAAGGTCAGCACCGGGCCGTCGGTGAGGGAGCGCATCGCGGCCACCCGCGGATCGTCGGCGTTGAGGACGGCGGTGCCGCCGGGCGCCAGGCCCTGTACCAGTTCGCCCTTGGTCTCGGCGATGGCCCGGCGCGAGCCGAACTCGCCGAGGTGGGCCCGGCCGACGTTGAGGACGACGGCGATGTCGGGCGCGACCAGGCGGGTGAGGTGGGCGATGTCGCCGACGTGGCGGGCGCCCATCTCCAGGACGAGGAACCGGGTGTGCGCGCCCGCGCGCAGCATGGTGAGCGGGACGCCGAGTTCGTTGTTGAGGGAGCCGAGGGTGGCCGCCGTCGGGGCGGTGCCCGACAGGACGGCCGCCAGCAGGTCCTTGGTGGTGGTCTTGCCCTGCGAGCCGGTCACCCCGACGACGGTCAGGCGGTCGCGCAGCCGGGCCACGACATGGGCGGCGAGCGCCTGGAGCGCGGCCCGGACGTCCTCGACGACGACCGTGGGCAGCGGCGTGGGCTTCGAGCCGAGCACCGCTACCGCGCCGGCCCGGCCGGCCTGCACGGCGTGGTCGTGACCGTCGGCGTGCTCGCCGGCGAAGGCCACGAAGAGGCCGCCGGGCTCGGCCTGCCGGCCGTCGAGCACGGCCGGCGCGGTCACGGTCACGGTGCTGTCACCCACGGCCGTCCCGCCGACGACGGCGGCGATGTCGCCGAGGCCGAGCGGGATCGTGCCCAGGGGGTCTGGTTGGCTGGAGGTCATGGCCCCAGTCAAGGCGCCGCGGTGTTGCCGCCGCGTACGCGGATTCCGATAGGCCGGCGATACGGTCCCGCCGGCGGCCCGGGTCAGCCGTGGCTCACCGGGGTGATGGGAAAGTCGAAGTAGGTGTCCGGATAGGGTTCGTCGACGAGAGTGTAGTGCCACCACTCGCAGTCGTAGGACCGGAATCCGCAGCGCTCCATCACGGACCGCAGACGTGCGCGGTTCTCCGCCTCGGTCCGCGTGATCCCCGCCGCTCCGTGGTGGGAGACGGGATCCATCAGGTCATGGTCACCGCCCATCGGAGCGAGGTCGCCGGTGGCCAGGTGGAAGAGCGTCAGATCGACCGTGCTGCCCCGGCTGTGCCCCGATTCGGTGGCCACGTACCCCTGCTCGAACATCGCCGCCCGGTCGAGGTTCGGGTAGTGCCGCGACCTGGTCCGGCCGTCCTCGGGCTGCCGCGCCCAGCGCAGGAAGCAGTCCACGGCGCGCTGCGGCCGGTAGCAGTCCCACAGGAGCAGGCCGAAGCCGTGGGACGCGGCCTCCTCGCGCGCCTCGCCGAGGGCCGCGCTCACCGCCCTGGTGCCGACGACGCGATTCGCCAGGTATCCGTCCACCGGTCTGCCGGTGAAGTTGTCCCAGGTGGCGTACTTGGCGTCCCAGCGGATGCCGGGGACGAACTCGTCCAGGAAAACGAAGTCGTCCTTCACCGGCCGCTCCCCTCCAGCGCCTGCGACACCATCCTGTCGATGACGTCGGACAGGCGGAGGCCCGCGGCGGCCATCATGCGCGGGTACCGGCTGTAGGAGGTGAGGCCGGGCAGCGTGTTCACCTCGTTGAGGACGACCGTGCCGTCGGCCGTCAGGAACAGGTCGACCCGTGCCAGCCCCCGGCAGCCCAGGGCGCGGTAGACGGCCTTCGCGGTCTCCTGGACGAGCGCCCGGGACTCCGCCGGAATGTCCGCCGGAACGATGGGCGTGGCGTTCTCCGAACCGCTCTCGGGGTCCGCCTCCTGGTGGATCCGGAAGAAACCGTGGGACAGCGCCATCCGGTCGACCTCGCCGGTCAGCAGTTCCGCGCCGGTCCCCAGGATCGCGCAGCCGACCTCGCTGCCCTCGACGGCCTCCTCGACCAGGACCTTCGCGTCGTACCGCCGGGCGGCTGCGAGCGCCTCCGCGAGGTCCTCCTTCCGGGACGCCTTGGTGACACCGAAGGACGACCCCGAACGGGCCGGTTTCACGAACACGGGATAGGTGAGCCGGCCGGCGTCGACGGGTTCGTCCGCCGTCACGGTCCGGAAGCCCGGCGTGGCGATTCCCGCGTCGCGGGCCACGAGGTAGGTGAGGGACTTGTCCATGCACAGGGCGGAACTCTGGACGTCGCAGCCCGCGTACGGGATGCCGGACAGCTCCAGCAGTCCCTGGATCGCGCCGTCCTCACCGAGTCTGCCGTGCAGCACGGGCAGCACGACGTCCAGGCCGATCGTGTCGTAGCGCCCGTCCGCCAGGACGAGCAGCCCGCGTACACCGCTGTCCGGCGACAGCGTGACCGGGCGGCACGCGCCGTTCTCCCAGTCCGGTGCGGGGCCGTCGCACAGCTTCCAGGAACCGTCCTTCGTGATCCCGATGTAGTGCGGTTCGTACCGGGCGAGGTCGAGGTTCTTCGCGACCTCCCGCGCGGACTTGACGGAGACGGGGTGTTCCTCGGAGCGGCCCCCGAAGATGATTCCGACCTTCAGCCTAAGGCTTGTCCCGTAACTGCTGGTCACGGGTGGGATGATCTTGGTGTGGCTGGTGTGATCACGGCGTCGGAGCCGTCCTGGATAGCCCCGTTCACGG
>NZ_JARAYJ010000042.1:0-68127 GCF_033794345.1 Streptomyces niveiscabiei
GACCAACAACCAGATCCTCCGCGTCATGCTGAACACCATCGGCGCCCCCGTCGACGGCGCCAAGTGGAACAACGCCATCGGCTACGGCATCGTCCGCCCTCGCATCGCCCTCCAGAACCCCGGCGACCCCGGCCCGGCGGACGTCTACCCCCTCCCCGACCTCGCGGCGGCCGAGAAGTCCGCGTCCCCCACCCCGACCCCGTCGGCGAAGGCGAGCGAACCGGCGAAAACCGTGGCCGCCGCGAAGAAGGACGACGACGGAACCCCCTGGCTGGGCATCGGCCTCGGCATCGCCGCCCTCGCGGCAGCCGGCGCGGCGGCAACCGTCGTTGCCCGCAAACGCCGCACCACCCCACCCACCCCTCAACACCCCCAGAACCAACCGCACCCGGCACCCCAACAAGGCTTCGGCCCACCCCCGCCCATGCCGGGCAACGTCCCCCCGAACCAAGGCCCCGGCCCTTCCTGAACGCGTGAAGGCCGCCGCGTCCTGTCGCGCCCACTGAGCACGGCACCTCAGCCGACGCCCACCAGGACACGACGGCCTCTTGCGAACCCGTCACCCTCCCCGAACCGATCCTTACCTTCTACGGTTCTTGCCGGTGGAGACCGGACACCTGAGCCCTTCCCGAACCCCACCCGGCACCTCCGCGTATCCGGAATCGGAAACACCTCCGCGAATACTTCACACCCGCAAGCCGATCAGCTCGAAACACCCATCCTGATTCTCTTACCGAGTTGCTAACTTGTACCGGAGCCCGGGGACGCGTGGCCACGGGAGTGGTGCCGTACGGAGGACAGCCGCGGCGGCGAGCCGCACACGGGGAAGGTGGCGGGCCGATGGCCTGGGACGAGTGGGAGCAGCTGAAGGCGGGTGCGCTGGAGCGACAGCAGGGCTCCGGCATGCAGCTGAACGGCGTGGACAACGGCACGGGCCGCCAGGGAGACGCGCCGGCGATGCCGGATTCGTACGGCGTTCTCAAGGTCTCCCAGAAAGACCTCGCCGCGATCGGCAAGTCGGCGCACACCCTCTTCGACGACCTCTGGAACAAGGCCCGCGTCCCGGTGCCGTCCAGCGACTCCGCGGCGACCGACCTCACCCAGCAGGGCTTCGCCCTCGGCGGCGCGCTCCAGCACGTGTCGAACCGCTGGGAGGCCCAGCTCAAGTCCCTGATGGACGCGTGTTCGCACATCTCGAACCACATGCACGTGACGAAGAAGCTGCACGCGGGGGACGACGACTACATCGCGCGGATGGCCAGCAGCATCAGCGTCCTGGACGCCGGCTTCGACGAACGGGTGGGCGCCCCGGGTGCCCCCAACCCCGTCTACGGCGAGCCGAAGAAGAAGGAGTGAGGAGCGGCGTACTCCCGGACGGCCCGGCCGTCCCGCTCCGCCGCCGACCGACCTTCTCACCCAGGAATGGCCCCTCGTGAAATTCGACGCCCTCTACCACGCCAACTTCGCTCTCCTCTCCGACGCCGTCACCGACTGGGGAACCCTCGTCCACAGCCTCGAACAGCTCCAGAAGGACGCGGAGGACGGCCTGCACAAGGCCGCCAACAAGGCCAACTGGGCCGGCGTGAACTCCCAGGTCAGCAGGGAGTTCATCGGCAAGACGGCCGGCGAGTTCGCCGACGCCCACACCCAGGCGAACAGCATCTACCGGATCCTGAACGACACCCTCGGCGAACTCAAGGGCTTCCACCAGCAGTTGACGACGGCCGTGCAGACCGCCCGCACCAAGGGCTTCACCGTCCTCCCTTCCGGCGACGGCTTCATGGTCACCCTGACGACCCGCCCCCAGGACCCCTCCGGCAAGGAACCCGACCGCACGGCGGAGATGACGGGCGTCCGCGACGACATCCAGAAGATCCTCAACCAGGCGTCCACGAGCGACAGTTCAGCCGCCACCGTCCTCAAGGCCCTCGTGGACCAGAGCGAGTTGGGCTTCTCGGGAGCCGACTACAAGGACCGGGACTCCGCGGCGGCGGCCGTCAAAGAGGCCGACGACCTCGCCAGGCTGGCGAAGAAGGACCCCCACGACCTCACGGTCAAGGAGTTCGACCAGCTCAACGCGGGCTTCAAGAAGTACGCCGACGACCCGCTGTTCGCCGAACGGTTCGCCACGGCCCTCGGCCCGCAGAAGACCCTGGAGTTCTGGTCCGGCCTCACCGACGGCCGCAACTACGACGTCGTCGGCGAACGCCGCGACCAACTCGACGACCTCCAGCGCGGCTTGAGCCTCACCCTGGCCGGTGCCTCGCAGAGCGACTCCACGGCGATGAACGCCTGGAAGAACGACATGACCGGCCTCGGAGCGAAGAGGATCGGCAGCGACAGCGGCCCCATGGGCTTCCAGGTCATGAGCAACCTGATGCGCGTGGGCGACTACGACGACAAGTTCCTCACCTCATACGGCAACCGCATGATGGCCACCGAGAAGGAACTCACCGGATACGGCCAACAGCCCAACCGCTTCTGGCAGTTCGGCGGCGCCGGCGGCACCGTCCAACGCCTCAACTTCCTCGGCGACGACACCGGCGCCGACCCGCTGACCGGCTACATGCGGGCTCTCTCCAACAGCCCCGACGCAGCCACCGCCTTCTTCAACGAGGACTACGTCACCAAGGACGACCCCGACAACCCCTTCGAGCGAGACTCGGACGACGAGAACGACTACAAGGGCAAGGTCGGCCTCTCCAACTTTCAGTACCTCTTCGAAGAACGGGACTGGCCCCAGGAAACCAGCCTCGAAGGCGACGACCTCCACACCGGCCAGAACTACATGGCGATGGCGCTGGAGGCGGCCACGACCGGGCATCCGGCGGGGGAGATGCCGACCGTCGACACACCGGCACACAACAGCGAACAGACACGGCTTTTCGAATCCATCGTCTCGTCGATCGCGGACAGTCCGGAAAGGCTCACGGACAACGGATATATGTCGGACAGTGTCGGACAGATCACTTCCGAATATCTCCCCGATATCAATCGCGCGATGACGGACGACGATGACGGAGACACGAACAGGCTGTTCCCGGTGGCCGGAGCATCCGCCACGCTCAATCATCGGGACGTGACGGCATTGCTGATCTCTGTCGGCCAGAATCCCGAGGGGTACGCGGCGGTCGAAGTGGGAAACAAGGCCTACATGGCGAACCTGATGGACTATCACATGAATCCGGATCTGTCTCCCGGAAGTCGGTATTCCCAGGACACGCAGTTCGCCATCGAGCAGATCGCTCACGGATCGGGTGAGGTTTCGGGGACCCTCGCCATCGGGCGGCAAGAAGCGATCGCCGGTCCGGCCGACGAGGACGACAAGGCTTACGAGCATTCCGTCGCCCAATGGAAGAACACCGCTTCGGGGGCGATCGGCACAGGCATCGGTGTCGGCGTCTCATTCATCGCGACTCCGGTGGGCGGCGCGGTCGCCGGTGGTGTCGCGGGATCCGTCAGCAGCCTGGTTCTCGAAGAACTGTTCCAGGATGCGGAGGGGCACGCGAAGGACGACGCCGGGGCTGCCATGGGGGAGCAGTGGGAGACGGGCGTGGACCAGAACTCGGCCTACACGGAGCGAGCGGCCGAAATCGCGGCCAAGGCCCACAACCGGACCGACTTGCAGGACGACAGTATCGACGAGAAGGCGCGTGCCGCCGCGCAGCAGGGCTTCAGGGCTGCGGGGGCCAATTCTCAGTTCATGACACCCCACCTCAAGACCGATATCTGACCCTGAGAGGGATTTCTCGTGCTCCGGCGACTCGCTCGACGTAAGTGGCGTACTCGTTTCCTTGCCCTCACTGCCGCGGCTTCGGCTGGAGTACTGGCTGTCTCGGCGTGTTCAAAGGGAAACGGAGAGGACAAGAAGAACTACACCGTTCCCAGCGCCCTGTGCGGAATCAAGACGGACCCCGAACTCGTGGACCCGTTCCTGCCCGGCGGCGACTCCATCGCGGTGAAGTCGGCGACTCTCAGTGGTGGGGCAAGTCGATGTGATGTGACCGTCGATGGCAAGGTCGCCGTTCGGGAGATTTTTACGTGGTGGGGGGATCGGGAAAGTGTCGTCACCGTTGCTGCGGCATATGCGAAGACCGACGGCGGGAAAGTGACCGATGACGAACGCTATCTCTATTCAGGCGTCGGAGCTGTCGGTAAGACCTCGGAATCCTGCAAGTCGACGGAACATCCTGATCAGGACCTGTACGGCGTGGTCCAGGTGTTCGCTGACGGGCGGTCGGATCCGGAGGCCATGAAGGCGCTGGTCGCGTCGTACGTCAAGGGCCTTGAGGCGTCCGCTGAATGTGGTTGACCAGTGTGTTCGGTCACTGCCTGCTGGAGACGGCGAAGCCGTCGATCGCCATGTAGATCATCAGGCCGGCCAGGAGGACGAACAGGATGCGGACCGTGATGAAGGCCGAGTCGGGGAGCTCCTCGCCCCGGGGGTTGAACCGGGCCCGCCAGGCGCGTACGCGGTCCGTCTTGACGCAGGCCATCAGCAGAAGCACCGCGGCCAGGACCAGTCCGATGACGCTGAGCTGGTCGAGTGCGTTCATGCCGTTCTCTCCTGAGGTCTGACGTCGTCGGGGGAACTCCGCTCAAGAGTCTGCCGTGGGGGAGGGATCGGGCGCCAGGGCCGGCGTCCTGGCCGGATCTGATGGATTTACTGGGGCTTGGTGGTTGTGGGGGACTGGAAGGGGCGGTGTGGTGTGTTTACGTGGTGACAGGTCGTTCCGGGAGTGTTGTCACGGAGGTGGGTGGCCATGGGTGGTGCCGCTGTGCGGCTGGTGGCGGCGTTGGAGTCGGTGATGGGGGAGGAGGTACCGGTCAGGATCCGGGCTTGGGACGGGTCCGTGGCCGGGAAGGAGGGGGCGCCCACGCTGGTGGTGCGGAATCGGCGGGCCCTGCGGAGGCTGCTGTTCAAGCCGGGGGAGCTGGGGCTGGCGCGGGCCTGGGTGGCGGGGGACATCGGGATCGAGGGGGATCTGTACCGGGCGCTCGAACTGCTGGCGGGCGTCATCTGGGAGCGGGGGGAGGAGGCGCCGGGGCTGGCGCAGCTCGTACGGCGGGCCGATTTCCGGCGGGGAGTCGCCGGGCTCGTCCGGCTCGGCGGGGTGCCTCTGCCGCCCGCGCCGCCGAAGGAGGAGGCCCGGCGCGTACGGCATCTGCACACGCGGAACACGGACCGGCGGGCCATCAGCCACCACTACGACGTCGGGAACGAGTTCTACGCCCTCGTCCTCGGGCCCTCCCTGGTCTACTCCTGCGCCTACTGGGACGAGGGCGCCTCCCTTGAGGACGCCCAGCGGGACAAGCTCGACCTCGTCTGCCGGAAGCTGGGCGTCCGGGAGGGGCAGCGGGTGCTCGACGTCGGCTGCGGGTGGGGGTCGTTCGCCATCCACGCCGCGCGGGAGTACGGGGCCCGGGTCGTCGGCGTGACGCTCTCGCAGGAGCAGGCCGCACTCGCGCGCAAGCGCGTCGCCGACGCCGGGCTGACCGAGCTCGTCGAGATCCGCGTGCAGGACTACCGGGACGTGGACGACGGTCCCTACGACGCGATCTCGTCCATCGGCATGGCCGAACACGTGGGCGCCGAGAAGTACCTGGAGTACGCCCGTCAGCTCCACCACCTCCTCGCGCCCGGCGGCAGGCTGCTCAACCACCAGATCGCGCGGCGGCCCCAGGGGGACGAAGCCTCGTACCACGTCGACTCGTTCATCGACGCGTACGTCTTTCCCGACGGCGAACTCGCGCCGATCGGCACCACCGTCACACAGCTGGAGCGCGCCGGGTTCGAGGTGCGGGACGTCGAGTCGCTCCGGGAGCACTACGCGCTGACCCTGCGGCGCTGGGTGCGGAACCTGGAGGCCGGGTGGGACCGGGCGGCGGAACTCGCCGGGCCGGGACGCGCGAGAGTCTGGCAGCTCTACATGGCCGCCTCCGCCCTCGCCTTCGAACGCAACCGCATAGGGGTCAACCAGGTGCTGGCGGTACGGACTTCGGACGACGGCGACTCGGGGCTGCCGCTACGGTCCCGGGTCTGGGCGGGCTAGCCGAGCCGAACCTCCGAGACACCGGCCCGCACAAGCCCGCCCCCTCACCCCCGGCCCTCATAAATAGGAAGCGGGGCGGTCTCCACCCCCGTCAGGGAGACCGCCCCGCTCCATCCCGCCCCGCTACTCCGACTTGATCGCCCCCAGCATGTTCAGCCGCGCAGCGCGCCGCGCCGGCCACAGGGCCGCGAGGACGCCCACGGCGCCGGCGAGCGCGAGGAAGACGGCGATCCGCGCCCAGGGGAGGACGAGTTCGTACGTCGGCAGGCTCGTCCCCATCAGTTCGCCCGCGGCCCAGCCGAAGAAGACCCCGAGGCCGATGCCGAGGACCCCGCCGAAGAGGGAGATGACGAGGGACTCCAGGCGGACCATCCGCTTGATGCCCCGCCGGTCGAGCCCGATCGCGCGGAGCATCCCGATCTCCTGGGATCGCTCGAAGACGGACATCGCGAGGGTGTTGACGACCCCGAGGACGGCGACGATGACGGCCATCGCGAGCAGCCCGTACAGCATGTTCAGCAGCAGCGTGAAGAACTGGGCGATCTGGTTGGAGATGTCCTTCTTGCTCTGGACCTGGATCCCGGGGTTGTCCCCGAGCGCCTTCACCAGGGCGGACTTCGCCTCGGCCGACGTGCCCCCGGCGGTCTTGACCATGACCTTCATGTCGGTGACGTCGGTCTGGTGCGGCGCGAGCGTCGCCGCGTCCAGGAGGATGCCGCGCAGGAATTCGTTGCTCTCGTAGATCCCGCCGACCGTGAGCCGCTGGCTCTTGCCGTCCTCGTAGTGGACGGTGAACGCCGAACCCGGCTTCCAGTCGTGCATGCCGGCCGTGTGCTTGTCGACGACGACCTTCGTGCCGCCGATCTCGAAGCGGCCCTCCTCGACCTTCGGGCTGATCAGCTCGCCGACCGTCGAGCTGTCCACCCCGGTCAGGTACTCCTGGTCGCCGTCGATCCGGGACGGCGAGTTGCGCATCGGGCTGGTCGCCCGGACGCCGGACGCGGTCTTGAGCTTCTTCTCCACGTCCGGTGTGAGGCTGTTGCCGTTGACCATGGAGACGACGTAGTCCGCGCGGATCGCGTCGGACGCCATCTTCTCGATCGCCTTCTGGAGGCTTCCGGCGATCACCGTCATGCCCGTGATCAGCGTCAGGCCGATCATCAGCGCGGACGCGGTGGCGGCCGTACGGCGCGGGTTGCGCACCGAGTTCTGGCGGGCCAGCTTCCCGGAGATCCCGAAGCCGCGCATCAGGGGCCCGGCGGCGGCGATCAGCGGGCGCGACAGCAGCGGGGTGAGGATGAAGACGCCGATGATCAGCAGGACCGCGCCGATCCCCATGGCGGTCTGCGCCTCGGTGCCGCTCATCGTCGTGGCCGCCAGGACCGTCCCTGCGCCCGCCGCCGAGACCAGCGAGCCGAGGGTGTTGCGGACGACGAGGGAGCGCGTCGTCGCCTGCGCGTGCAGGCTGCTCATCGCGGCGACCGGCGGGATCTTCGCGGCGCGGCGGCCCGGCAGCCAGGCGGCGAGCATCGTGATGACGACGCCGACGACCAGCGCGGAGACGATCGTGCCGGACGAGATGATCAGCGGGCCGTCCGGGATGATCGCGCCGGTCTGCTCCAGCAGTGCGCGCAGGCCCGCGCCGATGCCGATGCCCGCGACCAGGCCGGTGACCCCGGCGACCGTGCCGACCACGAACGCCTCGATCAGCACCGACCGCGTCACCTGACGCCGGGAGGCGCCGACCGCGCGCAGCAGGGCCAGCTCCTTCGTGCGCTGCGCGACCAGCATCGTGAAGGTGTTCGCGATGATGAACGTGCCGACGAACAGGGAGATCCCGGCGAAGACCAGCAGGCCCTGCTTGAGGCCGCTCATCGACGCGGAGATCATCTGCGCCTGGTCGGCGGCGAGCTGGTCGCTCGTCGTCGTCTCGATCTTGTCCGCCGGGAGCGCCTTGTCGAGGGCCGACTTGAGGGCCGTCTGCGAGACGCCGGGGGCGGCCTTGACGTCGATCTCGTCGTACGTGCCCGTCTTGCCGAAGAGCTTCTGGGCCGTCGCCGTGTCGAAGAGGGTGAGGCTGCCGCCCGCCGCGACGTTCCCGTCCTTCGTCGTGAAGATGCCGGAGATCACCGGCGTGAGGACGGGGCCGTCGACCGAGATGCGGACGGTGTCGCCGACCTGGTAGCCGGCGCGCCTGGCGGTGTCGGCGTCCATCGCGATCTCGTCGGCGCCCTCGGGGGCCTTCCCGCTGGTCAGCGGGTAGCGGGCGTCCGCGTCGCCCCAGTAGTTGGCGCCCTGGGAGGAGAAGCCGTCGCCGATCAGGTCGCCGTCCTTGCCGGCGATCGCGGTGAAGCCGGTCACCACGCCGGTCGCGGACGCGGCGCCCGGCACGGAGGCGGCCCGCTTCAGCAGGGCGTCCGTCAGCTCGGGGTCCTTGGCCACCTTGGTGTCGGTGGCCTTCTGGGCCCGGGGCTGTACGGCGACGTCGACCTGGTCGAAGCCCTTCGCGGAGCTGTTCTCCAGGGCGTTGGACAGGGTGTTGGTGAAGACCAGGGTCCCCGAGACGAAGGCGACGCCGAGCATGACCGCGAGGACGGTCATCAGGAGGCGGGCCTTGTGCGCGAGGACGTTGCGCAGGGCGGTGCGGAACATCAGCTCGTACGGCCCTTCGCGTCGAACTGCTTCATGAGGTCGAGGACCGAGTCGGCCGTCGGGCCGTACATCTCGTCGACCACCCGGCCGTCCGCCAGGAAGAT
Organism: Streptomyces niveiscabiei; assembly: GCF_033794345.1. Taxonomy (NCBI): domain Bacteria; kingdom Bacillati; phylum Actinomycetota; class Actinomycetes; order Kitasatosporales; family Streptomycetaceae; genus Streptomyces; species Streptomyces niveiscabiei. The sequence goes on from NZ_JARAYJ010000042.1 coordinate 8,810, forward strand.
CACGCGGTCCGCGTACGACGCGGCGACCGGGTCGTGGGTCACCATCACGACCGTCTGGCCCAGTTCCCGCACGGAGTTGCGCAGGAAGCCGAGGACCTCGGCGCCCGAGCGGGAGTCGAGGTTTCCGGTCGGCTCGTCGCCGAAGACGATGTCCGGGCGGGAGGCCAACGCCCTGGCCACGGCGACGCGCTGCTGCTGGCCGCCGGAGAGCTGGGACGGGCGGTGGCTGAGACGGCCCGACAGGCCGACCATCGAGATGACCGTTTCCAGCCACTGCTTGTCGGGCTTTCGGCCCGCGATGTCCATCGGCAGCGTGATGTTCTCCAGCGCCGTCAGCGTCGGCAGCAGGTTGAACGCCTGGAAGATGAAGCCGATCTTGTCCCGGCGGAGTTTCGTGAGCTGCTTGTCCTTCAGCGAGCCGAGCTCCGTGTCCCCGATGCGGACCGAGCCGGAGGAGAAGGTGTCGAGCCCGGCGACGCAGTGCATGAGCGTCGACTTGCCGGAGCCCGAGGGGCCCATGATCGCGGTGAACTGGGCCTGGTGGAAGTCGACGGAGACCCGATCCAGGGCGACCACCCGGGTTTCGCCCTGTCCGTAGATCTTCGAGAGATCCGTGGCTCGGGCGGCCACGGCGGCGGTCGGCCGCGCTGCGAGGGGAGTGGTGGTCACGGAAGTCGCTCCTGAGGACGGGGTCGGGACTCGTCCATCGTCGGCGGCGCGCACCGTGGTTGTAGTCACTCTTCGGTTCCGTATCTCGCACCCGACTCCGGAGTGACAAGGGGCGGTCTTGTCATACCTGGGTATGACCCCCGACCCTGACACCGGAGGTGACGGTGAGAACACGGTGTGCGGCGGGGAGTGTTTGTCGAGAACCGGTGGAGCGCCCTCGTTCAGACGGTGAAATTCCGTCATTCCGCGTACACGCGCGGTGATCGCCGGTCAGGCTACTGGCAAGTGCGTATGGCCTGTTCCATGGTCTGATGCTCCCTCAGACATCAATAAAATAAGACAACATCGGTTCCCCCGGCCGCTGTTGGGGAGGGGCGTCCCGATAGGCTCGGGGCGCGACGACGCGGAGCCCTTGGCCAGCCCAGATGGTGGAATGCAGACACGGCGAGCTTAAACCTCGCTGCCCCGAAGCGGGCGTGCCGGTTCAAGTCCGGCTCTGGGCACCTCCGCTCCCGCCGTCGGCCGCGCGGTCCCCCTTGGTTGACTGCGCCGTCCATCAAGGCGTTGGCCCCACCCTCGCGAACCGTTGACACTCCCTGAACGCGGGCGCAGACTCATGGGCGGAGATCAGTGAAGGAAACTTCACTGCGCGAACAGCCTTGAGGGAAGGGAACGTTCGATGCGCACCACCGTCGGCATCATCGGAGCCGGACCCGCCGGACTCCTCCTCGCCCGGCTGCTGCGCGTCGCCGGCATCGACTCCGTAGTACTGGAGAGCCACGACCGGGAGTACGTCGAGCACCGGCAGCGCGCCGGAATCCTGGAACAGGGAACCGTCGACGTCCTGCGCGCGGCCGGCGCGGCGGAGCGCCTCGACCGGGAAGGGCTGCGGCACGACGGCATCGAGCTGCGCTACGACCGCCGCCGGCACCGCGTCGACTTCCCCGCGCTCACCGGCGGGAAGTCCGTCACCGTCTACGCCCAGACCGAGGTCTGCAAGGACCTCATCGCCCTCCAGCTCGACGGCGGCGGACCGCTGCTGTTCGAGGCGGAGGCGATCACCGTGGAGGACCTGGAGGGAACGCGGCCCCGCGTCCGGTTCCGGCGCGCGGGCGCCGAGGAGACCCTGGAGTGCGAGTACGTCGTCGGCTGCGACGGGTTCTGGGGTATCACCCGGCGCCTCATACCCGAGAGCCACGCCCGGGTCTTCGAGCGGACGTACCCGTACGCCTGGCTCGGCATCCTCGCCGACGTACCCCCCTCGCACGACGAACTCGTCTACGCCCGCCACGAGCGCGGCTTCGCCCTCCTGTCCATGCGGTCGCCCTCCGTCTCCCGCCTCTACCTCCAGGTGCCCGCGGGCACGGACGCGGAGAGCTGGGCCGACGACGCGATCTGGGACGAACTCGACCGCCGCCTCGAAACGGACGACGACTGGACCCTGAGGCGTGGCCCCATCACCCAGAAGTCCGTCACCCCCATGCGGTCCTACGTCCACGAACCCCTGCGGTACGGCCGCCTCCTCCTGGCCGGCGACGCCGCCCACATCGTCCCCCCGACCGGCGCGAAGGGCCTCAACCTCGCCGTCGGCGACGTCGTCACCCTCGCCCGCGCGCTGGCCCACCAGCAGTCGACCGGCTCACCCGCACTCCTCGACACCTACTCCGCCGACTGCCTCCACCGCGTCTGGCAGGCCGAACGGTTCTCGTACGACATGACGACGATGCTCCACCGCGCGCCGGACACCGACCCCTTCGAGGAACGCCTCCAGCGGGCCCGCCTGGACCGGATCGCCGAGTCACGGGCGGCGAGTGCGGAGCTGGCGGAGGGGTACACGGGTTTCCTGTACTGACGAGATAAGCGGACGGTCTCCCCCCGGTTCCGGACGTGTCGCGACTTGGTCATGAATGAGGGCCGGGAGAGCCGGGAATCAAGGAACCGCGTAGCGTGTTGGCGCAACCACGGCGGAGAAAGATCCTCCTCAAGCACTAGGGTCAATCCTTTGCCGTTCCATTACTCTTGATGCCAAGGCCGCGCGAGGCGGCCATGGAGGAGTGAAATGAGGAGCAGAAACCCGGTCTTCTCGCGACGGGGCTTCAGCCGCGACAACGGCTACGCGGGCTTCAACGCCACGCCGCAGGCCGGGGGACCCGCTGTCGCCACGCAGGCGAACCCGTATGCCCAGCAGGCGGGTAACCCCTACGCGACGAACCCGTACGCCCAGCAGACCCAGCAAGGCGCCCCGCCGCAGACCGCGTCCGGCGCGATGACGATGGACGACGTCGTCTCCCGCACCGCGATGACGCTCGGCACGGTCATCGTGACCGCGGTCCTCGCCTGGCTCCTGCTGCCGGTCGACGAGGCCAACCTCAACAAGTCGTACGGCATCGCCATCGGCGCCGGTCTGATCGCGATGGTGCTGGCGCTCGTCCAGTCCTTCAAGCAGCGTCCGGCCCCCGCGCTGATCCTGGCGTACGCCGCCTTCGAGGGCGTCTTCCTCGGCGTCATCTCGGCGACCGTGTCGACGTACATCTCGGCGGGCGTCGTCACCCAGGCCGTGCTCGGCACGATGGCCGTCTCGGCCGGTGTGCTCGTCGCCTACAAGGCCGGCTGGATCCGCGTCAACCGGCGCTTCTACGGCTTCGTGATGGCCGCCGCGCTCGGCTTCGTCCTGCTGATGGCGATCAACATGCTGTTCGCCGTCTTCGGCGGCGGTGACGGCCTCGGCTTCCGCAGCGGCGGCCTCGGCATCGTCTTCGGCATCATCGGCATCCTGCTCGGCGCGTGCTTCCTCGCGCTGGACTTCAAGCAGGTCGAGGACGGGATCGCGTACGGCGCGCCCCGCGAGGAGGCGTGGCTCGCGGCGTTCGGGCTCACGATGACCCTCGTCTGGATCTACATGGAGTTCCTGCGGCTGCTCGCGATCCTTCAGGGCGGCGACGACTAGTCCTGAGGCAGTCGTAGTCCTGAGGTAGTCGGCAGGTAGTACCTGAGAGGGACCCCCCGGTTCGCGCCGCGGGGTCCCTTTCGTGTGCGGGCGCGTGTGCGCGGCTACCGGAGTTTGCGCGCGGCCCTCCTCAGGTCGTACTCATGGATGAGGGCTTTCGCGTGGCCGTACGCCAGGTTGTGTTCGTGGCGCAGCCAGCTGACCTTCTCCTCGAAGCGGAGAGCGGGGCCTTCGTCTACGGTGCGCAGCCAGTCGGCTACTTCACGACCGGTGCAGTGGGGGATGCGGGCGAGCAGGTTGCGATGGGTCTCCTCGGAGAAGACTTGGGACATCGGCGCCTCCGGGGCGTTCGGGTGTAAGCCGGTCCTTCACGTCACCGTGCCTGAGGGTTCGCCCGTTGGCAACAGTCCCGTCCCGGGCGGGTGGCCGGAGGTCGTGGCGTAGGCTCGCCGCGTGGTGGATACGACGCCGTTGTTGCGCGCGGTTGATTTGTTCGCGGATCGATTGAGGGCGGCGCCTCAGAGCCGCCTCCAGCGGGGCGCTGCCGCTGAGGCTCTGCGGTTGGCCCAGGAGCTGGCGGCGTGGGCGCAGGCCGTGGAGGAGCCGGGGGTCCAGGCTCGGGTGATGCCCGATGCGGGGATGTTCGCGGTCGCCGATCAGATCACGGTGGCCGCGCATGATCTGGCGGTGGTGCTGAGGAGTGCGGGGGAGGTCGAGGAGGCGGTGCGGGTGGTGGAGGAGGCGCGGAAGAGGGCGGGGGTCTGATTCGTACGCGGCGGAGCCGCATAGCGATACAGCCCCGCGCCCCTGAAAACCGACAGCGACCGTCGTCTTTCAGGGGCGCGGGGAACTGCGCGACCAGCCACAACGGACCCGCAGCTGCTCACAAGCTCGCTATCACCCTGTCCGCCAGGATGTACACCGTCTCCTCGCCGCACTCGAACGTCAGCGTGTACGCCCCCGAGATCCCCGAGCCGCCCAGCAGGACCGGTGCGTGCCCGGCGGTCAGGGCGGAGGCCAGGCGTTCCGCCGTCTCCCGGTGGCCCGGCGTCATGCAGAGGGTCGTGCCGTCGGCGAAGACGTAGACGTCGAGGGTGCCCAGCGGGCCGGGGCGGACGTCGGTCAGTTCCACTCGCGCCGCCGCCAGCTCCTCCAGTGTGCTCACCGTCCGCTCGTGGTCGCCCATGACGGGGGACTGGACGGGGACGAAGTCGGGGTGGGAGGGGTGCCGGCGGCGGGCCGCGGCGAGTTCGGGGGAGTCGCCCGCCGTCAACTCGTCCGCGTCGGAGGGGAGTTCACCGACCGGCTCCAGACCCACCGGCTCCAGCCCCACCGCCTCCAGGCCCACGAAGTCGCTCTGCCGGGGCAGGAAGAGCTCGCTGTCGGGGAGCCCGAGGAGAGAGGGCGCGTCGGTGACGTCACGCGCCTCCTGCGCGGCCCAGAACGCGCGCGCCTCGGCCAGCTCACGCTCCCGCTCCTCCGCGAGCGCCTCCGCGACGGCCGCGCGTATCCCGTCGGTGTCGGAGCTGCGCGCGGCGGGTACGAGACCGTGCGCGAGGGCGGCGTGGTCGTCCGCGAGCTGGAGGCTCAGCGCCTTGACCTGGCGGCGCAGCGCCAGCAGGGTGCGCAGGACGGCGACACCCACGGCGCCGGTAGCGGCCGTGGTGACCAGCAGGGCGATCGGCAAGGCGCTCACTGACGTACTCCCGGTTCAAAGTCGACCCCCGACTTCCTACCTCAGCTTGGCGGGCGGACTCTCCCACTGTCAGTGCGTAACGTCACGAAACGGACAGGACTTTGGGCCCGGGGAGGGTGGGTGGAACGGCCCTGAGCTGGGGAATTGTGGCGGCCAGGGAGATAGGTCACATCCTGGGTGAGATTGGATCACAAATCGGCCCGGAGTTCGGGGGAATCCCATACTCCGGGCCGACTACTACGTCAAGTGTCAATTCGACTACGTACGGCTGTCATTCGGACCGCCGAAGAGCCGCCGAAGCGCCGCCAGGCACTCGCCGGGCGCCCCGCCTAGCTGAGCCGCTCGATGACCATCGCCATGCCCTGCCCGCCGCCCACGCACATCGTCTCCAGGCCGAACTGCTTGTCGTGGAACTGGAGGGAGTTGATCAGCGTGCCGGTGATCCGCGCGCCGGTCATCCCGAAGGGGTGGCCCACGGCGATGGCGCCGCCGTTCACGTTCAGCCGGTCCAGGTCGATGCCGAGGTCGCGGTAGGAGGGGATCACCTGCGCCGCGAACGCCTCGTTGATCTCGACGAGGTCGATGTCGCCGATGCCGAGGCCCGCGCGCTTCAGCGCCTGCTTGCTCGCCTCGACCGGGCCGAGGCCCATGATCTCGGGGGAGAGGCCGGAGACGCCGGTGGAGACGATCCGGGCGAGCGGGGTGAGGCCCAGCTCGCGCGCCTTCGTGTCGGACATGATGACGACGGCCGCCGCGCCGTCGTTCAGGGGGCAGCAGTTACCGGCGGTCACCAGGCCGTCGGGGCGGAACACCGGCTTCAGGCCCTCCACGCCCTCCAGCGTCACGCCGGCGCGCGGGCCGTCGTCCTTCGACACGACCGTGCCGTCCGGCAGCGTCACCGGGGTGATCTCGCGCTCCCAGAAGCCGTTCTTGATGGCTTCCTCGGCGAGGTTCTGCGAGCGGACGCCGAACTCGTCCATGTCCCGGCGGGTCACGCCCTTCACCCGCGCCAGGTTCTCCGCGGTCTGGCCCATCGCGATGTACGGGTCCGGGACGAGGCCGTCCTCGCGCGGGTCGTGCCACGTCGAGCCCGTCGACTGCGCGACCTCGGCCGTACGCGCCTGCGCCTCGGCGAACAGGGGGTTCGTCGTGTCCGGGAGGCCGTCCGAGCTGCCCTTCGCGTACCGGGAGACCATCTCGACGCCGGCCGAGATGAAGACGTCGCCCTCGCCCGCCTTGATCGCGTGCAGCGCCATGCGGCTCGTCTGGAGCGACGACGAACAGTAACGGGTGATCGTGCAGCCCGGGAGGTGGTCCATGCCCATCTGTACGGCGACGATGCGGCCCAGGTTGTAGCCCTGCTCGCCGCCCGGCAGGCCGCAGCCCAGCATCAGGTCGTCGATGTCGCGCGGGTCCAGCTCGGGGATCTTCGCGAGCGCGGCCTGGATGATCGTCGCGGTGAGGTCGTCCGGGCGGAGGTCCTTGAGGGAGCCCTTGTTGGCGCGGCCGATGGGGGAGCGGGCGGTCGAGACGATCACGGCTTCGGGCATCACGGCTCCATTGACGTTCACGGATCAGCTGATGATGGGAAGTTACCCGTACGTATGGGGTTGGTCACGGGGGCGGTGGTGTGACCCTGGCCGCAATTGTCCAAGCGCTTGCTTGGACGGCCGGGGTGGAGGGGCGTACTGCTATGGTTACGCCACCGACAAGCCTCCCGGCGTGAACTCCCCGCCGCGGAGGCTTTTTTCATGCCCACACCCACACAGCTCCAGATCCGTACGGCCACGCCCGCCGACCGCCCCCTGATCGACCGCCTCTGGCTCATGTTCCGCCACGACCTCTCCGAGTTCCACGACGTCCTCCCCTTCCCCGACGGCACGTTCCGCGCCGAGCGCGTCGACTCCGCCCTCACGGACCCCGGCTGGGCCCCGTACCTCTTCCTCACCCCCGACGACCGCCCCCTCGGCCTCTCCTTCGTCCGCGCCCTCGACACCCCCACGGCCGTCATGAACACCTTCTTCGTCGTCCGCGCCGCCCGCCGCCGGGGCCTCGGCCTCACCGCCGCCCTCGACGTCGTCTCCCGCCACCCGGGCCCCTGGCAGATCCCCTTCCAGGACACGAACACCAACGCGGCCCGCTTCTGGCGCCGAGTCGCCACGACCGCCGCGGACACCTGGACGGAGGAACACCGCGCCAACCCCGACCGCCCCGACCTGCCGCCGGACACGTGGATCTCGTTCGACACGCAGGCCGCCAGGCGGGAGCCACAGGCCTGACGACAGGGCCGACGCCCACGGCGGTGCGGGCGGCCCCCCACGGACAGGGCACGAGCCGACGGCCCGCCCCCACCGCGCCCCGGGCCGGGAGCCGCACGCCGACGCCGGCCCCCCGAGGGAGGGCGCGCGGGGAAGCCGGCCCGAGGGGAGGACGTACGGGCCCGGAGCCGCGCGGCTTTCTGCCCGCGCCGGCTGCCCGCGTCGGACCTCTGCGCCGGACCCCGAGCCGACCGGCGGGACCTGTACGGCGACCCCGGCAGGCCGGTTCCCTGATCGTGTACGCGCCAGCCCGCCAGCCCGCCAGCCCGCCAGCCCGCCAGGCCGGCGGAGCCCCTCGCCGGACCCTCCGATCCCGTCGCGGCCCGCTCGGGCGACGCCGTGACGGCGGGTCCCGCACAACCGCGTTCGCCGCCGGACGCGGCAACCGGCCCCGCCGATGGCCTGTGCGGGGGCGAGCCGGAGACGCCCTGAGCACGGCACCGGGACCGTCTCCCCCTCCGGGGGCAGGGCTTGCGGTGTCACCCCGGACAGCCAGAACCCCCGCCGGCGCCCCCGACACCACCCCCCCACGCGGCGACCGTCCCCGGCGATGCCCCGGGAGGCCCGCGCCGCGGCATCGCCCTGGCCGGCCGACCCCTGGATGCCCCCCGGCACCGCCCGGCTTAGTCCTCCGGCTCCCACTCCTCCAGCTGTCCGAAGACCGTGAGGTCCCCGGTGGTCTTCAGGGAGGTCACGGGGGTGCGGCCGTGGAGGTAGAGGACGATTTCCTCGGCGGTGCCTTCGACGGAGGCGGTGGGTGGGGTGGATGGGGGTGGGGTGGTGGGGTGGGCGCCGGTGGGGGAGAGGGTCAGGCGCCAGGCGGGGGCGTCGGTGGTGCGGAAGTCCAGGGTCGCGGGGGTGTGCGGCCAGGGGGACGTCGTCGCGCAGCAGGTCGTGAGGAATTCGGCCACGCCGTCCTGGGCTATTTCCGCGGGCAGGGCGTGCGGGGCGCCCACCGTGAGCTGGGCGTCGTACGTGTGGACGAGGAGCTGCTGGAGCTGGTGCCGGGCCACCGCGCCCGTCGTCGCCGGGGACTGGGACGCGCCCCACCAGGTCCAGCAGCCCTGGTCCGGGCCCGCCTCCGCGAGGGCGTCGAGGAGCTGCCGGGTCGACTCCGCGAGCCACTCCGAGACGGCCTCCCGGTCCTCGGGGAGCTCGGCCGTGACCGGCGGCGGCGGAGCGTCCGCGGGCCCCGCCTGCACGATCGCCGCCCAGCGCCGCCGGCCCTCCCCGATGTGGTGGGCCAGGTCGGCCAGCGTCCACTCGGGGCACGTGGGGACCTGGACGTCGAGCCGGGGCGCGGCGGCGACGGCCGTACGGAACGCGGTGGAGCGGTCGTCGAGGAGGCGCAGCAGATCGGGGAAGGCGAGTGTCGTATGCACGCCGCTGTCTAGCACCGGGTACGCCGACGAGGACAGCGATTTATTCGGGTGAGCCTATGAACGCCTCCCGCATAGGGTCCCCGCGTGGACCCAGCTGACTTCTACACCGGCATCGTCGCGGACCTGTACGCCCCCCTGAAGGCGCACTCCCAGGACCCCGACCTCTACGACGCCTTCGTACGGCAGGCCGGCGTCCCGGCGCTGGAGCTGGGCTGCGGGGACGGCGACCCCCTCCTCGAACTGCGCCGGCGCGGCCTCGACGTGGACGGCGTGGACTCCTCCGCCGACATGCTGGCCCGGCTGCGGCACAGGGCGGACGTACAGAACACGGCCGTCACCACGTACCACCAGCGCATGGAAGCCCTCGACCTGCCCCGGCGCTACCGCTCGGTCTTCCTCGCGGGCCCGACCTTCAACCTGCTCCCCGACGACGCCACCGCCCTCGCGGCGCTGCGCGGCATCGGGCGGCACCTCGCCGAGGACGGCACCGCCCTGATCCCCCTGTTCACGCCGGCCCCCTCGGAGGAGATCGGCACGGTCCGCACGGTCACCGCCCCCGACGGCGCCGAACTCCGCGTCTCCGTCGTCTCCGAGCGGCGCGACGAGCGGGCGCGCACGCAGACGACCGTCCTGCGCTACGAGCGCCACCTCGGCGGGGACAGCGTCGTCGAGGACCGCCCCTGGGTACTGCACTGGTACCCCCGGGACCACTTCGAGCGGCTGGCCACGGCGGCGGGCCTGGCGGTGGCAACCGTCACCGAGCACTCCGGCCTGCTGCACTTCCGGCTGCGCGCCGCCTAGGCGGTCTGCGGCAGCCTCCTGCGCCGCCGCTTCAGCAGCGCCCACGGCCCACGGGGCCCGGTCGGCATGGCCGCCGTGACCTCGGTGCCCGGCTCCGCGGCGGCCTCCGCGGCGGCGCGTGCCACCGGCAGGAAACCCTCCCGCCGCGAGACGTCCGGCCGCTCCTCCTCCGCGGGCCACAGCCCGAGGGCCGCGCAGAGCGTCGGCAGGACGGCCATCGCGGCCGTCGCGTACCCCTCCGCCGACGGGTGGTAGTGGTCCGGGCCGAACAGTTCACGCGGATTCGCCTCGAACTCGGGCCCCAGGAGATCGCCCAGCGAGACCGTACGGCCGCCCTGCTCCACCGCCCCGATCGTCTGCGCCGCCGCCAGCTGGCGGGACGCCCTGCGGGCCAGCCATCTCAGCGGCTGGCCCACGGGCTCGATCGTGCCGAGGTCGGGACACGTGCCGACGACCACCTCCGCACCGGCCGTGCGCAGGCGCCGTACCGCCGAGGACAGGTGGCGTACGGAACGGGTCGGCGGCATCCGGTGGGTGACGTCGTTCGCGCCGACGATGATCACGCAGATGTCCGGCACCTGTTCGGCCGAGCCGACGACCAGCGCGACCTGCCGGTCCAGGTCGTCGGACTGGGCGCCCGGCAGGGACACGTTGCGCAGGAGCACGGGGCGCTCGGCGACCGCGGCGAGACCGGACGCCAGCAGCGCGCCCGGCGTCTGGGAGGCCCGGTGCACCCCCTGCCCGGCGGCCGTGGAATCGCCGAGGAGGACCAGGCGCAGGGGTTCCTCGCCGGTGCTCGCGTAGACACTGCCGTACAGGCCGTCCGCCTGCGGCACCCGCGCCGACGTGCCGTTCTCCACATGGCGGCGCGCCCACTGCGCCTCCGCGAGCAGCAGCCCCATCGCCGCGGCCCCGGCCAGCCCGATGCCCCCGCCGCCATAGGCCGCGCCCGCCGCGATCCGCCGGGCCACCCTGGCCCTCGACATGCTGGTCATACCTGCCCGCCACCTCCCTCGTCGCCGTACAACCTCTCCTTGCCCCGTACGACCCGTCGGTCAATCTCACCTGGGAGTGAACACGGAGGTCTGTCGCCTTAGGCTGGCGACCATCACGACCACGTTTTTTGCAAGCAACCGGAGACAACGGTGCAATTCCACGACTCGATGATCAGCCTCGTCGGCAACACCCCGCTGGTGAGGCTCAACAGCGTGACCAAGGGCATCCAGGCCACCGTTCTGGCGAAGGTCGAGTACTTCAACCCCGGCGGTTCGGTGAAGGACCGCATCGCCCTGCGGATGATCGAGGCGGCGGAGGAGAGCGGCGCGCTCAAGCCGGGCGGCACGATCGTCGAGCCGACCAGCGGGAACACCGGCGTGGGGCTCGCGATCGTGGCGCAGCAGAAGGGGTACCACTGCATCTTCGTGTGCCCCGACAAGGTGAGCACGGACAAGATCAACGTGCTGCGGGCGTACGGCGCCGAGGTCGTCGTCTGCCCCACCGCCGTCGACCCGGAGCACCCGGACTCGTACTACAACGTCTCCGACCGGCTGGTGCGCGAGACGCCCGGCGCGTGGAAGCCGGACCAGTACTCCAACCCGAACAACCCCCTCTCCCACTACCACTCCACCGGCCCGGAGCTGTGGGAGCAGACCGAGGGGCGGATCACGCACTTCGTCGCCGGCGTCGGCACGGGCGGCACGATCTCCGGCACCGGCCGGTACCTGAAGGAGGCGAGCGACGGCAAGGTCCAGGTCGTCGGCGCGGACCCCGAGGGCTCCGTGTACTCCGGCGGCTCCGGGCGGCCGTACCTCGTCGAGGGCGTCGGTGAGGACTTCTGGCCGACCGCGTACGACCGGACCGTCGTCGACGAGATCGTCGCCGTCTCCGACAAGGACTCCTTCCAGATGACCCGCCGCCTCGCGAAGGAGGAGGGGCTGCTGGTCGGCGGGTCCTGCGGGATGGCCGTCGTGGGCGCGCTGCGGGTGGCCGAGCGGCTCGGCCCCGACGACGTGGTCGTCGTCCTGCTGCCGGACAGCGGGCGCGGGTACCTGTCGAAGATCTTCAACGACGAGTGGATGGCCGACTACGGCTTCCTGGAGGACGAGGGCCCCAGCGCCCGCGTCAGCGACGTCCTCGACGACAAGGAGCACGGCGCGATCCCGTCCCTCGTGCACATGCACCCCGAGGAGACCGTCGGCCAGGCGATCGAGGTGCTGCGCGAGTACGGGGTCTCGCAGATGCCCGTCGTGAAGCCCGGCGCCGGGCACCCGGACGTCATGGCCGCCGAGGTCGTCGGGTCCGTCGTCGAGCGGGAGTTGCTCGACGCGCTGTTCAGCAACCGGGCGTCGCTCGTGGACCCGCTGGAGAAGCACATGTCCGCGCCGCTGCCGCAGGTCGGGTCCGGGGAGCCGGTCGCGGACCTGATGTCCGTGCTCGGGGAGGCGGACGCGGCGATCGTCCTCGTCGAGGGCAAGCCGAAGGGCGTCGTCAGCCGGCAGGACCTGCTGGCGTTCCTCGCCAAGGGCGGCAGGTAAGCCGTACGGCGCCGGGGGTGCACGGCGGGGAAACCTGCGGTGAACTCCCGGCTCCGCCGCGGAACTTCCCTCGGGCCGCCCCGGCGGTGGACTTCGCGGAAGTGGTACGAGCGCGTCACGTCCACGCAGCACTCGCTTAACACGAGTCCGGCAGATTAGTGGGTGTCGGCAGGCGGGAGCGGCTCCCCGCCGAACCGGCAACCAAAACGGCGTCACGGACCTCCGGAGCGGCTCCCGGACCTCCACAGACGCCAGGACGCAGGGCACAGCTCGCGTCCCCGCGGGGACCGCCGTCGTCCCGCCCCCCTTACCGGGGGTGCGGCGGTCCCCGCGCATATTTCCTTCACGCCGGTGACGGTGGCTGCGAGGATCGGTGGATGCCGCTTCCCCGGCCCAACGGCCTGACCTCGCTCGTCCTGCGTACGGACTTCACCGACGACTCCGCGTGGGAGGCGCTGTGTTCGGCGCTGGGGGCGGACGCCACGTGCGTGGACGATCCCCGGTACGACGGGGTCGAGGTCGGTGAGCTGCTCGGGGAGGAACCGCACCACGTCTTCCTCGCGGACGCCCTCGCCCAGCGCGAACACCTGCTGCTCGCCCTCGACCTGGAGGATCTGGTGGGAGCGGTGCTCCGGGTGCCGGTCGGGCTGTTCGCGCAGGTGTCGGCGCATCTGTCGTCCGGCGCCGCCGATCTGGAGGACTACCTGTGCGAGGCGGTCACTCCTCCCAGCGGTCCCCCTCGGGCTTCTTCCGGCGTCCCCTCAGTGCCGTCAGGAGTTCGGGGGTGGAGCGGAAGGCGTGGACCGCGTTGACGCCGACGATGCCGGTCCAGGTGATCAGGAGGCCCGGGAGGTCCGCGTTGACCGCGCCGATCGCCGAGAGGGGGATCGCGAGGACCAGGGAGACGATGCCGAAGCCGAAGCGCTCGCCCCAGGAGTCCGTGGCGTGCGGGGCGCGGGCGTCCCGTGCCGCCGACATCTGCTGTTCCGCGAACTGGCGGCGCACCCGGCGCTCCACCGCGCCGTCGATCCGCTGGTCCACCTTCTCCAGGAACGACTCGACCAGCGCAGAGTCGTACTCCTCGCCCAGCTCCCTGCGGGCGTGCAGGGTCGCGTCGAGTTCCTTCTTCAGTTCGGTGTCCCGGCCCGGTGTCATCGTCGTCTCCTCAATCCCCTGGAACCTCCTCCAGGCTAGGGAGCGGGCGCCTCGGCCGCACGGGGGATAGCCCCCCTCTTGGGAGTGGGGGCCGCCGGGAGGAGGCCCACGGACTCCAGCGCGCGGCGGTGCGCGGCGCCGATGCCACTGAGGTGGACGTCGACGCCCCTGCCGCGCAGCTCACCCACCGCGTCCTTCAGGGCCAGCGCGCCGGTCGCGTCCACCGCCGTCAGCCCCGACAGCCTCAGCTCCACCTCGTGCACGCCGTGTACGTCCGTGAGGGCCCGGCGGAGGCTGTGGGCGCCGGCGAAGAGGAGGGGGCCGTCGTAGCGCAGGCTGATGGATCCGGTGCCGGGGAGTTCGTCGGTGGCGGCGGGGGTCAGGCGGGTGGTGGTCGCGGCGGCCCTGAGGGCGAGGACCGTGGAGACGGCGAGGCCGATGAGGACGGCTCGGACGAGGTCCAGGGCGAGGGTGGAGGCCGCGGTGAGGGCGAGGACCAGGGCGTCGCCCTTCGTCGCCCTCGCCATTGCCCGTACGGGGCCGGTCTCCACCATGCGGACGGCTGTCGCCAGCAGGACTCCGGCGAGGGCGGCCAGCGGGATGCGGGCGACCAGCTGCGCGGCTGACGCGACGACTCCGGCGAGGATCACCGCGTGGGTGAGGGCCGCCAGGCGGGAGGTGGCACCGGTTCGTACGTTCACCGCCGTGCGGGCGATCGCGCCCGTTGCCGGGACTCCGCCGAAGAGGGGGGCCGCGAGGTTGGCGATGCCCTGGCCGAAGAGTTCTTTCGAGGGGTTGTGGGCGGGCGCGGCGCCGTTGTGGCTGTTCGCGCCCCTGGGTGCGCCGACTGGACGGCGCTTCGAAGACATCGCGTCCGCTACCGATGCCGACATCAGTGACTCCAGTGCCGCCAGCGCGGCTACGGCCAGGGCCGGGGTCAGGAGGGCCGGGACGCGTGAGAGGTCCAGGAAGCCGAGGGACGGTGCGGGGAGGGAGGCCGGGAGGGTGCTGATGCGGGGCACGTTCAGGTGCAGGGTTTCCGCCACGACCGTCGCCGCCCCCACCGCCGCCAACGAGAACGGCACCGTCGGCCGCCACCTCGCCCCCGCCAGCACCAGCGCCGCCGAGCCCGCCGACAGCAGCAGCGCGGGCCAGTGCGGAGCCGCCCCGAACTCCTCCAGCGCCCTCGCCGCCACCACCGCGACCTGTTCGCCGTGCGGCAGCGGGACGCCCAGGGCGTTCGGGATCTGCTGGAGGGCGATCACCGCCGCGATCCCCACCGTGAAACCGGCGATCACCGGCGCGGGGACGTACGCCATCGCCGCGCCCGCTCCCGCGAACGACAGGGCGATGAGGATGAGGCCCGCGAGGAGACCGACCGTGAGGACGCCGTCGGGGCCGTAGCGGTGGACGATCGGGACGAGGACGACGGTCATGGCGCCCGTCGGGCCGGAGACCTGGCGGGCGCTGCCGCCGAAGAGGGCGGCGAGGGCGCCGGCGACGATCGCGGTGACCAGGCCGGACGCGGCGCCGAGCCCGGAGCTGACGCCGAAGCCTAGGGCGAGGGGGAGGGCGACGACGGCGACGGTGAGGCCGCAGAGGAGGTTGCGGCGGGGGTCGTGGGTGAGGGTGCGGAGGTCGGTGCGGGTGGGGAGGGGGAGGTTCATGGGGGTGCTTCTTCGCGGGTGCGGAGCGGTGGGTGGGGCGTACGGGTGGCCGGTGGACGGCGGTTCGCGTGGCGGACCGCCGTACGCCGTACCGTCGTTCTGCCGGTCACGGCAGGAGCGACACCAGCCCCGTGTCCAGGTCGAAGCGGGCCGCCGTCACCTGGGCCGCCGCGAACGCGGGGTCCGCGCGGATCGCGTCGCGGACCCAGGTCGTGTGGGCGGTCATGGTGTGTTCGGCCCAGTCGCCGGGGATCGCGCGGGTGCGGTGGGCGGCCGGGGTGATCTCCTCGACGAGGAGTTCGAGGTGGCCGGGGACCTCGTCGCCGGTGCGGAGGTGGTCGAGGGTGGCGGCGATCGCGCCGCAGCGTTCGTGGCCGAGGACCAGGACGAGCCGGATGCCGAGTTCCGCCACGCCGTACTGGATCGAGCCCAGCACCGCCTCGTCCAGGACCTGGCCCGCCGTCCTTATGCACAGGACGTCGCCGAGGCCCTGGTCGAAGATCAGCTCCGGCGGGACGCGGGAGTCGACGCAGCCCAGGACGATGGCGTACGGGTGCTGGGCGCCCGCGAGGGTGCGGCGCAGGCGGCGGTCCTCGTGGGGGTGGCTGGAGCGGCCCGCGGCGTACCGCTTGTTGCCGGCGAGGAGTTCGTCCAGGGCGGCGGGTGCGGTCGTCGGGGGGCCGGTGCGGAGGGGGCGGCGCGGGGTGCGGGTCGCTGCCGCCGCGGGGGCGGTGGCCAGGGCGCCGACGGCGGTGGCCGTCAGGAAGGCCCGGCGGTTGGAGGGCATGACGCATCCTCAGGGTCGTACCAAGGGCCCTCGGCGGAGGGCCTGTTCACGGTACGCACCTGATCCGTCACAATGTGTGCCTGTTTAACGACACTTGGTGTTTTCGTGTTCAGATCATCGCCGGTCCGATACGGGGCCTTGACGGGGTCGGCGCCCTCCGCCCCGGGTGTATAACAACATGCAGGAACCATGCAGCCTGAATAGGCAGGGGGAGCACAAGAATGAGCGTGTCCGAGGGCCCCGCCGCCCGGCTCCAGACGCTCTTCGAGGGGCACCGGCTCACGCCGACACAGCGCAGGATCGCGCACAGCATGGTCCGGCGGGCCGCTGACGTGCCGTTCCTGTCGAGCGTCGAGCTGGCGGAGCTGGCGGGGGTGAGCCAGCCGTCGGTGACGCGGTTCGCCGTGGCCCTCGGGTTCGACGGGTACCCCGCCCTGCGGCGCCACCTCCGCGAGGTCGCGCCGGGCGACCGGGCCGCCTCCTCGCGGGAGTACAACGCCTACCAGCAGGCCGTCGAGGCCGAGATCGAGAACCTCCGGCACCTCGCGGAGCTCCTCGCCGACCCCGCGCCCGTCCAGCGCGCCGGGCAACTCCTCGCGGCCTCCCGCCCCTTGCCGGTCCTCGGCCTGCGCGCGGCGGCCTCCCAGGCGTACGGGTTCTCCTACTTCGCCGCCAAGGTCCACCCCGACGTCCGGCTCCTCGACGAGGGCGGCTCCATGCTCCAGGACCGCATCGACGCGGCGGTCCGCGCGGGGGCGAGCGCGCTGCTGTGCTTCGCGCTGCCGCGTCACCCGAAGGAGGTCCTCGACACCCTGACGTACGCGAAGAGCGCGGGCCTCACGGTCGTCACCGTCGCCGACTCCGCGTTCGCGCCGGTCGCCAAGGCGTCGGACCTCCTGCTTCCGGCGGCCGTGGGCACCGGGCTGGCCTTCGACACGGCCTGCGCGCCGATGCTGCTGGGGCGGGTGCTGCTGGAGGCGATGTGCGACGACCTGCCGGACGCGCAGGCGAGGCTGGAGGAGTTCGACGCGGGGGCGGTGGCGCGGGGGTTGTTCGTGGAGTGAGGCGGGGCGGGTGCACCCGTCTCCCGGGGCGGCGGGCGTAACCCCGCCCGCTCTCAGACTCGTCTCACGTTCGCTCGGTAGCTTCCGCCGGGCAAGGGCGTCGGTGACGAGGAGGCGAGTGGCATGGTGCGTGGGGGACAAGGGCTGGCGCGGGTCGCCGTCGTCGTGCGGGCGGGGGCCGGGCCGTGGTGGTGGTGCGGGGTGTTCGCCGCGGGGGTCGGAGTGCTGGTGCCCGGGATCACCGGGCGGCGGATCGGGGTGCTCGCCGGCGCCGCGCTGTTCATCGTCGCCGCCGCCGTCACGGCGTACGCCCGGCGCAAGCGGTACGTCACCCTCGCCCGGGGCGCCGCGCGCGCGGGCAGGCACGACGTGCTCCAGGACCGCGCGGTCACCGTACGCAACTGGCGCCACGGCAACCGCTGGTGGCTCCTCCTCGCCCTCGCCCTCGCGATCACCGCTTCCTTCGCCGTACCGGCGGCCCCCGGCCTGCTCGTCGCCGGCTACGGCACCGGCCTGCGCCTCAAGTCCGCCTGGCTGGGCCGCCGGGAACGGACCGAGGGGGAGCTCCTGTGGGTACGGGTCGACTGGCTCGGCCGATACGGCGGCGCCCCGGCCGGCAAGGCCGTGAAGGCGTACCGCACGACAGGCGTCGCGGCGGGCGACGCGGCCCCCGGAGGAGCGCGCCGCCGCACCACGGCCGGAGCCTGAGGCGTACGCCTCTCAGACCTCCAGCTCCTCCTCGATCCGCTTCAACTGGTGCCGCGCCATCGCCAGGTTGGACCGCTTCGAGTCCAGCACGAGGTACAGGAACAGCCCGTTGCCGCCGCGCCCGCTGAGGAGGCGCAGGAGGTGGTACTGGTCGGAGAGGGTGATGAGGATGTCCTCGATCTGCCCCTTCAGGCCGAGGTGCTCCATCGTCCGCATCTTCGCGCGGACGACGTCCGTGTTGCCGGCGGCGGCGACGTTGAGGTCGAAGCTCTTGCTGCCGCCGAGCGTGCCGAGGGCCATGCCGCTCGTGTAGTCGACGAGGGCGACGGCGGTGGCCCCCTCGATGGACGCGAGGGCTTCCTTGAGGGCGGTCTCGGTGTTGGCCATGGTCGTTGGGTTCCTTTCAACTCTCGGTGGTGGCACGCGTGTCGTCGGTGGGGGTGCGCGCCGGTCGGGCGGGCAGTGGGGGGAGTGGGGGGAGCTCGGGGAGGGGCGTGCTCTCGGCCGCCCCTGGCGTACTGGTCCTCTTCGCGCTGGTCTTCTTCGCGGCCCGCGTCCTCGCCGCCGCGTTCTCCTTGGCCGCCGCGTCCGTCAACTCCCCGATCCGGGCGCCGGTCCGCCGTCCTTCGAGGTGCAGCCGGCCCACGTTCACCCGGTCCTGGGCCAGCAGCGTCAGCACGGCGGACTCGCCGGCGGCGTACGTGGCGACGTACCCGTACACCCCGCGCACGAGCAGCTCGCGCAGCTCCCCCTGCCCGGTCTCGTCGGTGAGGCGTACGGCGACGCCGAGCGCGGCGGCGGTGAGCGCGGCGACCCCCTCCGGCTCGACCCCGGGCGTGTCCGCGGCGAGCACCAGCCCGTCGACGCTGGCCGCGAGCGCGCCGGTGAGCTGGGGCACGGAGGCCCTCAGCCGCCTCAACTCGTCGAGTATCCCGGCCTCGTGAGCATCCATCAGGTCCGTCCTCTCGGGCTGCGGTCGCTGCCGCTCAAAGGGCCTCCAGCGCATCTCTCAGCCTTTTCAGCAGGGCGAGTTGGGGGTCGTCGTCCGGAACCGCCGTGCCGGGTACGGGAGTTGGCGGGGCGAGCGGTGCCGCCGTCACCAGCCCCGCCGCCGCGAGCCGCCGTACGTCCAGCAGCGTGGGAAACGCCCGCCGTCCGAGCCGGTGCGCGATCCCGGTGGCCGTGCGTTCCCCGTCGACCTCGGCGAGGACGGCACGCCTGCGCGCGGGGAGCCGGCGTGGCGGGGGGTGGGGGTCGACGAGGCGCAGGGGCGCGTCGTCCGTACGGCCGTCCGGCCAGAGCCGGTCCAGCAGGGCCCGGCGCCGGCGTGTCTCGCGGTCCAGGAGCCCGGCGTCGACGGGCTGTACGGGGCCGGGGTCGTACCCGGTGTGGTCGTACCGGAAGCGGGCGGGGGCGTCGCCCGGGGTGAGGGTGAAGTACGCGGCGTCGAAGAGCGCCCCCAGCAGGGAGAGTTCCGCGGCGCCGCGCGGCAACCGCCCGTCCCGGACGAGGAGTTGGAGGTTCTCGCGGGTGCCGAGGAGGGCTTCGGGGCCCGGCGCCGCCGAGCTCTCGGCGTACACCACCCGCCCCCGGACCAGGTGCAGCGCGCCGCTGTCCCGGGTCAGCACCCCGCTCGCCTCCTCGGCCGCGAGCCGGGCGAGGAGCGGGGCCACCGCGCCGGTCACGTGCTCGCGGACGGGGAGCGGCGCCACGACGGCCATCACCCCAGCACCAGCTTCCCGGCCATCTCTTCGAGCCGGATGCGCGCGAGCGCGAGGTTGCCGTCGCGGCGGCCGAGCCACACGTGCAGGAAGACGCTGCTGTCGAAGTCGGTGCGGACGAAGCGCAGGAGGTGGTAGCTGTCGCGGTTGCTGATGATGAGGTCCTCGACCGAGGGGTCGTCGTCGCCCTCGCCGGACTCCGGCGCGAACACCCGCTGCTCGGCGGCGAGTCGGGCCAGCTCCGCGGCCTCCGTGGCCGCCGCCTCCGCGTCCCCGCCGGGGAACTCCCCGACACAGCCCAGCGCGAGACCGCTGGTCCAGTCGACCAGGGCGGCGCCCCGGGCTCCGGGCAGGCGCATGGCCTCCAGCAGACACTCGTCGATTCCGGGCACCGCGGACCCCTCCCGCCTCGGTTACGGCTGAGTGAGGGAGACGCTACAGACCGTGTGTGCGACGGGTGAGGTGTTTGGAATTTTCCCGGTGAAAATGCCAACGGCAAGCTAGGGTGGGTGAGTTTGCCTGCTTTTCGGGTTTATCGAACGCCCAGGGTGGTGAGCGCGTCGCCGTACGCCCCGCCGGCCTCGGCGAGGATCTCCGCCGTCGTCTGGGCGGCGCGGACGAGCGCGAACCCGGTACGGCCGTCCGCGCCGGGCGCGTACCCGTAGATCGCGGGCCGGGGAAGGGAGTTGTACGCGTAGTGGTGGGCGAAGTAGTACGCGCCCGTGTCCAGCGCCGCCGCGTAGTCGCCCTGTTCGAGCAGCGGCAGCGAACGCCCGCGCGCCAGCAGGTCGCCCGAGAAGCAGGCGGGCCCCGCGACGTCCTGCACGGTCTCGGGGCCGCCCTTGGCGCGGCCCTTCGCGTCGTACGCGGCGATCCTGAGCGGCCACGAGCCCGGCATGTACACGGTCCGGGTCGCGACCTGGACGCCCGCGTGCGTCACCGCGATGCGCCGGCCGCCCGCGCTCTTCGCGTACTCCACGCGCGCCACCACCGTGCCCTGCTTGGCCAGCAGCGAGCGGCCGAACTCGGTGACCAGCCCGTACCGGCCGGCGAACAGGCCCGGCACGGCCTCCTTCAGCAGGCGGGCGTACTGCGCGTACGTCGGCGCGGTCTCCTCCGAGCCGTAGTTCACCGGCAGGCCGCCGCCGATGTCCACGGTGTCGATCTGGCGGCGGCCGACGCGCCGGTTGATCTCCTCGACCAGCGCGTACGCCTCCGCCACGCCGCGCGCCATCAGGGTCAGCGGTACGCCCTGCGAGCCGGTGTGCGCGTGCAGGCGGGTCAGCCACGGGCGCTCCGCGTACGCGCCGATCACCCACTCGCGCGCGCCCTCGTCCCGCAGGGCGACACCGAACTTCGAGGTGGGGGTGGCCGTCGAGGTCGACTCGATCGTGCCGCCGCCGACCTGCGGGTTCACGCGCAGGCCGATCGGGGAGGCGCCCGGCGTCTCGCGCCGCAGTGCGTCGATACGGGCCAGCTCCTGCGGGTTGTCCGCGTTCACCGCGACGCCCAGGGCGAGAGCCTCGCGCAGTTCCGCCGGGGTCTTCGCGGGGGAGTCCAGTACGGTCGTCTCCGGGGTGAACCCCGCCGCGCGCGCGAGGGCGAGTTCGCCGGGGCTCGCGACCTCGGCGCCGAGGCCGGCCTCGCGCAGCAGGCGCAGGACCGGCACCAGAGGGGTGGCCTTGACGGCGAAAGCGTGCAGGACCGGGGTGCCGGGGGCCACGACGGCGTCGAACGCGGCCGTCAGCTCCGCCGCCGACTCCCTGATGCCGGTGACGTCCAGGAGGCCCACGAGCGGGGCGTCCGGGCCCAGCAGGCCCTGCTCCACCGCCGCGCGGACCGCGTCGTCCCGGCGCGCCGCCCGTGCGTCGTCCACCGCTTGCCTGTCTGCCGCCTGCCGCACATCAGCCCCCGTCGAGGTGGTCCGGTACCGGTGTCTTCGTCGGCCGGAGCATGCCCCGGCTCGCGCCCGGGTGTGCCCCTCCTTCCAGCCAAACACCCGTACGGCGTGCGTGTCGGTTCCCCGCCCTATTGACTAGTTCTATTCAGCTAGCCAGGATGTGAATAGAACCGGAATATCGATGACGTGTCCCAGGAGGCAGCCCATGTCAGGACCCCGGCCCGTTCGAGCCCCCCGCGGAACCGGACTGAACACCCTGGGCTGGCAGCAGGAAGCCGCCCTGCGGATGCTCCAGAACAACCTGGACCCCGAGGTCGCCGAACACCCCGACAAGCTCGTCGTCTACGGCGGCACCGGCAAGGCCGCGCGCGACTGGCGCTCCTTCGACGCGATGGTCCGCACGCTCACGACCCTCAAGCAGGACGAGACCATGCTCGTCCAGTCCGGGCGGCCCGTCGGCGTCATGCAGACCCACGAATGGGCGCCGCGCGTCCTCATCGCCAACTCCAACCTCGTCGGCGACTGGGCGAACTGGGAGGAGTTCCGCCGCCTGGAGGCCCTCGGGCTGACCATGTACGGCCAGATGACCGCCGGGTCCTGGATCTACATCGGCACGCAGGGCATCCTCCAGGGGACGTACGAGACGTTCGCCGCCGTCGCCGCGAAGAAGTTCGGCGGCACCCTCGCCGGGACGATCACCCTCACCGCCGGGCTCGGCGGGATGGGCGGCGCCCAGCCGCTCGCCGTCACCATGAACGACGGCGTCGCGATCTGCATCGACTGCGACCCGCGTGCCATCGAGCGCCGGATCGAGCACCGGTACCTGGACGTGAAGGCGGACAACCTCGCCCACGCGCTCCGGCTCGCCACCGAGGCCCGCGACCAGCGCAAGCCGCTGTCCATCGGCCTCCTCGGCAACGCCGCCGAGCTGCTCCCGCAGATGCTCGCCGAGGGCGCCCCCATCGACATCGTCACCGACCAGACCTCCGCCCACGACCCGCTCGCCTACCTCCCGGTCGGCGTCGACTTCGACGACATGGCCTCCTACGCCGCGAAGGACCCGGCCGGGTTCACCACCCGCTCCCGCGAGTCCATGGCCCGGCACGTCGAGGCCATGGTCGGCTTCATGGACGCCGGCGCCGAGGTCTTCGACTACGGCAACTCCATCCGCGGCGAGGCCAGGCTCGCCGGGTACGACCGCGCGTTCGCGTTCCCCGGGTTCGTCCCCGCGTACATCCGGCCCCTCTTCTGCGAGGGCAAGGGCCCCTTCCGCTGGGCCGCGCTCTCCGGCGAGGCGTCCGACATCGCGAAGACCGACAAGGCGATCCTCGACCTCTTCCCCGAGAACGAGTCCCTGGCCCGCTGGATCAAGATGGCCGGCGAACGCGTCCACTTCCAGGGACTCCCCGCCCGCATCTGCTGGCTCGGCTACGGCGAGCGCGACAAGGCCGGCGAGCGCTTCAACGACATGGTCGCGAGCGGCGAGCTGGCAGCGCCCCTCGCCATCGGCCGCGACCACCTGGACACCGGCTCGGTGGCCTCCCCCTACCGCGAGACCGAGGCCATGCTCGACGGCTCCGACGCCATCGCCGACTGGCCGATCCTCAACGCCATGGTCAACGTCGCCTCCGGCGCCTCCTGGGTCTCCCTCCACCACGGCGGCGGCGTCGGCATGGGCCGCTCGATCCACGCGGGCCAGGTCACGGTCGCCGACGGCACGAAACTGGGAGGCGAGAAGATCCGCCGCGTCCTCACGAACGACCCCGGCATGGGCGTCATCCGCCACGTCGACGCGGGCTACGACATCGCGGAGTCGGTGGCGGACGAGCGGGGCGTACGCATCCCGATGCGCGAAGGCGGGGACGCGTGAGGGACGGAGGTTCGTCCGTGTTGCCGAGGTCCGCGACGCCCCCCTCCTTCCAGGAGATGTGGCGCCAGCTCCACCCCATCGGGCGCCACCCCGACTCCCACGGCTACCGGCGTTTCGCCTGGACCCCCGCCGACGCCGACTGCCGGGTCTGGTTCAGGGAGCAGGCGGAACTGCGGGGGCTGGTGTACGAGGTTGATCGGAACGGGAATCAGTGGGCCTGGCTCGGAGATCCGGCCATCGGGGACGCTGTCGTCACCGGGTCGCATCTTGACTCCGTTCCCGATGGAGGGGCCTTCGATGGGCCGCTCGGGGTCGTGTCCTCCTTCGCCGCGCTCGATGAACTGCGGGCGCGGGGTGTCGAGTTGGGCAAGCCCCTCGGCATCGTCAACTTCGGGGACGAGGAGGGCGCCCGGTTCGGGCTGGCCTGTGTCGGGTCCCGGCTCACCTCGGGGAAGCTGACCCTCGCGCAGGCCCATCAGCTGGTCGACGGCGACGGGATCAGCCTCCCGAAGGCGATGGAAGCCGCCGGGTACGACCCCGACGGCATCGGTGCCGACAGCGAGCGCCTCGACCGCATCGGCGCCTTCGTCGAACTGCACGTCGAGCAGGGCAGGGCACTGGACCTCTCCGGGGACCAGGTCGGCATCGCGAGCGCCATCTGGCCGCACGGGCGCTGGCGGTTCGACTTCCGGGGCGAGGCCAACCACGCGGGCACGACCCGCCTCGTGGACCGGCGCGACCCGATGCTGCCGTACGCGGAGACCGTGCTCGCCGCACGCCGGGAAGCGCGGCTCGCCGGCGCTGTCGCCACGTTCGGAAAGATCTCCGTCGAGCCGAACGGCGTCAACGCGATCCCGTCGCTCGTACGCGGCTGGCTGGACTCCCGCGCGGCCGGACAGGAGACCCTCGACACGGTGGTCACCGGCATCGAGAGGGCCGCGCAGGCGTACGCGCGGGAACACGGCGTCGAACTGGACGTCGTCCGCGAGTCGTTCACGCCGGTCGTGGAGTTCGACCACGCCCTGCGCGACGAGCTGGCCCGCATCCTCGGCAAGGACACCGGCCTCACCGTCCCCGTCCTCGGCACCGGCGCGGGACACGACGCCGGGATCCTGTCGGGACGCGTCCCGACCGCCATGCTGTTCGTGCGCAACCCCACCGGCGTCTCGCACTCCCCGGCGGAGTCCGCGACGGAGGACGACTGCGTGGCCGGGGTGCAGGCGCTCGCCGACGTACTGGAAGGGCTGGCCCGCGCATGACGACGTACTGGCTGGAGCACGCCTGGCTGGACCCGGCGGTGGAACCGGGCGTGGCCCTGGAGGTCGCCGACGGCAGGATCACGGCCGTGCACAAGGGCGTCGAGGCGCCGCCCCCGGGCGCCGAGGTGCTGCGGGGCCTGACCCTCCCCGGCCTGGCGAACGCGCACAGCCACGCCTTCCACCGGGCCCTGCGCGGCACGGTCCAGGTCGGGTCCGGGACGTTCTGGACCTGGCGCGAGGTGATGTACGGCGTCGCGGACCGGCTCACCCCGGAGAAGTACCACGCGCTGGCGCGGGCGGTGTACGCGGAGATGGCGCTCGCCGGGATCACGACGGTCGGCGAGTTCCACTACGTGCACCACACCCCGGACGGCACCCCGTACGCCGACCGCAACGCGATGGGCGAGGCCCTGATCCAGGCGGCGGCGGACGCCGGGATCAGGATCACGCTGCTGGACGCCTGCTACCTGTCGGCGGGCTTCGGCGAGCCCCCGAACCGGCACCAGCGCCGCTTCTCCGACGGCGACGCGGAGAGCTGGGCGGCACGCTGTGCAGAACTCAAGGAACAGGATCACGCCCGGATCGGCGCGGCGATCCACTCGGTCCGGGCGGTCCCGGCGGACCAGCTCGCGACCGTCGCGGCCTGGGCCCAGGATCGCCGGGCCCCCCTCCACGTCCACCTCTCCGAGCAGACCGCCGAGAACGACGCCTGCGAGGCCGCCCACGGCCGCACGCCCACGCAGCTCCTCGCCGACCACGACGTCCTCGGCGCCCGCACCACCGGCGTCCACAACACCCACCTCACGGCGGACGACATCGCCCTGATCGGCGGCTCGGGCACCGGCACCTGCATGTGCCCGACGACGGAACGCGACCTGGCCGACGGCATCGGACCCGCCGCAGCCCTCCAGCGAGCCGGTTCCCCGCTCTCGCTCGGCTCCGACAGCCACGCCGTCATCGACCTCTTCGAGGAGGCGCGGGCGATGGAGCTGGACGAGCGCCTGCGCACCCGCACCCGGGGCCACTGGACGGCCGCCGCCCTCCTGCGGGCGGCCTCGGCCGACGGCCACGCCGCGCTCGGCTGGGACACCTGCGGCACCCTCGCCCCCGGCTCCCTCGCGGACTTCACGACGATCGCCCTCGACTCCGTCAGAACCGCGGGCCCGCTGCCGCGGCTGGGCGCGGAGACGGCCGTATTCGCCGCGTCGGCGGCAGATGTCCGCCATACGGTCGTGGGCGGCCGGCACGTCGTACGGGACGGGGCCCACCAGGCCGTACCGGACGTCCCGCGAGCTCTCGCGGCGGCCGTCGCCGACCTGCGCTCCTGACCTTCGCAACCCACGAGGACGCCATGAACGCCCCCACCACGCCGAGCAGCCCCATCGGGCCGAACCAGGCGAACAGCACGACCGGTACGACGACCGTCATCACGAACATCGGCACTCTTGTCACCAACGACCCCTCCCTGGGCGACCACTCCCCACTCGGACTGATCCAGGACGCGGCCGTCGTCATTGACGGCGACCGCATCGTGTGGACCGGTGAGACCAGCAAAGCACCCGCCACTGACAATCGGGTCGACGCGGGCGGCCGGGCCGTCCTCCCCGGCTTCGTCGACTCCCACTCGCACCTCGTCTTCGCGGGCGACCGCACCGCCGAGTTCAACGCGCGCATGTCAGGACGGCCGTACACCGCCGGGGGCATCCGCACGACGGTCGCCGCGACCCGCGCGGCCACCGACGAGGCGCTGGAGGCCAACCTCACGCGCTACCTCGCCGAGGCCCTGCGCCAGGGCACGACCACGATGGAGACCAAGTCCGGCTACGGCCTGACCGTCGAGGACGAGTCCCGCGCCCTGCGCCTCGCCGCGCGCCACACCGACGAGGTCACCTACCTGGGCGCGCACATCGTCTCCCCGGACCACGCCGACGACCCCGCCGCGTACGTGGCTCTGGTTACCGGCGAGATGCTCGACGCCTGCGTCCCGTACGCCCGTTGGGTGGACGTCTTCTGCGAGAAGGGCGCCTTCGACGGCGACCAGGCGCGGGCGATCCTCACGGCGGGCAAGGAAAAGGGCCTCCACCCCCGCGTCCACGCGAACCAGCTCACGTACGGGCCGGGCGTCCAGCTCGCCGTGGAGCTCGACGCGGCGAGCGCGGACCACTGCACGCACCTCACGGACGAGGACGTCGACGCGCTGGCCAACAGCGACACGGTGGCCACCCTGCTGCCGGGCGCGGAGTTCTCGACGCGGGCCGAATGGCCGGACGCGCGGCGCCTGTTGGGCGCGGGGGCGACGGTCGCGCTCTCCACGGACTGCAACCCGGGGTCGTCCTTCACGTCCTCGGTCCCGTTCTGCATCGCGCTGGCCGTACGGGACATGGGGATGACGCCGGACGAGGCGGTGTGGTCGGCGACGGCGGGCGGGGCGGCGGCGCTGCGGCGTACGGACGTGGGCCGGGTGACCCCGGGCGCCCAGGCGGACCTGATCCTCCTGGACGCCCCGAGCCACGTGCACTTGGCGTACCGGCCGGGGGTGCCGTTGGTGAAGGGGGTGTGGCGGAAAGGGACACAAGAGGTATGACCGGAGTCACTCCTCTACGGTCAGTCCCTTCCTGAGCCGCACCAGCGTCCGTGCCAGCAGCCGCGACACATGCATCTGCGAGATCCCCAGCTCCTCCCCGATCTCCGACTGCGTGAGCCCGGCGACGAAGCGCAGCGACAGGATCCGCCGTTCCCTGGGCGGGAGTTCGGCGATCAGGGGCTTCAGCGACTCGATGTACTCGATGCCTTCGAGCCCGTGGTCCTCGTACCCGATCCGGTCCGCGAGCGCGCCCTCGGTCTCCTCCTCGTCGGGCTGGGCGTCGAGGGAGGAGGCGGTGTACGCGTTGGACGCGGCCATTCCCTCGACGACCTCGTCGGCGGAGATGCCGAGCCGCTCGGCCAGCTCCGCGACGGTGGGGGAGCGGTCGAGCCGCTGGGAGAGTTCGTCGCCCGCCTTGGCGAGTTCGAGCCGCAGTTCCTGGAGCCGGCGCGGCACGCGCACGGACCAGGAGGTGTCCCGGAAGAACCGCTTGATCTCGCCGACGATCGTCGGCATGGCGAAGGTGGGGAACTCGACGCCCCTGCTCAGCTCGAACCGGTCGATGGCCTTGATCAGCCCGATCGTGCCGACCTGGACGATGTCCTCCATCGGCTCGCTGCGGGAGCGGAAGCGCGAGGCGGCGAACTTGACGAGCGCGAGGTTCAGCTCGACGAGGGTGTTGCGGACGTACGCGTACTCGTGGGTGCCCTCTTCGAGGGCTTCGAGGCGGGTGAAGAGCGTCTTGGACAGCGCGCGGGCGTCGACCGCGCCGATCTCGTCGTACGGGGGGATGTCGGGCAGATCCGCGAGGGGATCGAGGTCGTGGGGATCAAGCTGTTCCGGTGGGGGTGTCGACGCCGCCGTCGGGGGCCGGGATGCGTCGAGCCGGGGTGACATGTCGTCCTCCATCGTTCTCGGCAGGTGTGGCGAATGGCTGCCGGAGCCAGTACATGTGGACTGCGGTGTGCGGCGCCTCCGAGGCCGTCCGGATCGTTTCCCCGGGAAACGGGGCTTCCTACTAGCCCTACCTGCTTCCCCGACCCCACCGCAACTATCATATGTCCTTTTTGTCAAGCTTGGTGCGGTTGTTCGGGTGTCCGGGGCCGGTGTACAAGGCGTAGTGTTCGAGAGCATCGGTACGCGGCGACGACCTCGGGAGAGATGACGGCATGGACCACGGGACGGTCGGCAGCGCACAGTCGGGCCGGCTGCTGGTGGAGGTGCGGGAAGAGGGCTCCAGCGCGGTCGTCACCCCCTCGGGTGAGCTCGATCACCACACCGCGGAGCTGCTGCGCGAACCTCTGGACGCGTGTCTGGCGAAGGGTTTCAGCCGTCTCGTCATCGACTGCTCACGGCTGGAGTTCTGCGACTCCACCGGGCTGAACGTGCTGCTCGGCGCCCGCCTCAAGGCGGAGGCCACCGGCGGTGGCGTCCACCTCGCCGGGATGCAGCCGGTCGTCGCCCGGGTCTTCGAGATCACCGGCGCCGAGGCCGTCTTCACCGTTCACGCCACGGTCGCCGACGCGCTGCCCGGCCCCGCCGCCGACGGCTGAGACTGCCCGCCCGCCGGAGTGTGTTCCGTACGCCGCGCCGGGCAGGAGACTTCGTGAACATGTCGGCGGCACGTGTGTACGAACCCGCGCGGGAGCGGGTGCCGTCGGCCCTGAGAACGACCTGGTGCCTCTGGAACCGGTCAAACTGGTGAGGTGAAGCGCTGATGAGCACCACCCGGCCCCCTGTGCCTGTGCCGTCCGGCGACGAGCCGTCCGGCGAGGGTGTCCGGCGGTTGCGTCTCGACGGCGCGAGCGGCGTCGTACCGCTCGCCCGGGACTTCGCCCGGCAGGCGCTGTACGCGTGGGGCTGGCTCCCGGCGTCCGGCGCGGACCGCCGCGCGGCGGCCGAGGACGTGCTCCTCGTCGTCTCCGAGCTGGTCACCAACGCGTGCCTGCACGCCGGGGGCCCCGATGAGATCCGCCTCTCCTGCGACAACAAGGTCATCCGGGTCGAGGTCGCGGACCGGGGCACCGGCCAGCCCGCCCCCCGCACCCCGCACCGCGCGGGGCGGCCCGGAGGACACGGCATGTTCATCGTGCAGCGCCTGTGCCTCGACTGGGGGGTCGTACGGGCGCAGGGGGTTTCCGGCAAGACGGTGTGGGCCGAGGTGGGGGCACCCGCGTAACGCGAAGCACGCCCGGCCCACCGGGGGACCGGGCGCGCTCCGACTCGCCTACGACCGCTTGGCACCGCCCGTGAAGGCGGCCCACTGGCCGGCCGTGAAGACCAGGGCGGGACCCTGACCGTCGTGCTTGGTGTCGCGCGCGGCGACTTGTCCGTTGCCGAGGAAGGCGACCTCGACGCAGTTCGCATTGCCGTTGCTACGGGTGCTCTTGCGCCAGACCGCGCCTGTCAGGTCGGCACTGTTCACTTTCCTTGCTCCTTCGCTGCCCTCTTGAAGAGGCTCGTGCTGCCCGCTTGGTCCAGCGCCGAGCCCCAGATGTCCTTGAACGCCGTGTCGTAGCGCTCGATCTCATGGGGTTTGTCGAGGTACAGGGACCCCGTGAACCCCTCCACGTAGATTGTGGGCGGTTCGGTGTCCCGGCCATCACTGGTGGTCGGGAAGCGCATGAGGACGAACGGGCCGGACGTCATCCCCTTGTGCAGGCCCACGGAGTGGGGCACGACGCGGATGCTCACGTTGTCCAGGTCGTTCAGGTCCGCCAGCCTGTTCAACTGGTCGGCCATGATCTTCGGGCTGCCCACAGGACAGTGCAGCACGCCTTCGTTGAGCACGACATCGACCTTGGGCGCATCCGTCACCCGGGTCAGCAGTACCTGCCTGGTGATGGACACCTGCGTTCGCCGTTCGACCTCCTCCTCGTCCCGCTCGGGGTCGTAGGCCCGGATCAACGTGCGAGCGTAGTCCGGTGTCTGGAGCAGCCCGGGGACGAGTTGCGACTCGTACCACTGGAGGGAGGAAGCCGCCTCCTCCAACCCCACGTAGAGGTCGAAGAACTCCGGGATCACATCCCCGTACGAGTGCCACCACCCCTTGCTCTTCGTCTCTTTCGCGAGGCCCATCAGCGCCTGCGTCAACTCGGCGGGCGCCCCGTACACCTTGCACATGGCCTCCACGTCGAGGCTGCGCAGGGACGTCTGGCCGGTCTCGATGCGCCACAGCTTCGGCTCCGACCACTCCAGCTTGGTCGAGGCGGCCCGAGCCGTCAGGCGTGCGCGATTGCGCAGCTCACGCAGGTGACGGCCGAGCTGCCTGCGCGGAACCGTCGAGCCGGTAACCCCTGTCACGTGTCCCCACCTTCCAACAGTCCGAATACCCCGTGCACTTGATATGTAAGCGCGGGCAGTTTCATTACGCAATGGCGTACAAGAATTCGAGAATCGAGAAGCGATTCTTTCTAAATGAAACATTGCATCCAGAGTTATCACGGTGCTTCACTCGTCACGAAAGGGGACGGAACAAGCACCGTCCGTGAGCGTGACGGCAAGGAGGCAGGGCCATGAAGCCGCTGATCTTCGGCTACATGCGGGTTCCCGACGACATGAGCGACGAGGAGGTGAAGCGGAAGCAGGACGTCATGACGGTCTACGCGGAGGCCAACGGCTTCGCCCTGGCGACCGTCTACTTCGAGTTCGCCGACGGCCGCGTGGACGCCTTCGCCGAGACGGTCGAGGCCATCCTGCGCGCCGAGTCCCACCACCTGCTCGTGCCGTCCTACCGCGACCTGGCCTTCAGCCGGGCGCTCCAGGACGCGATGATCCTGACCGCCGAGCACGCCCGCGTGGAGGTCGTGAGTCTGGAAGAGCGCGCGTGATCCAGGGCCAGGGCGACACCGTCCCCTTCTACTTCTCCCAGCGGCCCCGCTTCGCCGACCGCCTCTCCCTCCCCGCCGCCCCCTCCTCGGTGGGCCTGGCCCGCGACTTCACCCGCCTCGCCCTCGCCAAGTGGCCCGCCCGGCCCGTCGAGGACGACGCCCTTCTCGTCGTCTCCGAACTCGTCACCAACGCCGTCCTGGCCACCCCGGACGACCTCGCCCTCGTGACGGTGCGTCTGCTCGGCCTGCGCACCGGCCTGGTCGTCGAGGTGGGGGACGGCTCGCCGAAGAAGCCCGTGCCGGCCGTGCCGGACGCGGATTCCGAGGGCGGGCGGGGGCTGCTGCTGGTCCGGGGGGTGGCGGCCCGCTGGGGGTCCTGCGCGCTGCCGGACGGCAAAGTCGTCTGGGCGGAGATCGCCGTCACACTCCGCACCGCCGTTTCCCTTCCCTCCTCAAGCCGCCCGGCGTACCTTGACGCACCGAATCTGATGAGGCGTCAGGGGTGAGGGATCGTGGCCGAGCGGAAACGGAGTGGCGTGCTCGCGGCGGGCGCGGTTCTCGCCGGGGTGGGGGTGATGGTGCTCGCGCCGGGCGCCTCCGCCGCCGTCGTCGACGTCAACTACGCCTGTCGGACGCCGATCGGACCGAAGAGTGCCGTCTCTCCGATCGACATCAAGGGCGTGAAGAGCGGGAGCGGTTACCGCATCACCATGTCGTGGCAGAAGGGCGTCTCGTCCAGCCCGGTGGAGTTGGGCGCGGGGGCCATGAAGCCGAAGGCCACCGTCAAGCTGGGCGGCGCGGACAACGGCACCCTCACCGTCACCGGGGAGGCCAATCAGGCGGCGATTCCGGCCGACACCCCGATAAAGATCAGCGACTTGAGCGGGACGTACACGCCGAAGGCGTCCGGGAAGGTCACGTTCACCCCCGGTGTGCTGACCATCGTCGCGCTCGGTACGACGACGACGTGTACGCCGACCAACTCACCCGGCGCGTCCCTGACGCTGGACGTGACGGCGGGCTCGGGCCCCGCGCCGGACACCCCCGCGCCCCAGCTCCCGCAGACCGGCCCCGAGGACTCCTTCGTCGCGCTCGGCACGCTCGGCGGGACGATCCTGCTGACCGGCGCCGCCGGCGCCCTGTGGCTGACGCGCCGTGCTCGTTAGGGCCGTGCCCGTCAGAAGGGCCGCCGCGCTGCTCGCCGCCCTCGCGCTGTGCCTGACGGTGCCGGGGACGGCGCGGGCGGCGTCGGGGCCGACGGTCCAGCTCGGCAAGCCGGAGGCGGGCAAGGGGAGTCCGGTCACCGTCAGCGGGGCGGGCTGGCCGGCGAACACGCTGCTGACGCTGCTGCTGTGCGGGCAGTCGAGCCCGGCGAGGGGGGTGCTCGGCGGCACCAACTCCTGTGCCAACGCGGACGGCCGGGCCGTGACGACGGACGCGCGGGGCAGGTTCAGCCGCGAACTCCCGGTCGTGGGACCGCCGGTGCCCTGCCCGTGCGTCGTCCACGTCGCGACGGCCACCGGCCGCAAGGCGCAGGCCGACGCCGCCCTGAAGGTCGCCGGGCACGAGGAGAAGCCGCTGCCCCAGGAGTCGCCGACCGGCACGCTGAAAGTCCTGACGGACCCTCAGCTCAAGGGCTCCAGCGGCCTGTTGACCTGGTTCGGCGCACCCCCCGCCCGCAAGCTCGTCGTCACGGTCGGCAACGCCGGGACGACGCCCGTCCACAACCCCGTCTTCCAAGTCGGCACCGCACACGGCGTGTTCGCGCCCCAGTGGGACGACCACCAGTGGGACGGCACCCTCGCGCCCGGCGGACGCGCCCGCCTGGAGCTGCCGTTCGAGCTGGCCAGTGGGGCGCACGGCGACTACACGGTCTCCCTGCGGTACGGCGGCAAGGTCCTCGCCGACCGGCCCTGGGACGTGGGCCGGCCCTGGGGCGTCGTCCTCTTCTGGGCGCTCGCCGCGATCGTCGTCCCCTCGGCGCTGTTCCGCATCGGGATGGCGATCGTCGACAAGGTCCGCCCGCGCCCGCACCGCAGGCGGAGCGCCGTACGGCGCCTGCGCCGGCGTATCCGCAGGCCGGAGCCGCCGCCGAGCGCCACCGCCACGAGCCCGACCCTGCCGTGGTTCTCCCCCGACACCCAGGGCCGCCTCTCCGCACCGCACGACGACCGAACGACCCCGAGCAGGAAGGGCATGATGTGAGAGCCACCAGGAGAGCGGCCGTCGCAGTGGTCGCGGTCGGGACGGGCGCGCTGTTCGGGCTCGCGGCCGTGCCCGCCATGGCCGCCGAGGTGTCGTACACCACCCACTGCGTCCCCCCGGCCGGGATACCGCCCGTCGACGGGACCACCAAGGTGCAGATCACCGCGCCGGCCACCGCACAGGCCGGGGACACCGTGGACGTCGTCTGGAAGTTCACGCAGGCCGCGTCCAAGAACCCGGACATCATCGACCTGCCCGCCAACTCCGTACAGCCGTCGGGGACGTTGAAGGTGTCCGGCGCGCAGAGCGGGGACGTGGCGATGACCGGGCCGCGCGAGAACCCGGCGATCCCCAAGGGCGGGGCGATGGTCCTCGCCGACATGAAGGGGACGCTGAAGCTGACGGCACCGGGGGAGGTGAAGCTGACGCCGGACGCGTACGTCGTCAACGCGATGGGGACGAACACGAACTGCGCGCCGACCCAGGCGGTGTCGCCGGCCGCGACGATCACGGTGACCGGGGGCGGCAGCAACTCCCCCAGCCCCAGCGGCAGTTCGAGCAACTCGCCGAGCCCCAGCGGCAGTTCGAGCAACTCGCCGAGCCCCAGCGGCAGTTCGAGCAACTCGCCGAGCCCCACCGGGACTTCGTCGACCTCGCCGTCCCCTTCGCCCTCCGTCTCCGCCCCCTCCTCGGACGAGCCGACCGACTTCACCGGCAAGGTCGTCGACGTCCCCTACACCTGCCAGTCACCGCTCGGCGAGAAGAAGGCGACCTCGCCCGTCCAGATCAACGCCAAGAAGAACGGCGGGAGTTACGACCTCACCGTCCAGTTCAAGAAGTCGGTCATGAACTCGCCCGCCGACATCCCGGCCGGCTCGGTGAAGCCGTCCATGGAGGTGAAGCTCGGCGGCGCCGACTCGGGGACGGTCCACGTCGAAGGGCCCCTGAACTCCGCCCCGATCAAGACCGGCGCCCCCATCGAGATCCCCGACCTGAAGGGCACCTACAAACCCGGCGCGACCGGTGAATCGACGCTCGCACCAGGGGAGTTGCTCATCGAGGCGCTCGGCACGAAGACGACCTGCGAGCCGGACCAGAGCCTGGTCTCCCTCACCCTGACGACCGAGAAGCAGGAGGGCGGCGCCGCCGGCGGCTCCTCCACGAGCGGCGGCTCCACCACGGGCGGTTCCACCACCGGCGGCCTCGCGAACACCGGCTCCGGGGACCACGGCGCCCTGAAGGCGCTGGGCCTGGTCGCCGGGACGGCGGTTCTGCTGGGCGGGGCGGTGTTCACGTTCCTGCCGAAGCGGAAGACGCGGTAGACACGGAGAGGGCCGCCCCCCTCAGGGGACGGCCCTCCCGCGACGTACGGCAGCCTCAGCGGACGTCGCCCATGAGGGAGTTGACGCGCTTGCGGTACATCCACACCGAGCCACCCGCGATCACCGCGAGGACGGCTTCGAGGGCGACGAAGCCCATCTTGTCGAGGTTGACCCCACCGGCTCCGGGATAGGTCAGCAGGCCCGTGACGGAGTCGCCCGCCGAGACGGCGAGGAACCAGATGCCCATCATCTGGGAGGCGTACTTCTCGGAAGCCATCTTGGTTGTGACGGAGAGACCCACGGGGGAGAGAGTCAGCTCGCCGACTGTCTGGACGAAGTAGATCCCTGCGATCCACAGGGCCGCCGCCTTGTGCCCGTCCTCGGCGATCGACAGCGGCGCGAGGAAGAGGAAGAACGAGGCACCGATCAGGAAGAGCCCCGCGGAGAACTTCACGATCGTGCTCGGCTCCTGGCCGCGCCGGTTGAGCCACAGCCACAGCCACGCGAAGACCGGCGCCAGCGCCATGACCATCACCGGGTTGACCGACTGGTACCAGGAGACCGGGAAGCCCCAGCCGAAGACGGAGTTGTCGACCTTGCTCTTGGCGAACAGCGAGAGGGTCGAACCCCCCTGGTCGTAGATCATCCAGAAGACGGCGGCGGCGACGAAGAACCAGATGTACGCGGACATCTTCGACTGCTCGACCGCCGACAGGTCCTTGTCCCGCTTGATCCGGCCGATGACGATGACCGGCACGATCAGACCGAGGGCCATGAGCGGGTTCATCGCCCAGCTCTCGGTGAAGTGCCCGGAGAAGCCGACGGCGCCGTAGAAGACGGCGGCGACCGCCAGCCAGATCAGAGCCTTGCGCAGGATGGCCGACTTCTCGGCGGCGGACAGCGGGGTCGGCACGACGTTGCTGCGCTCATCGAGGTGACGGGTGCCGAGCAGGAACTGGGCCAGGCCGAACGCCATGCCGGCCGCCGCCAGCGCGAAGCCGAAGTGCCAGTCGACCTTCTCGCCGACGGTGCCGATGGTCAGTGGCGCGGCGAACGCGCCGATGTTGATGCCGATGTAGAAGAGCGTGAAGCCGCCGTCGCGGCGCGGGTCGTCCGGGCCGTCGTACAGGTGGCCGACCATGGTCGAGATGTTGGCCTTCAGCAGACCCGAGCCGATGGCCACGAGACCGAGACCGCCGTAGAAGCTCGCGGCTGCCGGAAGGGCCAGGCACAGATGGCCCAGCATGATGATCACGCCGGCCAGGGCGACGGTCCTGCGCGGGCCGAGGACACGGTCCGCGAACCAGCCGCCGGGGAGCGTCAGCAGGTACACCAGCGAGAGGTAGACGGAGTAGATCGCCGTCGCCGTCGCCGCGCTCAGGTGCATACCGCCCGGCGCCACCAGGTAGAGCGGCAGCAGTGCCCTCATGCCGTAGTAGGAGAACCTCTCCCACATCTCCGTCAGGAAGAGCGTGGCCAGACCGCGCGGGTGGCCGAAGAAGGTGCGCTCGGCGCCGGGGGTCACCGGCCGTGCCGAGTCCTTCGTCAGGCTGGACGCCATGGTGGATCCTTGCTGCTGTTTACAGGTCGCTTGCACCGGTACGCACGAAAAAGGACCCCCGGCTTCTTCACCGAAGGTCCCCGCAGTGCAACAGGCGTTTGGCCACCTTACGGCAGAGTAGGGGGCGAAATGGAAGCGTTTGAGGCGCGGATCACAAGGTACGGACCAATCCTGTGAGCCCCCCGGGGCGCCCGGGATGCCCCTGCTTGCCCCTTGGTAAGAAACAGTCAGGCTGATCACACCCCTGGCCACGCCCCGCGCGGTCTACCATCAGCTTCATGACCCGTGTACTGCTAGCCGAGGACGACGCGTCCATCTCGGAACCGCTGGCCCGAGCCCTGCGCCGGGAAGGGTACGAGGTCGAGGTGCGCGAGGACGGACCCACCGCGCTCGACGCCGGGATGCAGGGCGGCATCGACCTGGTCGTGCTCGACCTCGGACTGCCCGGCATGGACGGCCTCGAAGTCGCCCGCCGGCTGCGCTCCGAGGGCCACGCCGTGCCGATCCTCATCCTCACCGCCCGCGCGGACGAGGTCGACACGGTCGTGGGGCTCGACGCGGGTGCCGATGACTACGTCACCAAGCCGTTCCGCCTCGCCGAGCTGCTGGCCCGGGTCCGGGCGCTGCTGCGGCGCGGCGCCGCCGAGCCCGCGCAGCCGCCGGCCACGCACGGCGTGCGCATCGACGTCGAGTCGCACCGGGCGTGGATGGGGGACGAGGAACTCCAGCTCACCGCGAAGGAGTTCGACCTGCTGCGGGTCCTCGTGCGGGACGCCGGGCGCGTGGTGACCCGCGACCAGCTGATGCGCGAGGTGTGGGACACGACGTGGTGGTCGTCCACGAAGACGCTGGACATGCACATCTCGTGGCTGCGCAAGAAGCTCGGTGACGACGCCGCCAACCCCCGGTACATCGCCACCGTGCGCGGGGTCGGCTTCCGGTTCGAGAAGAGCTGAGCGCTACGCGCGTAACGCCGTAGTCGTACGGAGAGATCTTGTGCGTCGTCGTCTGATCCAGTCCACCCTCGCTGTCGTCCTCGTCGTCATCGCCGTCTTCGGGGTCTCCCTCGTCATCGTCGAGAGCCGGACCATCAGCAACAGCGCCCAGGAACGCGTCGACTCCGAGGCCGTGCGGCTCGTGGGGATCGTGGACAGCCGGCTGCTCGAATCGGAGGACGTGACCTCCGAGATACTGCGGGACCAGGTCACACAGGACCGGTACGCCGTGATCCGGATCCCGGGGCGGGCGCCGATCGAGATCGGGGAGAAGCCCGAGGGCGAGGTCATCCACGCCGAGGAGCGCGGGGAGGGCCGGGAGACCGTACGGGTCGAGGAGCCCAAGTCGGCGGTGACCCGCGAGGTCGGCCGTACGCTGCTGATCATCGGCCTCGTCGCGCTGCTGGCGGTCATCGCCGCCGTCCTGCTCGCCGTACGCCAGGCCAACAAGCTGGCCTCCCCCCTGACCGACCTCGCGGAGACCGCCGAACGCCTGGGCTCCGGCGACCCCCGCCCCCGGCACAAGCGGTACGGCGTCCCCGAGCTGGACCGGGTCGCGGACGTCCTGGACTCCTCCGCCGAACGCATCGGCCGCATGCTCACCGCCGAACGCCGGCTCGCCGCCGACGCCTCCCACCAGCTCCGTACACCGCTCACGGCCCTGTCGATGCGGCTGGAGGAGATCACCCTCACCGACGATCTGGAGACCGTGAAGGAGGAGGCGAACGTGGCGTTGGCGCAGGTGGAGCGGTTGACGGACGTCGTGGAACGCCTCCTGACGAACTCCCGCGACCCCCGCACGGGCAACGCGGTCTCCTTCGACCTCGACGAGGTCATCCAGCAGCAGCTGGCGGAGTGGCGCCCGGCGTACCGCTCGGTCGGACGGGCGATCGTCAGCTCCGGCAAGCGCCACCTCCAGGCGGTGGGGACGCCGGGAGCCGTGGCCCAGGTGCTGGCCGCGCTGATCGAGAACTCCCTGATGCACGGCGGCGGCACCGTGGCCCTCCGCACCCGGGTGACCGGCAACCAGTCGGTGATCGAGGTGACGGACGAGGGCCCGGGCGTCCCCGCGGACCTGGGGGCCCGGATCTTCGAGCGGGCCATCAGCGGCCGCAACTCGACGGGCATCGGCCTGGCCGTGGCCCGCGATCTCGCGGAGGCGGACGGCGGCCGGCTGGAGATGCTCCAGGCCCAGCCCCCCGTCTTCGGCCTGTTCCTCTCCCGCACGGCCCCGCTGAAGAAGGAGTCGGAGGCGGAGGAGCCGACGGTGCGGTAGGGAGCGACGGCGCGCTGAGAGGCGAGGTGCGCTGGGAGGCGAGGTGCGCTGGGAGGCGACCCCCTCTACGCCCGCTCGCTCACCCGTGCCGCCGTCGCGGAGCGCTGCTCCAGGAACGCCTCCGCGCCGGCCACGGCCTCCTTCGCGGGGAGTGCCTTGAACACCCACGTGCGGTAGGACCAGAAGCGGAACAGCGTGGCGATCCCGATGCCGACGAACTTGAAGATGTTGCTCTGCAACGGGCTGTCCCAGTGGAACGAGTACGTGGCGACGTAGAGCACCCCGTTCTCGATGACCATCCCGATGACCGAGAAGAGGAGGAAGAGGGTCAGCTCCTTCGTACGCCCGCCCTTGTCGCGGTCGCGGTAGGTGAAGTACCGGAACCCGACGTAGTTGAAGACGATGGAGACGACCGTGGCGATGACGCTGGCCCGGACGACCTGGAGGTCGGTGACATGCCGTACCAGGTTGAAGACGGCGAGGTTGACCAGCAGCCCGGCCCCTCCCACCGCACCGAACTTCGCGACTTCGCGGCCGATGCGGCGCAAACCGGAAGCATGCCCCGTGGAACCGTGTTCCATGCTCGTACAAGCCCCCGTCCGGGTTGGGTTTCGTCAACCCAGCCATGCTAACCACCCCCGATGGAGGTTTCCTGTGGTCGACCTCACGGGTTGGGAACAGCTCGGGAAGCAGTGGGGAAACACGGGGTATGAGCCAGGAAAACCGGCAGTAAGAGGTGCGAACGACCGCCCGCCCGGCCCGGCCGATACCCTAGGGGCGTGACGTTCCCGGTAGTCGGCATGATCGGCGGCGGCCAGCTCGCGCGTATGACGCACGAGGCGGGCATCCCGCTGGGCATCAGGTTCAAGCTCCTCAGTGACACCCCCCAGGACTCGGCGGCGCAGGTCGTGAGCGAAGTCGTCATCGGCGACTACCGCGACCTGGAGACGCTGCGCGCCTTCGCGCGGGGCTGCGACGTGATCACCTTCGACCACGAGCATGTCCCCACGGACCACCTGCGCGCCCTGGAGGCGGACGGCATCCCGGTCCGCCCCGGCCCGGACGCGCTGGTGCACGCCCAGGACAAGGGCGTGATGCGCGCGAAGCTGACCGAGATCGGCGTGCCCTGCCCGAGGCACCGCATCGTGACGGACCCGGCGGACGTCGCGGCGTTCGCGGCGGAGGGCGACGGCTTCCCGGTCGTCCTCAAGACCGTGCGCGGCGGCTACGACGGCAAGGGCGTCTGGGTCGTGGACGGCCCCGAGGACGCGGCGGACCCCTTCCGCGCGGGCGTCCCGGTCCTCGCCGAGGAGAAGGTCGACTACGTCCGCGAGCTCGCCGCCAACGTCGTCCGCTCCCCGCACGGCCAGGCCGTCGCCTACCCGGTGGTCGAGTCGCAGCAGGTGAACGGCGTCTGCGACACGGTGATCGCCCCCGCACCCGACCTCGACGAGAGCCTCGCCCTCAAGGCCGAGGAGATGGCCCTGACGATCGCGAAGGAACTCGGCGTCGTCGGCCACCTCGCCGTGGAACTCTTCCAGACCCGCGAGGACGACGGGTCTTCGAGGATTCTCGTCAACGAACTCGCGATGCGCCCCCACAACTCCGGCCACTGGACCCAGGACGGCGCGATCACCTCCCAGTTCGCCAACCACGTCCGCGCGGTCCTCGACCTCCCCCTCGGCGACCCCCGCCCCCGCGCCCGGTGGACGGCGATGGTCAACGTCCTCGGCGGCGACTACCCCGACATGTACTCCGCGTACCTGCACTGCATGGCCCGCGACCCTCAGCTCAAGATCCACATGTACGGCAAGGACGTGAAGCCCGGCCGCAAGGTCGGCCACGTCAACACCTACGGCGACGACCTGGACGACGTGCTGGAGCGCGCCCGTCACGCAGCCGGATACCTGAGAGGCACGATCACCGAATGAGCCCCGTCGCAGGCCCCGTCGTAGGCATCGTCATGGGGTCGGACTCCGACTGGCCCGTCATGGAGGCCGCAGCCCAGGCGCTCGACGAGTTCGAGGTCGCCTACGAGGTGGACGTCGTCTCCGCGCACCGCATGCCGCACGAGATGATCGCGTACGGCGAGCGGGCGGCCGAGCGCGGGCTGAAGGTGATCATCGCGGGGGCCGGGGGAGCGGCGCACCTGCCGGGCATGCTGGCGTCGGTGACACCGCTGCCGGTCGTGGGGGTACCCGTCCCTCTCAAGTATCTGGACGGCATGGACTCGCTGCTGTCGATCGTGCAGATGCCGGCCGGCGTGCCGGTGGCGACCGTGTCCGTGGGCGGCGCCCGCAACGCCGGTCTGCTCGCCGCGCGCATCCTCGCCGCGCACGACGAGGAACTCCTCGGCCGGATGCGGGAGTTCCAGCAGGAGCTGAACGACCAGGCGACGGAGAAGGGCAAGCGGCTGCGGGCCAAGGTCGAGGGGGCCAAGGGGTCCTTCGGGTTCGGCAAGTGAGCGGGGAGGGGAGCGGCGCGGTGAGCGGTTCCGAGGCTCAAGTCCGGGAACTCCTCGCCGAGTTCCCCATCGTCGACGGGCACAACGACCTCCCCTGGGCGCTGCGCGAACAGGTCCACTACGACCTCGCCGCGCGTGACATCGCCGTACGGCAGGACGCCCACCTGCACACCGACCTGCCGCGGCTGCGCGAGGGCGGGGTGGGGGCGCAGTACTGGTCCGTGTACGTGCGGTCCGACCTGCCGGACGCGGTGCCCTCGACGCTCGAACAGATCGACTGCGTACGGCAGTTGATCGACCGTCACCCGGACGTCCTGCGCGCCGCGTTCACCGCCGCGGACATGGAGGCGGCGCGCGGGGAGGGCCGTATCGCGTCGCTGATGGGCGCGGAGGGCGGGCACTCCATCGCCAACTCCCTCGGCACGCTGCGGGGGTTGTACGCGCTGGGCGTCCGCTACATGACGCTCACCCACAACGACAACATCGCGTGGGCGGACTCCGCGACGGACGTACCGAACGTCGGCGGGCTCACGGCGTTCGGCCGCGAGGTCGTGCGCGAGATGAACCGGCTCGGCATGCTCGTCGACCTGTCGCACGTCGCGGCGACGACGATGCGCGCGGCGCTGGACACGACCTCGGCGCCGGTGATCTTCTCGCACTCCTCCTCCCGCGCGGTCTGCGACCACCCCCGCAACATCCCCGACGACGTCCTCGAACGCCTCCCCGCGAACGGCGGCATGGCGATGGTGACGTTCGTCCCCAAGTTCGTCCTCCAGGCGGCGGTCGACTGGACGGCCGCCGCCGACGAGAACATGCGCGCGCACGGCTTCCACCACCTCGCCACCACGCCCGAGGCGATGGCCGTCCACCGCGCCTTCGAGGAGGCGCACCCGCGCCCCGTCGCGACGGTCTCCACGGTCGCCG
Organism: Streptomyces niveiscabiei; assembly: GCF_033794345.1. Classification (NCBI taxonomy): domain Bacteria; kingdom Bacillati; phylum Actinomycetota; class Actinomycetes; order Kitasatosporales; family Streptomycetaceae; genus Streptomyces; species Streptomyces niveiscabiei. The sequence continues at coordinate 50,449 of NZ_JARAYJ010000042.1, forward strand.
ACCACCTCGACCACATGCGCGAGGTCGCCGGCGTCGACCACCTCGGCATCGGCGGCGACTACGACGGCACGGCCTTCACCCCCGAGGGCCTGCGCGACGTCTCCGGCTACCCCAACCTCCTCACGGAACTCCTCGACCGGGGCTGGTCCCGCACCGACCTCGCGAAGCTGACCTGGCAGAACGCGGTACGGGTACTGGGGGCGGCGGAGGACGTGGCACGGGGTACCCAGGGGGTACGGGGTCCGTCGTACGCGCGGATCGAGGACCTGGACGGGGGCGCGTAGTACCGGGGAGGTAGCGGGGGACGACCCCGGGGGTACGACCCGGGGTTACGACCCCGGGGACCCGAAAACAGGTCGCGTACCCCCGAACGCCCCATCCACCGGGTGACCTCCCCCACCCCGTGCGACGGTGGGCCGTACTGCTGATCACGACGCCGATCCAGACGTACGGAGCCCCCTCATGGCAGACCTCCAGGACGAACTGCACCCCACCACCGAGGTCGGCGGACTGCCGCTGGAGGAACCCTTCGACGAGGGCCCGGCGCAGGAGGTCCCCTACACCCGCGACCCCCTCGCACGCGCCCGCGAGATCCTCGCCGAACACCCCGTCGCCGACGGGTACGGCACCCTGCCCCGGGCCCTGCGCGACCTGCCCTGGTACGACCTCGAACTCGGCGAGAGCGCCGTCGACACGGACATCCCCCGGCTCCGGGAAGGCCGGGTCGGCGCGGTCCTGTGGGCCCTGCACCTCCCCGAGGACGCCAGGAGCGCGGTGACCGCCACGCTGGAACAGCTCGACCTCGTCCGTACGGTCGTCGCCGCCCACCCCGAGGGACTGCGCGCCGCGCGCACCGCCGGGCAGGTCATCGACGCGCGCAACTGCGGACGCGTCGCCGTCCTCCTCGGCCCCGCCGGCGCCCCCGCCCTCGACGACTCCCTCGCCGTGCTGCGCGTCCTGCACACCCTCGGACTGCGCGTCCTCACCCTCGCCGGGACCGGCTGGGCCAGCGAGGCAGGGCTCAGCCGGTTCGGGGAGGAGGTCGTGCGCGAGATGAACCGGCTCGGTGTCATCGCCGACCTCTCCGGCGCCTCCGACGCGACGATCGCCCGCACGCTCGCGCTGTCCAAGGCGCCGGTCCTGTGCACCCGCTCCGCCGCCCGCGCGCTGCGCCCCCACCCCGACAACCTCTCCGACGAGCTGCTCGCGGCGCTGGGCCGCGCGAAGGGCGTCTGCATGGTTCCCCTCACGGCGGACCAGACCGGCCCCGCCCTCACCGACGTGGCCGACCACCTCGACCACATCCGCGCCATCGCCGGCCCCGCCTCGGTCGCCCTCTCCGGCGCCTACGACTCCCCCTCCGCCCACCCCGATTCCCTCCCCGACCCCTCCGCCTACCCCCACCTCATCACCGAACTCCTCCACCGAGGCTGGCCCGACCCCGACATCGCCCTCCTCACCTGGGACAACTTCCAACGCGTCCTGCGCAGCGCCGACTTCCTCTCCCGAACAGCCCAACACCGCCGCGAACAGCCTCCGGCGAGGACGACGGAGCTGGACGGGTAAGGCGACCGGGACTGGAGGGGCGGAACTGCCGGAGCGGGACGGGCGGGAGCACCGGAGCTGGACGGGTAGGCCAGGCCGGACCGGAGGGGGTGGAGCTGCCGGAACCGGATGGGCGGGGCGCCGGACTGAACAGCCCGAGGGCCGCGGAGCTGGACGGGGAAGGAGGCCGGGACGGGACGACCGAGGGCGCCGGAACCGAACGGGCGGGGGCTGCGGGGGCGGCGGAACTGAATGGTCTGAGGGCTGCGGAACTGGACGGGCAGGGAGGCCGGGACCGGAGGGGGTGGAGCTGCCGGAACCGGATGGGCGAGGGCTACGGGACTGGGACTGTGGGGGTGGGACTGCGGGGGTGGCGGAACTGATCAGCCCGAGGGCCGCGGAGCCGGACGGTTGAAGGCGAGGCAGCGGGACAGCCGAGGGCTGGACTGCGGGGACGCCGGAGATGGGCAGCCGAGGACGCCGGAGATGGGCAGCCGAGGGCGCCGGAGCTGGGCGGCTGAGGGCGTCGGCGCCCGACAGCCACCGCACCCCCCGCCGTAGCCCCACCACCACCCCCGCCCTCACCCTTTGGACCGGCGTTTCCCCACACCGGCCCCCCGCCGCCCCGCAGTTGGCTAGCGTGTCCCCATGACCGAGATGGACCATGACGCCCTCGTAGAGGACCTGCGCGCACGCACGAAGGAAGCGCTCATCCGCATCGCCAGCCTCGTCAGCCAGACCGGCATCCCCTACACCTTCGGCGAGGTCGTCTCCCTGGTGGAGGAGGGCCTGCCCCCCGACTACCCCCACCCCACCCGAGGCATCCTCAACCGCGAGAACATGATCACGGACATGGCCTACACGATGTTCAAGGGCCACGAACCGAAGCAGTACTGACCAACGCCCCCCGGCCCCTGAACCCCCGTACCCCTCAAGCCGTAGGCCGCCCCATAGCCCGGTAGACCCACCCCGCCTTGCGCCACACCTCCGGGTCCAGCGCGTTGCGGCCGTCGAGGATCAGCCGTTCCCGGGCGACCTCGCCCAGCGCGGTGGGGTCCAGGTCCCGGAACTCGCGCCACTCCGTGAGGTGGAGGACGACGTCGGCGCCCCGGACGGCGTCGAGCGCGGACTCCGCGTACCCCAGCGTCGGGAAGAGCCGGCGGGCGTTGGCCATCGCCTTGGGGTCGTAGACGGTGACCTGACCGCCCTGGAGGTGGATCTGCCCGGCGACGTTCAGGGCGGGGGAGTCGCGGACGTCGTCGGAGTCGGGCTTGAAGGCCGCGCCGAGGACGGCGACCCGCTTGCCGAGGAAAGCGCCGCCGCCCAGGGCCTCGCGGGCCATCTCCACCATCTGCCCCCGCCGCCGCATGTTGATGGAGTCGATCTCGCGGAGGAAGGTCAGCGCCTGGTCGGCCCCCAGCTCCCCGGCACGGGCCATGAACGCGCGGATGTCCTTGGGCAGGCACCCCCCGCCGAACCCGATCCCGGCGCGCAGGAACTTGTGCCCGATCCGGTCGTCGTACCCGATGGCCTCGGCGAGCTTCGCGACGTCCCCGCCCGCGGCCTCGCACACCTCGGCCATGGCGTTGATGAAGGAGATCTTGGTGGCCAGGAAGGAGTTCGCGGAGGTCTTGACCAACTCGGCGGTGGGGAAGTCGGTGACGACGAACGGCGTCCCGGCGGCGACCGGCGCCGCGTACACCTCGCGCAGCAGCCGCTCGGCCCGCTCACTGCGCACCCCGACGACGAGCCGGTCGGGCCGCAGCGTGTCCTGGACGGCGAACCCCTCCCGGAGGAACTCGGGGTTCCAGGCGAGCTCGGCGCCGGCCCCGGCGGGCGCGTGCTCGGCGAGGTACGCGGCGAGCCGCTCCGCGGACCCGACGGGCACCGTCGACTTCCCGACGACCAGCGTCGGCCGGTCGAGGTGCGGCGCGAGAGAGGCGATGGCGGACTCGACGTACGACATGTCCGCGGCGTACTCGCCGTGCCGCTGAGGCGTGTTGACGCAGACGAAGTGGACGTCCCCGAACGCCGCGGCCTCCGCGAAGTCGAGCGTGAACCGCAGCCGCCCGGAGGACCCCTCGATCCCGGCGACGTGCGCCCGCAGCAGCTCTTCGAGGCCGGGCTCGTACATCGGGACCTCACCCCGCTGGAGCATCTCGACCTTCTCGGGGACCACGTCGAGCCCGAGGACCTCGAACCCCAGCTCGGCCATGGCCGCCGCGTGCGTCGCGCCGAGGTAGCCGGTGCCGATCACCGTGATCTTGAGGCTCATGAGGGCTCCACAGGGTTACGTCCGGACATGCGCTGCCTGAGCATAGTCGGGGCGTATTCAGCGCCCTCACCGGGCACATTCCCCCCTGTCGCGTAGCTCACGTATCCGTCCCGGGGGCAGCCCCCTAAACTTTGAGTTACTTAACGGTAATTAGCGTCGTCTGGAGTGAATGACCTTGGCCGGATCGGCTGATTTCGACCTGTACCGCCCGTTCGAGGAGCACGACATGCTCCGCGACGCGGTCCGCGCGCTCTCCGAGGCCAAGATCGCGCCGTACGCCGCCGCGGTCGACGAGGAGGCCCGCTTCCCCCAGGAGGCGCTGGACGCCCTCGTCGCGAACGACCTGCACGCCGTGCACGTCCCGGAGGAGTACGGCGGTGCCGGCGCCGACGCCCTGGCCACCGTCATCGTCATCGAGGAGGTCGCCCGCGCCTGCGTCTCCTCCTCCCTGATCCCGGCCGTCAACAAGCTCGGCTCGCTCCCGGTCGTCCTCTCCGGCTCCGAGGACCTCAAGAAGAAGTACCTCGCCCCCCTGGCCAAGGGCGACGCGATGTTCTCGTACTGCCTCTCCGAGCCCGAGGCCGGCTCCGACGCGGCCGGCATGAAGACCCGCGCGGTCCGCGACGGCGACCACTGGATCCTCAACGGCGTCAAGCGCTGGATCACCAACGCGGGCGTCTCCGACTACTACACGGTCATGGCGGTCACCGACCCCACGCAGCGCTCCAAGGGCATCTCCGCCTTCGTCGTCGAGAAGTCCGACGAGGGCGTCTCCTTCGGCGCCCCCGAGAAGAAGCTCGGCATCAAGGGCTCCCCGACCCGCGAGGTCTACTTCGACAACGTCCGCATCCCCGCCGACCGCATGATCGGCGAGGAGGGCACCGGTTTCGCCACGGCGATGAAGACCCTCGACCACACCCGCATCACCATCGCCGCCCAGGCCCTCGGCGTCGCCCAGGGGGCCTTCGACTACGCCAAGAACTACGTCAAGGAACGCAAGCAGTTCGGCAAGGCCATCGCCGACTTCCAGGGCATCCAGTTCATGCTCGCGGACATGTCCATGAAGATCTCCGCCGCCCGCGCCCTCACCTACCAGGCCGCAGCCGCCTCGGAACGCCTCGACGCCGACCTCACCTACCTCGGCGCCGCCGCCAAGTGCTTCGCCTCGGACATCGCGATGGAGGTCACCACCGACGCCGTCCAGCTCCTCGGGGGGTACGGCTACACCCGGGACTACCCGGTCGAGCGGATGATGCGGGACGCGAAGATCACGCAGATTTATGAGGGCACGAACCAGGTCCAGCGGATCGTCATGGCCCGCAACCTGCCGTAACCCGTAATCCGGTTCCCCTCCGCGGTCCCCGGCGTCGATGATGCCGGGGACTCCGTACGAGGGGACCCCATGAAACTCACCGCCGTGACGCTCGACTGCGCCGACCCCGCCGGACTCGCCGCCTTCTACCGCGCCCCCACCTGGCCCGACCAGTCCGGCGTCCCCCAGCAGTCCCACCTGGACTTCGACGTCGACGACCTGGACACGGCCGAGGAACGCCTCCTCGCCCTCGGCGCGACCCGCCCGCCCCACGCGCCCGACGGGCACCCCTGGCGTGTACTCCTGGACCCGGCGGGGCACCCGTTCTGCCTGTCGGAGCGTCGAGCCTAGGAGGTCTCCCCATGTCTGCTGTCGGACGTTTCCGCTCGGTCGTCGTGGACTGCCCCGACCCGGCGGCCCTCGCGGAGTTCTACGCGGCACTGCTGGGCGGCAAACCGGAGGCGGAGTCGGACGACTGGATCGTCCTGCACGTCCCCGACGGCCCCCGCCTCGCCTTCAACCTCGCCCCGGACCACGTACCCCCCGTCTGGCCCTCGCAGCCCCACGACCAGCAGCAGTTCCACCTGGACGTCGACGCGGGGGAGACGTGGGAGGAGGTCGAGGCGGCGGAACGCAGGGCGCTGGAACTGGGGGCGAGGCCCGTACGACGAGTGGACGAGGACGATTTCCGGGTGTTCCTGGACCCTGCCGGACACCCGTTCTGCCTGTGCCGGATCGCCGGGTGAGCTCGCCCGTGGGGAGACGAAGCACCTTGTGAAGGTGTTGAGTTGGAAACAAGTGTCCGAAAGCTGACCCCGAAGGGCCCGTTCCGGATCTACCTTGGTCCCCATGCTCGGGACTTCTCACTTCCGGTCCGATGTGTCGCATTCCGCCCGGATATGGAACTACTGGCTCGGCGGGATGGGGCACTATCCGGTCGACGCGGAGGTCGGTGACCACATCGTCGCGCTGGTCCCGGCCCTGCCCCGCTCGGCGGTGGCGGACCGCAGGTTCCTCGCGCGGGCCGTCCGGCACCTCGCCGGGGACGTGGGGATCCGGCAGTTTCTGGACATCGGTACGGGCCTGCCGATCACCGACAACACGCACGAGATCGCGCAGCGGGTGAACCCGGCCTGCCGGGTCGTGTGCGTCGACAACGACCCCCTCGTCTTCGCGCACGCGCACGCGCTGCTGACGAGCACGCCGGAGGGCGCGGCGGTGTTCGTGGAGGGCGACATCCACGACCCGGAGGCGATCCTGTGCAAGGCGTCGGCGACGCTGGACCTGACCCGCCCGGTCGCCGTGACCCTCCTCGGCGTCCTGAACTTCGTCCTCGACACGGAGGAGGCCGCCTCGATCGTCCGCCGCCTCCTGGACGCGGTCCCGGCGGGGAGCCACGTCGTCATCTCGCACCCGACGACGGAGGTCGACGGCGAGGCGATGGGCGAGGCGGTGGCGTACTGGAACGCGCAGGGGGCGTCCCCGATGACGTTGCGCAGCCGCGCGGAGGTGATCCGCCTGTTCGAGGGGGCGGAGCTGCTGGAGCCGGGCGTGGTGACGTGCACGCGGTGGCGCCCGGAGGGTGCGGGCGCGGACATCGGGGCGGTGACGCACTTCGCGGGGGTGGCCAGAAAGCGGTGAGGGGCGGACCCCCGGTGCCGTGACCGGACGTCCGCCCCCTGTCGGCGGTGGTGCTACGGGGTGACCGTCAGTGCCGTCGTACCGATCGTCTTCCTGCCGTCCCCGTAGGAGACGAGCCCGAGGTAGACGTTGCCGGCCTTGAGGCCCTTCCAGGACACCGTGGACCTCGCCACCGCCCCCTGCTCGGCCTTCTGCGACGCCGGGGTGGCCGTCGCCTTCGGCGCGGGCTTGCCGGTCTTGCCGATCAGCCAGGTGTGGAGCTTGTAGGTCTGGCTCCCGGAACCGGCCGGCGCTATCGCCTGGTTGACGAAGACGTCGTAGGTGCCCGGCGCGAGGTCGGCGTGCTCGTTGTTGCCGGCGCCCGGGGAGGAGACGACCTTGCCGTTCTTGTCGACGACCCACAGGTCGACGTCGCTGCCCGCCTTGAAGTCGGACGACACGATCGCGAGCCGCGCGAGCGCGGTGCCCGCCGGGACGGTGAACGTGCTCGCGGCGGTGTTCGGACCCGGCGCGGACGGGTTGACGTCACCGGCCCCCTTGAGGGTGCCCGTCTTCGTCGTACCGGCGTAGAGCCCGTTCACGGCGGTGGTGAAGGTCCCGCCGAACCCGGCCTTGGGCGCGAGCCGGACGGAGCCGGAGGCGCCCTTCCCGGTGACCGAGGAGGCCGCGCTGACCTGCGCGGCGCGCAGCGCGACGGCGGAGCGCACCTTGTGGTGCCCGTCGGCCCAGCTGACCGCCCCGAACGCCCACGTGCCGTACGCGGCGGTGGTGCGGGTGAAGGTCACCTTGTACGAGGCGGAGCGGCCCGGCTTGACGGTCAGCTTGGCCGGGGTGACGGTCGCCCTGTAGCCGGCCGGGGTCTCGACGCTCGCGGTGTAGGTGCCGGCCGAGCCGGAGACGTTGGTGACGGTCCGGGTGACGGTCTGGGCGCCCGCGAGGTCACCGACGGAGATCGACGGCGTGTTCAGGTCGCTGGGGTCGATCTTCGGCGCGATGGCGCAGATGTCGCGCCCGTCGGTCATGACCGGCGCCTGGCCGATCGAGCAGAGGTAGGCGACCCAGTCCACGGCCGTCGAGTTGTAGACGAGCCCGGGGTCGGCCGCGCTGGTCGCGACGACGTGGCCGGAGCCGTAGTCGAGCGGGGTGGCGACGGTGCCGCCGGCCCGCTGGATCGGCTTGCCCGCGGAGTCCTTGGTGGTCGCGGTCGTCATCAGCGCCGACTTGACCTCCATCGGCGTCCAGGTGGGGTGCAGCTGGCGCAGGACCAGGGCGAGCCCGGAGACGTGCGGCGCCGACATCGACGTACCCGACATGATGCCCTGCTGCCCGGTGAAGCCCGGGGTGCCGGGGGCGACGCCCGCGACGATGTCCACGCCCGGCGCGGTGATGTCGGGCTTGAGGAGGTCGCCGCCGCTGTTGAGGTCGGGCCCGGAGGAGGAGAACCCGGCGACGACGGGGGCTTCCTGGCGTACGGCGCGGGCCGGGGCGAGGACGGCGGTGGCGCCGGAGCCATCCGCGTACGCCTTCACGGCCTCGCCGTCCGCCTTGTTCAGGTGGACGGCGGGGACGGTGTGCGCGTCGGCGATCTCCTCGTCGGTCGCGAGGGTGTTGTACAGCACCATGCCGGCGCCGCCGGCCGCCTTCACCTGGGCGCTCTTGTCGGTGCGGGCGTTGTTGCCGCGCGCGCAGACCACGATCGCGCCCTTGACCTTGGCCGGGTCGAGGGTGTCGGGCATGCACAGCGCCGCGTTCGCCGCGTCGGCGCCGCTCCTGGCGGCCCTGGCGCCGTCGACGAGCGGGGCGGACGGCACCGCGGTGCCGGCGATGCTGACGCCGTGGTAGGCCTTGCCGTTGCCGAGGGTCACCGTGCCCTGGTAGCCGATGGAGTGGCTGGAGGCGGCGACGGTGGTCACCCACGGGACGCCGTTGGAGGCGGTGCCGACGCCGGAGTTGCCGGCCGAGGCGGAGACGAAGACGCCGGCGCGGGCCGCGTTGAGCATCGCCAGGTACTCGGGGCGGTTCGCGTGGTCGGTGTTGGGGCCGCCGAGCGAGTAGTTGATGACGTCGACGCCGTCGGCGACGGCCTTCTCCATCGCGGCGACGATGTCGACGGTCCCGCAGCCGTCCGTGTAGCAGACGCGGTAGGCGGCGATCCGGGCCGCCGGGGCGATGCCGGATATCTCCGTCCCGGATATCCCGCTGTCGGGGACGTTCGCGGCGACGTTCGCCGCGCCGGCCGCGGTGCTCGCGGTGTGCGTGCCGTGGGACTCGCCGTCGAGGGGCGAGGGCCAGTCGTTCGCCTTCGGGGCCGTGATGCTCTTGTTGAAGTACTGGGCGCCGATCACCTTGTTGTTGCAGGTGACGCGGTGCGCCGGGTCCTGGCCCGGGTCGCAGGTGCCCTTCCACTTGGCGTTGACGGCCGCCTGTCCGGGGGCGGTCCCGGGGAACGCCGCGAAGGACGGGTTGGCGGTGTCGATGCCGGTGTCGAGGTCGCCGAGGATCATGCCGGCGCCCGCGTTGGCCTGGCCGCCGGGGACCTTCGAGTAGAGGCCGCCGGGCTTCTTCAGGCCGAGGAAGTCGGCGGTGTCGGCGGCGGGCAGGGTGCCGGTCGCCTGCGGCGTGGTGGTGGCCAGGGGGTGGCTCATCACGTTCCGGGTCAGCGTCAGGACGCCCGGTGTGCGGGCCAGTTCGCTCGCCTGGGCCGCCGTCAGCTTCGCGGCGAAGCCGTTGAGGAGGAGCTGGTAGCTGTAGAGCGGCTTGACGCCGTCGACCGCGTCGAGGACCTTGTCACGCTGCTGCTTGAGGTGGCGTACGAGGTCGCGGACGGCGTCGGTCGCGGTGTTCAGCCGGGTGCCGGGCTTCGCCGCGGTCGCCGGGTCGGTGGCGACGGGCTGGTCGGCGAGCTGCACGAAGTAGATGCCGGCCGAGTACGTCTTCTGCTTGGCGCCGGGCGCGGGCTGAGCCTGCGTCGGCTGCGTCTGGTCCGGTGTCGCGGCGAGCACGGGTGTGCCGGACGCCAGGACGAGGCCGCCGACGAGGGCGGGAGTGAGCAGGGCCGCTCTGCGGCGCCGGCCGGGGTGGTGCTGGGACAAGGTGGGCCTTCCCCCGCGCATGCCGGACCGCGGGGCGAGGGCATGCGCATGACGGTCGCGAATGAAGTGGTCGAGTCCCCCGAGAGACCGTCATCTTGTTACGGGTGGGGCGGGTGGGGAAGGGGGGTCCGCTTGAAGTCTCAAGAGATTCACAGCAGTTTCACGGATTTCGCCGGTCGTTCTCCTCCGGCTGCGGGCAGAGGGCCTGCGGGCAGGGGGCCGGAAAAACACCGCCCGGCCCGCTCACGCTCACCTGAACAGCGGCTCCAGCGCCCGCTCCAGGTCCGCCGCCTCCCGGAAGTGCACCGTCGCCATGCCGAGCGCCCGCGCCGCCTCGACGTTCTCCAGCGTGTCGTCCACGAACAGGCAGCGCTCCGGCGGAACCCCGGCCAGCTCGACGGCGAGGCGGTAGATCCGCGGGTCGGGCTTCGCGAGGCCGACGCGGGCGCTGCTGACGACATGGTCGGCGAGGTCGGTCAGCTTCATCTCCGCGAGGTCCGCCTCCAGCTCCAGCGTCGCGTTGGTGACCAGGACCAGGGGGACGTGGACGCGGGCGCGGCGCAGGAGGGTGACGACGGCGTCGTCCGCGTGGAAGGGGGACTCCAGGAGGGCCCGGCCGAGATCCCAGGCCGTGGACTCGTCGACCAGACCCGACAGGCCCTCGGCGATGGCGGCGACCCACTCCTGGCCGGTGATCCTGCCGAGCAGCAGGGGAAGGTCGTTCTCCGGGGTGAACGCGACCTTGAACGTCGTCCCCTCCGCCAGGCCCGCCGCGCGCTCCAGCGCGTGGACACCGGAACTGTCGAAGTGCCGGACGACGTTGTCGACGTCGCACAGGACCGCGTCGAAGGGCCTGCCGGGGGTGGGCTCACTCACTGGTGACGGTGACCTTCTCGTCGTTGTTCAGCTCCTTGACGAGCTGCTTGACCTTCGTCTTGTCCCAGACGAGGTTGCCGCCGCTGGACCCGGAGATCGGCATGTTCATCGACGTGCCGTCGCCGCCGTTGACGCCCTTCATCGCGAAGAACATCGAGCCCAGGTCCCACAGCGACATGTCCTTGTCGACGATGAGGGAGTCGAGGCCCGCGCCGAGCGTCGGGTACAGCGCGAAGGGGTTCAGGACCGTCGTCGGCGTCGCGACCTCGTGCGCCAGCGCGGCCAGGAACTTCTGCTGGTTCTTCGTCCGCTGGAGGTCGGACGCGGCGAACGCGTGCCGGGTACGGACGAACGCGAGCGCCTCCTCGCCGTTCAGCGTCTGCTTGCCGGCCTGGAAGTCGGCGCCGGAGTACTTGTCCTTGAACGCCTTGTCGATGGTGATGTCCACACCGCCGACCGCGTCGACGATGTTCGCGAACCCCGCGAAGCCGATCTCGACGTAGTGGTCGATGCGCAGGCCCGTGTTGAACTCGACGGTACGGACGAGGAGTTCGGGGCCGTCCGTGGCGTACGCGGCGTTCAGCTTGATGTGCCTGCCGGTGCCCTGGAAGGTCTTGCCGGACTCCGAGCCGACGAACGACGGCAGCTCCACGTCCGAGTCGCGCGGCAGCGAGATCAGCGTGTCGCCGTTGCCGCCGACGTGCAGGATCATCATCGAGTCCGTGCGCTTGCCCTCGGCGGAGCCGGTGTGCAGCTTCTTCTTCTCCTCCGAGGACATGCCCTCGCGGCTGTCCGAGCCGACGATCAGGTAGTTCGTGCCGTCGCCGCCGCTCGGCCGGTCGATCACCTTCGAGAGGTCGACCTCGCGGCGGAGCTTGCCGTCCGCCCAGAAGTACGTCCCGACGGTCGTGACGATCAGTACGCCGGCGAGCGTGATCGCGCCCCACTTGATGCGCTTGCGCCAGTTCGGCGCGGGGCGGCCGGAGCCGGCGTGACCGACGCCCTGGCCGCCGCCACCGCCGTACACCTGGCCGGTGTTGTACCCGTCGTACCCGTCGCTCTGCGGCCCGCCGCCCTGGTCCAGGTACTGGGGCTGCCCCTGTCCCTGATACGACTGCTGCCCCTGGTACGAGGGCTGCTGCTGTCCGGGCACCCCGTACCCCGGCGGCGCCGTCGGCCCGCCCCTGCGCACCTGCCGCATCACCCGAGCGCCCTCGGGCTGTGCGCTCGCGCTGCCGTAACCGTGGCCGCCGCCGGCGCTGCCACGTCCGCCCCGGTTGTCACCGGACCATCCCTCGGGCCAATCGTTCATGGCCACAGTGTGCCGGTCGGCCCTGTCCCCCATACAACCCCCGTCGGAAAATCAGATCCCCCCTGTTGCCAAGCCGACACAAAGTCTCGATGCGCATACAGGGGGAGAGTGTGGCGGACGTGACATCAGGAACGGATGGGACGGACGGTACGGAGACGGTCGTCACCGGTCGGCGGGCAAGCGGTCACGTGCCGACCCCGGAGAAGCCGCCCCGAAAACATGACGCTCCCTGTCAAGTATCCCCGGCAAGCTCCTCGGCACACCGACCGACCAAGGAGCCTCCATGTCCCCCTCGATCACCTTCATCGTCTACGTGTCCGACGCCCCCACCGCAGCCCGCTTCTACGCGGACCTCCTCGACCTCGGCACCCCCACCTTCGAAACCCCCGGCTACATCGCCTTCGCCCTGGGCGACAAGGCATCCCTCTCCCTCTGGAGCAGCCACGCCGACACCCCCACCCCCCAGACCCCCCGGACCAGCGAGGTCTGCCTCACCGTGCCGGACGGCCCGGACGCGATCGACCACCTCTTCAAGACCTGGACGGCGAAGGGCGCCCGCCCCGTCACCGAACCGATGGACGCGGTCTTCGGCCGCACCTTCGTGGTCGCGGACCCGGACGGCAACCTGATCCGGGTCGCCCCGACGGACGCCTGACAGCCCACCGCCCCGCCCCCGTGACGATCCCGTCACCGGGGCGGCCGTCACGCAACCACGACCGCACCCCACCCCAGGCCCCCGCCCGCGACCTAGTCCCCGCACCCCACCTCGTCCCCCCGCACGACCCCCGCGTCCCCACCCCCGGAATCCCGCCCCCGAACCTTCCGCACCTCCCCGAACCCCGGCCCCACAACCACCTTGAGCACAGCCCCCAGCCCCTTCACGGCCCGCAGCTCGCTCCCCGGCAGCGCGGCGGCCAGCGACCGGGCCGACCGGTCCCAGCGGGGGTCGTACATGACGACCGTGTGGGACACCCGGACCGCGGAGGTCACCGGCTTCCCGTTCGCCCGGAACCCGGCGCGGGACAAAGCGGTGTCGGCCTTCCGCCCCAGCCCGTTCGTCCCGGACCCGTTCTCGACCTGGACGTGGATCAGGGAGGGGGACACCTCGACGACGGGCACGGCGGCGGCCTTGGGACGGGCGCCGGAGAGGGGCTTGTCGTCGCGGAGGGCCTGGAAGACGCGCGAGGAGCGGACCGGGTCCCACTTCAGCGTCGAGCCGATCCCCTTCACCGCGTACCCCATCTCCCCGAGGGGAACGGTCATGAACTCGGAGGAGGAGGGCGAGAAGTTCCGCATGGCCCGCCCGAGGTCGATCAGCTCGTCGGTGCCGAAGCCCCGGTCCGCCCGGACGGAGCCCAGCACGGCCCGGGTGACGTCCCGGAACCGCAGCGGGTTGAAGAGGATCCCGGAGGACGTCGTACGGTCCACGAGGGCGGCCAGGAACCGCTGCTGGCGTTTCATCCGCCCGAGGTCGGAGGAGGCGTCGGCATGCCGGGACCGCACGTACTGGAGGGCCTCGCCGCCGAGGAGGGTGTGGGTGCCGGGGGAGAGGTTCAGCCCCGTGTAGCTGTCGCGCAGGGGAGTCGCCGTGCAGATCTTCACCCCGCCCAGCACGTCCACGGTCTTCATGAAGCTCGTGAAGTCGACTTCGAGGTAGTGGTCGATCTTGACGCGCGTCATGTGCTCGACGGTCCGCACGGTCAGCTGCGGCCCGCCCTCCGCGTACGCCGCGTTGATCCGGATCGGATGCCCGCGATGGTGCTGCCCGGTGGTGTCGTCGGTGTGCGGCGGCGTGTCGGCGTAACTGTCGCGCGGCAGACTGACGACGCTGGCCCGCTCCCGGTCCTCGGAGATGTGCACGATCATGATCGTGTCGGTGCAGTGGCAGGGAGCCCCGCCGAGCCGGTACCGCTGCCGCTCCGCCTCGCTGATCTTGTCGCGCCCGTCCGTCCCGACGAGCAGGACGTTCATCCCGTGCCCCGCGCGCGGCCGGTTCTTCATGTCCTTGAAGGGGTCCACGCGCGCGATGTCCGCGTCGAGCGTGGTGACGACGGAGTGCCCGATCCCGGCGGACGCGAGGACGACGACGGAGAGGGTGGTGGTGAGCCGCAGCGCCCAGCGCGGACGCGTACGGCGGCGCGGGGGACGGGTACGCGGATGGCGGGTACGGGGCATGTGGGCGAGACCTCCGGCGGCGGCCGTACGTGGGGGAGCCGTGAGCACCGTAGGCCCATACGATCTTCGGACGACGACGGCGCGCACCCCTGTCCCCCGTTCGCGGTAACGTGAGCCCCCTATGAACGCCAAGCCCCCCGCCGTGTCCGTGATCATGCCGGTCCTGAACGAGGAGCGGCACCTGCGCGGCGCCGTCCAGGCGATCCTCGCGCAGGCCTACGACGGTGAGATGGAGGTCGTGATCGCCCTCGGCCCCTCCAAGGACCGTACGGACGAGATCGCGGCCCAGCTCGTAGCCGAAGACCCCCGTGTCCACACGGTGCCGAACCCCACCGGCCGCACCCCCGCCGCCCTCAACGCGGCGATCAAGGCGTCCCGGCACCCCATCGTCGTCCGCGTCGACGGCCACGGCATGCTCTCGCCGAACTACATCGCCACCGCCGTACGCCTCCTGGAGGAGACCGGCGCGCAGAACGTCGGCGGGATCATGCACGCCGAGGGCGAGAACGACTGGGAGCGTGCGGTCGCCGCCGCGATGACGTCGAAGATCGGCGTGGGCAACGCGGCGTTCCACACGGGCGGCCAGGCGGGCCCCGCCGAGACCGTCTACCTCGGCGTGTTCCGCCGCGAGGCCCTGGAGCAACAGGGCGGCTACAACGAGGAGTTCATCCGCGCCCAGGACTGGGAGCTGAACTTCCGCATCCGCGAGGCGGGCGGCCTGATCTGGTTCTCGCCGGAGCTGAAGGTCTCCTACCGCCCCCGCCCGTCGGTGAAGGCGCTGGCCAAGCAGTACAAGGACTACGGCCGCTGGCGGCACGTCGTCGCCCGCTACCACGCGGGTTCCATCAACCTCCGCTACCTGGCCCCGCCCACTGCCGTCGTCGCCATCGCCCTCGGCATCGTGCTGGGCGCCCTCGTCACCCCGTACGCCTTCGCGGTCCCCGGCGCCTACCTCGCCGCGATCGTCGCCGGGTCGCTGCCCGCCGGGAAGGGCCTCGGCCTCAAGGCCCGCGCGCAGATCCCCGTCGCCCTCGCCACCATGCACATGTGCTGGGGCTTCGGCTTCCTGACCAGCCCCAAGTCGCTGGCCAGGAAGGTCATCGCATCGCGCCGGCCGGCGGTCCTCACCAGCTGAACGACGGGTCCACGTGCATGCACTGGCTCGTGTCCGAGGCGTTGATCGCCTGAGCGGTGTCGGGGGCGGTGTTGTCGACGGGCGCGGCCTTCGGCGCCTTGTACGCCGTCCCCGCGCGCCAGTCCGCCCCGACCACCAGCGTCACCCCGGACACGTCCGTCGACTTCCGTACGGCACTGGCCGGAATCCCCAGCACCTTCGCGACCCGCAGCGCGTTGCCCTCCAGATCGGCGCTCGGGTACTGGACGAGCGTCGTCTCCTCGGACGTCCCGGCGGACGGATCGACCACGGCCTGCGCGAACCCCTTGCCCGTCAGCACCCCGGCGACCGCCGTGGCGCGGCCCCGTACGCCGGTCCCGTTGTGGACCTGTACGGCGATCTGCGCGTCCGGGGAGGCGACGGGCGCGACGACGGGGGACGGGCTCGGCGTCGGTGAGGGGCTCGGGGAGTCCTTGCCGTCGAGCGCGATGTCCTCGCGGACGAGGCGGAACAGCTTGTCCGCGTCCTCGGTCGGCTCGACCCGCACACCGACGTACCGGTTCGGCATCGTCGTCATCGTGATCCGGTCCGTCGGGACCTTCTGCAACTCCGTCGCCAGGTCGTACATCTTCGTGATGCTGCCGAGCCCGTCGTCGACGGTGATCGCGCTCGTCGCCGCCTCCGCGAGCTTGCGCAGCTTGTTGGGGCTGGTCAGCTTCGCGTTGGAACGCAGCTCCCGGACC
Organism: Streptomyces niveiscabiei; assembly: GCF_033794345.1. Classification (NCBI taxonomy): domain Bacteria; kingdom Bacillati; phylum Actinomycetota; class Actinomycetes; order Kitasatosporales; family Streptomycetaceae; genus Streptomyces; species Streptomyces niveiscabiei. Next base: position 66,534 of record NZ_JARAYJ010000042.1, read on the forward strand.
ATCGAGTTCATGTACATGTGCTGCGCCTTGGCCCGCCCGAGGTCGCTGCCGTCCTCGAAGCCGTACCGCGTCCGCAGCCACTGCAACGCCTGCTGCCCCTTGATCGAGTGGGTGCCCTCCGCGAGCTTCAGGCCCGAGCCCTTGCCGGTCGACGTGTGCGAGTAGACGTTGGCGTCCACACAGACGGGTACGCCGCCGACGGCGTCCGCCATCGACACGACCCCCGAGAAGTCGATCATCATGAAGTGGTCGATGTGGATGTCGGTGAGCTTCTCCCAGGTCGCCACCGTGCACCCCGGCCCGCCCCGCCCGAGCGACTCGTTGGTCATGGCCCGGGTGCTGGCCGCGTACGTCTTGCGGGTGTCGGGGTCGGTGCACTTCGGGATGTCGAGAAGCGTGTCCCGGGGCATGCTCACGACGGACATGTTGCTGCGGTCCGCCGACACATGCAGCAACATCTGCACATCGGCCAGCGGCGGCCCCCCGAACGTGTCCTTCGCACCGCCGAGCTTCTGGTTCTCCTCCGTGTCCCGCGCGTCCGACCCGATCAGCAGGATGTTCAACGCGCGTTGCCCGGCGGCGTTCACCCGCGTGGTCGCCGCGCGGTCCTTCGCGTCCCCCAGATTCAGATCATCACTGCGGATGTTCCCGTTGAGGTGCCGGTAGTACAGATAACCCGCGCCCGCGGTCCCGAGTATCACCACCGCGAGCACCGTGGCGGACCAGCGGAGAATACGCCGCCGACGAGTACGCCGAGGCGGAGCGGGAGGCCCGGAGCCTTCCCCACCGGCCACCGCGGGCCCCCTGCCACCGGGGCCGCCTGCACCGGACACGGCAGGACCGCCCGCTGCCTCGCCGGCGGACACCTCATCAGAAGGCGTCGCTTCAGGCCTCGCTCCGGAGGAGGTCTCCTCGGACGACGCCTCCCGGGAAGCCGAAGCCGCCTCTTCGGAGGGCATCTCCTCGGAGGACGCCCTTTCGGAGGACGCCTCCTTGGGGGACGCCTTAGGGGACGCCTCCTTGGAAGGCACGTCTTCGGACGCCACGCCGGCAGACGTCTCGTCCGCAGACGTGCCCTCCACGGACGCCTCCCCCTTCACCGCACCGCTCTGCGCCATCCCCTGCCCTCCCCGGCCCAGGACCACCCTGGCCGACCCGACCCGGTGCGTCGCCCGCGTCACCTTCTGAGACACACGGGAGCGCCCGCGCGTTGTACAAGACGGCCAAGAGCGCCCAGGGTTCCCCCACCGGCCACCCCGGCCACGCTCTTACCGTTTTCTCATGGACCGGCGAGCAGGAAGCCCGGGCCCACAACCCGCCCCACTCCCCAACGCCTGCCCCCACAAGCCCAGCCCACGCGAACAAGCCCCCACCCGAACCCCGGAGCCGACCCCACCCGACGCGCGAGCCCGAAGCCGCGGCTGCCCTGATAGCAACCGGAGCCGGGGACCCCCACCCAACGCACGAGCCCGAAGCCCTCTCGAAGCAGCCCCCCCCCACCCAAAGCCCCGGCCCCCCCCCCCCCCCCCCCCCCCCCCCCCCCCCCCGCGGCGCCCCGCCGGCCCCCCCCGCCGGGGGGGGGGGGGGGGGGCGA
>NZ_JARAYJ010000043.1:0-65838 GCF_033794345.1 Streptomyces niveiscabiei
CAGACGGCGCAGGGTGTGGGGGTGCGGCACGGACACGGTCCCGAAGAGCGGGTCGGTGGGGAAGCCGAGAACCTGGCAGGCCCACGCGGGGACGTCGCCAATCCGTTCCGTGATCGCGGTGAGCGAGCGGGCACCGGCCAGGACACTCGCCGCGGCGACCAGGGCGGACAGCCGGTAGCAGCAGCCACGGACGCCTCGCGGGTCGGGCACCAGCTCCAGGAAACCGGACAGTGCGACCACGTCCGCCAGCGGGACCGGCGCGGCAGTCCGGCCCGGTTGGGCCAGCGCGGTGGGCATGGGCGGAAGATGCAGAAGCGGGCACGGACTCGCCAGGTGTTCATGGGACTTCGACACTCACATGATCACCGAGACCGTGCCTGCACTGCGTTCGCCCCCTGTCCGAACCGGGGTGCCCCCTCCAAGGGCGGGCCAGCACGGCACTCCGGACGAATCGTGATCATGCAACGGCCCCTGCCTTCACAGGGCGGAAGACCATGTCGGCCGTGCGGTGCACCTTCGGGAGCAGCTTTGCAGCCACGCGGTAACGGAGTCCAGCAGCGTGGACAAGCGAGCGGAGGAGCTGCTCGGGTGCGGTATCGCGATGCCGGCTGCCGAGCATGCTCCGCCGGTTGGCGGCCGACGACGCCCACGACCCTTCCGGAGGTGTCCACTGCTCCGCAGGTGCTCGCTCATCTCTCCGGCAGCTTAGGACTGCTTTCTCCCGGGCCATCCGGCTTGGCGAGAACCCGTTCCCGTCCGTCCAGCTCCACTCTCGGCGCCTCCCCTTGGATAGGCGGCCGCAAGCCTCGCACTGACCGAATCACCTGAGCCCAGTACGGGCAACCCACGTGCCTCAGCGATCCAGCAATGGAGTAGTACCACGCCGCCGCCCTCGGCAAAGCCGGATTCCCGCTGGGAGCCGACCTGCTCCCGAAACCCCCTCCATGCCGCCGGAGACCAACCAGCACCACCCACCTGACCTGGGCAAGTCAGCAACCGAACCTCATTCAGCGGCAGCAGACCCCATGCCAGAGAGAAGACGGCGCCGCAGTGACTGCGCTGCACGGTGAAAGCGTCCACGTCACCGGGACCGGCAGGCACGGAACCTGTGTCATCCCCTCACCATGACCCCCACCAGGCGCTCCATCTCTCCCCGGCCGACTCCACCCGGAAGGCTCCCGTCGATAGGGTGCGAAGCGCTGATGGCTGCCAAGCCACCGAACTGCGGAGGACACACGGGGGACAAGGGGTATGGGTTACACGATTCCTGGCTGGCTGGACGACGTTCTGGACTTCATCGGGATCAACTTCCCCAACGTGGACGAGGACGACTACCGCGAGATGGCCGAGGCCATGCGGGAGTTCGCGGACCAGTTCGAGGGCCAGGGCGGCAGCGCACACAAGGCGATCACCCGGATCCTGTCCTCCTCCGAGGGCTGGGCCGTGGACGCGTTCGAGAAGCACTGGTACCAGGTGAAGGCCAGTCACCTGGAGAAACTCCCGGAACTCGCACGGCTGTTCGCGGACGCCTGCGACATCCTCGCGGACATCATCTACGGGATGAAGACCAAGGCCGAGATCGAACTCGGGGTGATGGCGGCCTCGGTGGGCATCTCGGCGGGGCTTGCCGTCGTGACCGGCGGTCTGTCCGCCCTGATCGGCGCGGCCGAGGTCACGGCGATGCGGCAGGTGGTCAAGCGGATCATCGACGAGGCGGTGGACCGGATCGTCGACGAGGTCACCGCCAAGCTCACCGAGCCGGTCAACGCCAAGCTGGAGGCGATGGTCGAGGACATGGTGCTCGACCTGGCCGAGGGCGCGTTCTCCATGCCGGCCGGTGGCGGCCAGGGCGGGCACGGCAAGAGCGGGATGCAGCTCGCCTCGGCCGGCGGCGAGGGCAGCGGCGGCCCCGCGCCGGTCACCAGGATCGACCACGTCGAGTTCGAGGACGGCGCGGGGAAGGTCTCGCGGCACGGCAACGACCTGCACACCGCGGCGAGTTCACCGCTGGAAAGGGCCAGGAACGCGTTCGGCCGGAGCAAGGGCCGCGACCCGTTCACCCAAGCGTTCGACAGCGTGCTGCACGGCGCGCTCAAGGGCACGGACAGCGCGGTCGGCAAGATCGTCAAGCATGTCACCGAGACCGTTCCGGACCGGGTCAAAGCCACCTCCCGGCTGCACAAGGGCAACGACCACGGCGTCGGGGACAAGGCCAACAGCATCGACGTGGGAAAACACAGAGACGGCAGAGGCGGCGGTGACGGGCTGCCCGGCTCAGGCTCCCGGCTCACGATCGACGCGAACGCCAAGCACGATCCTGACCTGCCGCAGCGTGCCAAGGACGCCCGAGCCCTGGCGAACAAGGAGACCTGCGGCGACCCGATCGACATGGCCACCGGCCAGCTGGTCATGGCGCAGACCGACGTCGACCTGCCCGGCACCCTGTCGCTGACGCTGCGCCGCACCCACCTGACCGGCTACACGCACGGCATCTGCTTCGGCCCGTCCTGGGCCTCCACCCTCGACGAGCGGCTGGAGCACGCCCCCGGGGCCGACGGCGTGTGGTGGCGCAGGGAGGACGGCTCCAGCCTGTACTACCCGCGCACCCCGGACATCGTCGGCGACCGCGTCGACCCGGTGGCGGGTGCGCGCCTGCCGTTGACCTACCGGTCCGACGGCGCCCGGTACGTACTCGTGGTGCAGGACCAGCACTCCGGCCTGACCCGGTACTTCGAGCCCGCCGAGGCCGCCGTCGGCATCTGGTGGCTGACCAGGATCGAGGACCGCAACCACAACCACATCGTCTTCGAGCGCGACGCGGACGACACCCTGCGGGCGGTCTCCCACTCCGGCGGTTACCGTCTGACGCCGACCTGCGCCGAGGGCACCGGCCGGGTGACCGCCGTGCACGCCCTCACCGAGGACGGCTCGCTGCGCCTGCGCGGGTACCACTACGACGAGAGCGGTGATCTGACCGAGGTGGTCAACGCCGTCGACGCGGCCACCCACTTCACCTACGACGACGCCCACCGCATCACCGGCTGGCGCGACAGCAACGACACCGTCTTCACGTACACCTACGACGACCTGGGCCGGGTCATCGCCACCCACGGCAGTGGCGGGTTCCTCGACTCCCGGGTCACGTACAGCGGTCCGGACGCCGACGGCACCACCACCGCCACGTACACCGACTCCCTCGGCCACGACACCGTCTACCGGGCCAACCCGCGCGGCCAGATCGTCGCGATCACCGATCCGCTCGGGAACACCACCACCCAGACCTGGGACGACCGCGACCACCTCCTCAGCCGCACCGACCCGTTGGGCCACACCGTGGTCCACCGCTACGACGACGTGGGGCACCTCGTCGCGGTCGTACGCTCCGACGGCAGTGAGACCACCGCCGAGTACGGCGAATTCCCGCAGCCCCTCAGCGTCCGCACCCCCGACGGCAACGTCACCCGTCACACCTACGACGACCGCGGCAACCTCGCCTCCCTCACCACTCCCGCAGGCCACACCACCAGGTTCACCCACGACGAGGCGGGCCGCCCCACCGAGGTCGTCGATCCGCTCGGCAACGTCACCACCATCCGCTGCAACTCGGCAGGTCTGCCGCAGGAGATCACGGACCCGCTCGGCGCGGTCACCCGCCAGACCCACGACGCTCTCGGCCGTCCCGTCACGCGGACGGACCCGACGGGCGCCACGACTCGCCTGGAGTGGACGCCCGAGGGCCAGTTGGCCCGACGCGTCCGGCCGGACGGCACCAGTGAGTCCTGGACCTACGACGGCGAAGGGAACTGCACCACTCACGTCGACCCGCTCGGCGGCGAAACCCGTTTCGAGTACACCCACTTCGACCTGCTCACCGCCCGCACGACCCCCGACGGCGTACGCCATGAGTTCGGCCACGACACCGAGTTGCGTCTCGCCCAGGTCACCAACCCCCAAGGACTCACCTGGAGTTACACCCGCGACGCGGCGGGCCGTCCGGTGGCCGAGACCGACTTCGACGATCGCGTACTCACCTATCGGTACGACGCCGCAGGTCGCCTCGCCGCCCGCACGAACGGCCTGGGCGAGACCACCACCTTCGAGCGCGACGCACTGGGCCGACTCCTCCGTAAAGACGCCGCAGGCCAGGTCACCACCTGTACCTACGACGGCAACGGCCGACTCACCGAGGCCGTCAGCCCCGACGGCACCCGGCTGGCCGTGACGCGGGACCAGTACGGTCTCGTCCGCTCCGAGACCGTGGACGACCGGGAAATCACCTACAGCTACGACGAGTTGGGGCGCCGCAACGGGCGCACGACCCCTACCGGCGCGACGACCACGTGGTCGTACGACGCGGCGGGCCGCCGCACCCGACTGGTCGCCTCCGGTCGCTCCGTCGACATCGCGTACGACGCGGCGGGCCGCGAACTCACCCGCCATGTCGGCGACTTCCTCACTCTGCACAGCACCTACGACACTCAGGGCCGACTCGCCACCCAGTCCGCCGCCGGCCGGGACGGTTCCACCCTCCAGCGCCGCGCCTACACGTATCGCGACGACGGGTATCTCGCCCTCCTCGACGACCAGTTGAACGGCCCGCGTCACTTCGGCCTCGACGCTGTCGGCCGCGTCACCGCGGTCCACGCCGAGGACTGGACCGAGTCCTACGCCTACGACGCGGCCGGCAACCAGGCCCATGCCTCCTGGCCCGCCCCGCATCCCGGCCAGGAGGCCATCGGCGACCGTGCCTACACCGGTACCCGCATCACCCGCGCCGGCAGCGTCCGCTACGAGCACGACGCCCTCGGCCGGATCACTCTGCGTCAGAAGACCCGGCTCTCGCGCAAGCCGGAGACCTGGCGCTACGAGTGGGACACGGAGGACCGGCTCGTCCAGGTCACCACCCCGGACGGCACCCGCTGGCGGTACACCTACGACCCGCTGGGCCGCCGCGCCGCGAAGCTCCGTCTCGGCGCCGACGGTGAAACAGTCGTCGAACGCGTCGACTTCACCTGGGACGGCACCACGCTGTGCGAGCAGACGACGCGCTCCGCCGACCTGCCGAACCCGGTCACCCTCACCTGGGACCACCAAGGGCTGAAGCCCATCGCCCAGACCGAGCGCATCACCGCGGCCGAGGCACCCCAGCAGGAGATCGACTCCCGCTTCTTCGCGATCGTCACCGACCTCGTCGGCTCGCCCCGCGAACTCGTCGACGAGCAGGGCGACATCGCCTGGCGCACCCGCACCACCCTCTGGGGCTCGACCACCTGGAACACCGACGCCACCACCTACACCCCGCTGCGCTTCCCCGGCCAGTACAGCGACCCCGAGACCGGCCTGCACTACAACTGCTTCCGCCACTACGACCCGGAAACCGCCCGCTACCTCACCGCCGACCCCCTGGGCCTGGCGCCCGCGCCCAACCCCGCGTCGTACGTGCACAATCCGCACACGTGGGCGGACCCCCTGGGGCTCGCGCCCTGTGACGAGGACACGATCTCGGTCTACCGCAAGCAGACCGACCATCCGCTGAGCCAGCGCATTCACATCGGTGAGAACGGTGAGGTGACTCTCACCGGCAAGGGCAAGCTCTATGTGAACATGAGCGACGACATCAGGCACACCATCGAATACCGGGGTGACGGCGGCCAGATCGTCTCCTTCGACGTCTCCAGGGAATACCGGGACTGGATCAGAGAATCCGCTCTGCCGCAGAACAAGGACGATCACCCGGACGGCGACTCCTTCACCCGGGGAGAATGGAAGGAACTACTCAAGGAATACCCGGAGATCTCCGATCCGACCAAGGGAAGCGACCTCTACGGAATTCCGCACAAGCTCTTCGACGGCCTGCGTTCCGAGATCATCCGCAACTCCGGTCGCGTCGTGCAGGACGGGTAGGCTTGCGCCATGATCCATAGCGAGGAGAGCATCGCCGCCGAACGGGACCGAGTGCGGCAACGGCCTGGGATCGAAGCGGCTCCGCCTGTTCTGGCGGTCTTCACCGTCGATGTCGCCGAGGGCTCCGCAGAGGTGTATGTACAGCGGGTGCGTGATGTCCTTTCGGCGGCGCTCCAGCTGGCCTGTACGGCGGAGTTCGACGACGATGATCTACCGGTGGACGAATTCCCCGAATGGTTCACGGAGATCTCCACCCGGGACGGCGAGACTTCGCACGAATTCTCCCGGAACGGCCGTGCCGCTTTCCTGGCGACGAGCGGCGAAGCCAATCCCTGGCGCCTCCAGAACTGGATCTACCGGTTCGATCCGGACGAGGAGTCCCGCGGCTGGGAATTCTGGGACGCCATCTCCACGGGCCCTGCACGGGTCCATGTCTGGGTGGACAGTTGGGGAGAGTCCTTCTTCGGCTCCCTGGAGCTGCGGTGGCTCCTGTACGTGGCCGGCGCCGCGCACGTCGAAGGGCCGGAGGTCCACAAGGCGGGCAGGTGGGCGTCGGAGACGGGTGGCCTGTGACGGGGCAGAGCGGGTCGCGCGGAGGTCGCAGGCCCGCCTGGTCCGCCAGCCACTGCGAGGCCCTTCAGCACACGATTCCGGGTCACCGCACGCCGATACGCTCCCCAGCACACAGGGCACGTACAGGTCATGTTGGGCTGTTGGGGACACATCTGTCGAGGTCGAGGGATCCGGGGCCGGGTCATCGGCATCTGGCTGCTGTTTGTGGCATCAAGTCACAACAGGCACAGGACCTGTTCGACAGGAAGATGCCGGCCACCGCGGCAGGCGCCGCGCGTATCGTCATGGCCACTCCCGTCGACGGCAAGATCACCGCCGACGACGGGCAGGCCGCCGTCGGCCACGTCCAGTTCCGCCGGCCGGCAGGAGATGTCTCGGACGCGTCCAAGGACGTCCTGAAGGACGCGACGGCCCCGGCGCGCGGTGCCGGCTGACCGTCGCGTTCGACGGCTGCGTCAGGGATTCCGTACTCGAGGGGGGCGAGGCGGTCGGAATCGTCTTCGGCGTCCTTGCCTTGGACATCGGCGTCCTCATCGACGCGTTCGTCGTGCGGATGGCCTCGGTGCCGGACGCCGTGGCCCTCCTCCGCCGCCGCGCCTGGCACTCGACCGCATCAGTCCCGACGTAGACGTCGAAGGAGCACGGCTTCCCGAGGCCGGCCGCGGCAACACCCGCCGACGAGCCCTCCGCCCCCGCGGCGCCCCGCCGATAACCACCCCGCCCGGCCTCCGCGCACAACGGCCGGCCTGGCTGGGGCCTTCCAGGAGCCGGAAAGCCCGCCTCGCGCATACGGCGGACCGCCCCTTCCGCATCGCAGCCACCACCCCGCCGACCGGCGGCAGGCCGACGGGCCCCGGTACCTTGGCGGCCCCGAACGGCCCCGGAGCAGAGGAGCAGCCCCCATGACACTCCACATCGGACTGGCCTCGGCCGCCGAAGTCACCGTCTGCGCCCGCGTCATCGCCGAGGCCCTGCGCCAGGACCCCGTCCTGTACGCGGTCCTGCCCGGCGAGGAAGACCGCGTCGCCCGGCTGGCCGCGCTTTGCGCCACCGTGCTGCGCACCGGGCCGCTCCTGAACGGCGTCATCGATGTCGCCCGCGTACGACCGGGAGGGGAGATCATCGGGGTCGCTGCCTGGGAGGGGCCGGACCGCCGCAGCAGCCTGTGGGCCGGCCTGCGGGAACTTCCCCGCCAGATCCGCGCCGTCGGACTCGGCCACGTACCCTCCGTCCTCGCGCAGCTCAGGGCCTACGAGAAGGCGCGTCCGAAGCGACCGCACTGGTACCTCGCCGACATCGCCGTCAGCGACACCGCGCGCGGCCTCGGGGTGGGCTCCGCCCTGTTGGCGTACCGGCTGGCCGCCGTCGACGCGCAACAGCTCCCCTCCTACCTCGAAGCGACCGCGCAGGCCAACCAGCGGCTCTACGAACGATTCGGTTTCCGCCCCACCGCCCCCATCGAGACCGGCGGCGTGGCACCTATGGGGATGCTGCGCCCGGCGGATGGGCACCCCTGAGCCACCGGCCTCAGCGCGGCGTGACCGCTCGCGGGCGGTCGGGAGCGGGCGGGCCGGGAGCGGTCGGGCCGCGGGCCCTCGGTGCTCGCGGGGAGGGGCATCAGGCGTCGCGCGCGGCCGGGTTCGGTGCGTGCGGTTTTGCGCGGTGCGTGCAGTCGTGTGCGGTGCGTGCGGTCTCGCGCGGTGCGCGCGGTTTCGCGCGGCCTGAAGGCGGGACGACGGCAGGCCGAGGGCGAGCATCGTCGCGTACCCGTACGACAACGGCAGCACCCGCGAGGCGGTCTCGGGCGCGCCCAGCCCCAGATGCCTTGCGGCCTTCGGGTCCGGAGGGGGAGGTAACGCTCGAGGTCGCCGGGCCCGGAACCGTTCGACAAGGCCGGCGCGGGTTGTCGACGTAGTCACGGATGTGGCTGCGGCTCCTGCCGCAGGAACACCCTGAGGCAGACACGTCAGAGGAGCGCGAAGCCGCACGCAGCGTCGCCCCGCCCCGAGGGCGCCTCCCCACCGGGCGGTGCCGCCTGGGTGTCCGCCTTCCGCGACCGGCCACGCGACGCTCCGCTTTTCGCTTCGTCTATTTCCTGTTCTCGAGTACTGCCGCTCGGTCGATGGCTTCCTCGACCGCCGTAATACGCTCAGCCAGCAGCGCCAGGGCGGAAATGGCTTTATCCATCGGATCGGTTCCACCTGGCGGAACGTAAGCTGCTTTCACCGCTTCCCATCGCTCCGCAAGATCTCCGGAAAGCGTTCCCCTCAACCCGGCGAGTTTCAGAAGGTTAGCCTCGGCCCCGGTGGTCAATGTCTGGGCCTCGGCCAGGAAGTGGTCGTCTATCGTGGCGTCGAGTTCGCTGTCGTTCATGGCGGGGCGTATGCGTTGGGTGATGCGGTTCATGGTTCGGTAGGAGCCTTGGAGGCGGAACGGGGGTTCGGTTCGGGTTGTGGTGGATTGGGCGGCGGATTCGATGTATGCGGTGTTGACGGCCAGGACTGTTTCCCGGGTGCGTAGGACGTGGCGGATCACGGAGACGATCTCGTCGATCTCGGCGGTGGTGTAGGGGTGGCGCAGTCGGTCCGGGGTCGCTGAGGGGTCGTTCTGGGCAAGGCGGGTGAAGAGGGTGAGGTCGGCGCGGTCGCGGCCGGAGAGGGGGGCCAGGACGGGGTTCGAGGTGAGGGCGTTTTCGAGGAAGCTTTCGGCGAATGCGGCTTCTTTTCCGGTGAGGACGTCGCCGAGGTTCCATACGTCGGCCCGGTTCGCCAGCATGTCGGGTACGCGGAATTCCGTGCCGGACTCCGTGAAGGGGTTACCGGCCATGCAGACGGCGAAGCGTTTGCCCCGGAGGTCGAAGGTGCGGGGTTCTCCGTTCCATACTCCGTCCATGCGGCGGGTCGCGTCGCAGAGGGGGATGAATTTCTGGAGGAACTCGGGGGAGACGTGTTGGACGTCGTCCAGGTACAGGAGTGTGTTGTTTCCTGCGGCCAGGGCGAAGTTGACTTTTTCCACTTCCTGTCGGGCCGTTGCGTCGGGGGCCTCTGCGGGGTCCAGCGAAGTGACGTGGTGGCCCAGTGCCGGTCCGCTGATTTTCACCAGCATCAGGCCGAGCCGGTCCGCCACGTATTCCATGAGGGTCGTTTTCCCGTATCCCGGTGGGGAGATGAGGAGGAGAAGTCCGCCGGTGTCGGTGCGTCTCGTTTCTCCGGCGGTGCCGAGTTGCCGTGCGAAGCTGTCGCCGATCAGCGGCAGATACACCTCGTCGATCAGGCGGTTGCGGACGAAGGCCGTCATGGGGCGGGCCCGGTGCTCGGACAGGCGCAGGCGGGAGCGCTCGGCCGCCAGGAGTTCGCCGCGCCGCTGCTGGTAGGCGCGGAAGGCGGGTACGTCGTGCTGCTCGAACTCGGCGGTCCTGGCGAGGAATTCGTCGAGGCGGAGTGTCAATTTGCCGTCGGTGACGCGTGGATGGGCTGCGAGGAGGCCCTCGATCGTCACGGCGGGCGAGGCGTCCGTCGAGTACCGCGTCAACTCCGGGCACAGCTCGGCCGCCACGGCCTCGGCCAGCTCACCTTCCGTGAGTTCCAGGCCGCTTGAGGAGGCGTACGCCGACAGCCAGGACCCCACGAGCTGTCGGCGCTCCGACAGTGCGGGCAGGGCCGCGAAGTCGTCGTGGGCGGAACTCCCCACGGCGGAGCGGAACTTGTCGAGGAGGGTCCGGGCGGGCTCGCTCAGGACGAAGCCCTCGGGGCCGGAGGTCAGTTCCTCGAAGAGGTAGTCGGCGGCGGGGCGTGATCCTCCGAGGGCGGTGGCCAGCTCGTCGAGCAGGTCGGGGAGTCCGGGGGCCGTGCCGAACATCTGGCTGACGCGGGCGAGGGAGACGGCTCGTCGGGTCCAGGTCCGGCGGGCGTCGTCGCCGAGGCCGTGGGTCCAGGCGAGGTGGGCGGCGGCGCGGACGGCGGGTTCGTGGCGGAGCGTACCCACGTGGTCGTACACGGGTAGTACCGCGCGCAGGATCGCGGTCGCGTCGTGGTCGTGGACACCGCGCTCGTACCCCTCGTCGTACGACTCCTGGGCTACCCGGCGTACGAGGGCGGGGAGGTCGTCGGTCGTGGTGAGGGTGGTGGGGCCGGGGTCGCGCAGGAGCCGGGCGGCGAGGTGCTCGGCGCGGCTGACCTGCGGGGATTCGGAGGGGAGGGTGCGGTCCCAGTAGGGGCGGGCGGCGGTGAGGGCGGGGTCGGTGACGGGGGCGCGGTAGTCGGTGCCGGTGAGGGCGAAGGCGAGGCCGTCACCCTGGGGTACGAGGGTGAGGTCGAGGGGCTGGGCGGTGACGGTGAAGCGGTGGGCGCCCAGGCGCAGGGTGCGGCCGTCGTCGGCGTACAGGTCGGTGCGGTCGCGGAGGGCGCGGGTCGCTTCCTGGCGGGCGGCGCGCAGGCGGCCGTCCAGTTCCTCCGCCCGTACGGAGTCGCCGAGTCGGCGGAGTTCGTCGGCCGTGCGGCGGATCTTCGCGACCATCGGGTCGGAGGCGAAGTGGGTGCTGACGGCGTCCGCGTCGGGGAGGGTGGCGGCGCGGCGGGCGATGGTCTCCAGGATGCGGGCGGCTGAGGCGGCGAGGTGTTCGGCGCGGCGGGCGCGGGCGTCCAGGAGGCGCTGTCTGCGGGCGGCGAAGGCGTCGGACAACTCGGCGCGCTGGTCGTCGAGTTGGGTGAGGAAGTCGTCGAACTCGGCGAAGCGGGACTCCAGGTTCTCCAACCGGACGAGGACGCCCGCGAGTTGGGTGTCGCAGGCGTCCGGCGTGTCCGCCGCCGCGAGTGCGCCGGTGACGGTCTGGCCCAACAGGGCGAATTCGGCGGCGAATTCGGCACGGCCCTCGCTGTCGCGCAGGGTGCGGCGGCGGGCGTCGAGGACGGCGCGGGCGCGGTTGACCCCGCCGAGGACGTCGGCGACACGCTCCAGCACGGACGTCCGTACGGTCGCGTCCCCGATGTCGAGGCCCGCCACGACCTCGGTGACGGTGCGCAGTCCCTCCGCCAGGGCCTCGATGCGGTCGGCCACGGGGCCGGCCTCCGCGACGGTCGTGATGGCGCCCGCGTCGGCCGACAGCCTTTCCACGTCGGCCTGTTGGGCGTCGAAGGCGTCCGTTCGGGCCAGGAACTCGACGGCACGCCGCCCGAACCGGTCGAGGTCGGCGCCGGCCTCCTCGGACAGCGCGTCGATGCGGGGCAGGTCGGCGTACCGAAGCTCCTTCAGCGTCAGCAAGTGGCCCTGGGCGTGGCGGAGTTCGGTCAGTCCGGTCACCCAGCCGGCGGCCGTGCGCGGGGCCTCGCCGCGCAACCTCCGTACGACGGAGGCGAGTTGTCCGGCGGCATCGTCGAGGGCGTCGGCGGCCTGCCGGGTGAGGGCGCGGACGGTGCGGAACTCGGCGAGGACCTGTTCGGCGGTGGCCCGGACGTCCGCCAACCGGGCGCCGAGGCCGCCGAGTTCGTCGTCGGCGAGCCAGTGGTGGGCGTCAACCGCCTTGGCGCAGGCGGCGACCAGGGCCTCGTGCCCCTCGACCGTCGCGGTGGTCTCCCCCACCGACCGCGCGATCGAGAGGCAGTCGGCGATCCCCCGCACCAGGTCGGCGTTCCCCACCCGGCCCAGCGCCCCGCCCCCTCCCCCGGCCTGTGCGTGCAGGTCGGAGACGTACGGCGACGCCCAGCGCCGCACGGCGTGCACGTGCCCCGGCTCCTCGCCTGCCCGCAGGACGAGCAACTCGCCGTCGCTCCACCGCCCCCACCCCTGGCAGGGCAGCGGCGCGGCGAACTCCTCGCGGAGCATGTTGTACGACAGCAGCAGCGCACGGCCGTCGCCGGCGAAGGCGTAGAGGACGTCCTCTCCGTACGGCGAGCGCACCTCGCGCTCGAACTCCAGCCCCCCGGCGTCGAGTTCGAAGGTCTTGTGCGCGCCGGAGGCCAGGCAGTAGCCGCCGGGGAAGACGATGCCCTGGTCGTCGGGGAGGCGTCGGCAGGACTGCCCGATGCCGTCGAGGCGGACGACGGTCCGGGTCAGGGTGTTGACGACGAAGTACCGGTGGGCGGGCTCGCGGTAGGGGCGGACCCGGACGAGGATCAGGGGGCCTACGCGGGCGTGCGCGATGTCGGCGTCGGCGAGGGACTGGAGGGGTTCGGTGACGGGCTCGGTGTGGAGGGTGTCCCCCACGTCACCCTGGTCCCGCCGGTTCTGCCGGTCCCGCCTGTCCTGCCGGTTTTGCTGGTTCTGCCGGTCACCCCGGTCGACCGTCTCCCCCGCGTCACCCATGTGCTCCCCGTCGGCCGCGAGCGTGAGAACGCCCTCCGCCGTCGAGATCCGCAGCCCCTCCGGAAGCCGCGCGTACCGCCCCTGGACGTGGTCCTCCCGTACTACCTCCGTCCACCGGAAGTCGTACCTCTCAGGCCGTACGAGGTCCCGGTCGCCTCGTGCGTCGAGGAACTCCGGCCGGCCGGCCGGCGTGAGAGCCCACCGCAGGACGCGGATGTCGTCGGCCTTCTCGCCGGTCCGGAAGACGGCCAGCAGGCGGTCGTCGGTGAGGCGGAGGCGCAGGAGGCGGGCCTGGCGGTAGTAGCGGTGGAGGTCGGTGAACTCCCGCACGAAGTCCGGGGAGTCGAGGAGTCCGGGCAGGGCGTCGGCCGGGACGCGGGTCAACTCGCGGTCGTACAGGGCGAGTACGTCGGCGACCTGGCGTCCGGCGCGGTGGTCGCCGTCGGCTCCCGTGTCGTGTCCGGCGTCGTATCCGAACAGGAGGAAGTCGCCGATGCCGACGATGTCCCGGGGCAGGGCGGGGTGTTCGGTGCGCAGGGCGTCCGTGCCGGTGAGGGTGAGGGCGGTGGCGCCGAACTCCGTGACCCGGCGGGCGTTCAACTCCTCGGTGCACCCGGCGAGTTCGGCGGCCTGAGCGGCGAGTCGGTCGCGGAGGAGTTCGTAGGTGCCGGGGTCGACACCGTCGTACGCCTGTGAACTCAACGTCTCCCCCAGGGGTGTTGGCAGGTCGGTGGGTCGGGAAGGTGGGCGGGACGCCGGAGCTGCTGCCCCCCGCGCGGCAGCTGCGGCGTCCCGCCGGGGGTCAGGGCCTGGTGGCGCCGTTGAGTTCGGCGTGGCCCGACTCGGTCGCGGTGTCGAGGAGTTGGCGGAGCGGGGAGAGGTCGGCGCCGGACGTCATCAGCTTCGTCAGGAGCGCGGAGACGGTGAGGTTCTGGACGTCGGAGGTGGTGACCGAGCCGAGCATCCGGGTGAGGTCGTCGGTGAACGAGGCGCTGCCGTCGAGCCAGGGCTTCGTCAACGCCTGTGCGGTGTCGGAGTGTTGGACGAAGCCGTCGACGCCCTTGCCGAGTCCGATGGAGCCGACGAGGCGGTCGAGGAAGACCGAGTCGCCGCCGACGATGTCGATGTCGGCGTTCTCCAGGCCGGTCGCGAGGACGGTGGCCTGCGCCTCGGCGACCTGGCGCTGCACGTCGAGCCCGGCGAGGCGGATCTCCTTCTCCGCCGCGAGCCGCAGCCGGTACTCCTCGTGGGTGCGGGACGCCTCGTCGAGGGCGGCCATCGCGGCGGCCTTGTCGGTGAGCCCGGCGGCCTCCGCCTTGAGTTTCTCGCCGATGGCCTTCGCGTCGGCGAGGGCCTGCGCCTCGGCGCCCTCGGCACGGGCGAGGGCGGTGGCGCGGGTGCCCTCGGCCTCGGCGCGCAGCCTCGCCGCCACCGCTTCGGCCTCGGCTCGGCCGGCCTTCTCGATGACCTCGGCCTCCTTGTCGCGCACCTGCACGGCGGCGAGTCCTTCGGCGGCGGCCTCGGCCTGGATGCCCTCCGCGAGCCGTAGTCTGGCGCGCGCGTCGAGGTCGGCGCTCTTCAACCGGGCTTCGGCGAGGGTGAGTTCCTCGGCGGCGCGGTGAACTGCCGCCACCTCGGCGGCTTCCGCGGCCTTGATGTCCTTGACGAGCTTCTCCTGGGCCTGGGCCTCCGCGGCGATGACGACGGCCTGGCGGTCCCGCTCGGCCTCCTCGACGGCCCTCAACTTCTTGATGGCTTCTTCCTGTTCGGCGACCGTGCGGTCCACGGCGACGCGTTCGCGCACCACCTCGGCGATCTCCCGGCGTTCCGCCTCGACCTCCTTGTCGGCGGCGATCCGCGTCAGCTGGGTCTCCCGCTCGCGCGCGATGACCTCCAACAGCCGGTCCTTCTCGATGCGTTCGTTCTCGACGGCGATGACCCGCTCGCGGTTCTTCGCGGCGACGGCGACCTCGCGGGCCTGGTTCTCGCGCTGGACGCCGAGTTGTTCCTCGGTGCGCAGGAACGCGCCTTGGGAGCGCAGGCGTTCCTCCTCGACGACCCGCGCGGTCTCGGCCTCCTCACGCGCCCGGCTGGTCTCGATCTCGCGGCGCTGCTTGATCTCCGCGTCGGCCTGGCGGCGTTCGAGTTCGAGGATCGCCTCGCGCGCGTCGACGTTCTGGCGCGTGATCTCCTTCTCCTCGGTGCGCTGGGCCTCGTTGGTGCGGACGTGCTCGGTGGCGGTGAGTTCGGTGATCTTCCGAATGCCTTGCGCGTCAAGGACGTTGGCGGGGTCGAGCTGGGTGAGCGGCGTCTGCTCCAGGTAGTCGATCGCCGCGTCCTCCAGGTGGTAGCCGTTGAGGTCGACGCCGATGACCTCGATGATCCGGTACCTCAACTCCTCGCGCTTGGTGTAGAGATCGGTGAAGTCCAGTTGTTTTCCTACGGTCTTGAGCGCCTCGGAGAACTTCGCGTGGAAGAGTTCCTGGAGGGTCCTCTGGTCGCTGGCGCGGGCCGTGCCGACCGCCTGCGCGACCTTGACGACGTCCTCGGCCGTCTTGTTGACCTTGACGAAGAACGAGATGCGGATGTCGGCGCGGATGTTGTCCTTGCAGATCAGCCCTTCCTTGCCGGCGCGGGTGATCTCGATCGCCTTCACCGAGATGTCCATCGTCTCGGCCTTGTGCAGGACCGGCAGCACGATCTGCCCGGTGAACGTCACGTCCACCTTGCGCATCTTGGACACGATCAGCGCCTTGCCCTGCTCGACCTTGCGGAAGAGCCGGGAGACCAGGAAGAGCGCGAGCAGCAGCAGGATCAGGCCGACGGCTGCCAGCACGACGACGACATCCATGGAGTACGTCCTTCGGCCGTTGGGGTGGTGCCGTCATCGTGCCCGTGGCCTGGAACGTCGCGCATTGCCTGTTCTCGGCAGTGTTTTCAGGGGTGTTGGTTCCGACTGCCGTCAGGAATCCGTCAAGAAACCGTGAGGATCACGGAGTTGGGGGTTCGGACTCGTGCGGCCGTGTCACGAGGCGGAGGGGCGCAGGTGCTCCTCGGCGGGCCGTGCGGTGCTACTCCCGTTCAGGGCACTGCCGTTGACCCATGTGCGCCACGGCATGTTCCAGTCGCCCACGCCGTTGGAGAACGGCGTCATCTCCTGGCCGCGCGTGTGCACGGTCCGGGTGATGTCGCCCTCGCCGAGGATCAGGAACAGCCACGCGGCGTCCTTCTCGCTCATCCCGACGCAGCCGTGGCTGACGTCCCGGCGCCCGAACGACGAGGCCGCCCAGGGGGCCGCGTGGAGGTACTCGCCGCTGCGGGTGAGGCGGATCGCGTGCCGGACCGGCAGGTCGTACGCCTCGTCGGTGTCGGAGGGGATGCCGATGGTCGTGCTGCGCATCCTGAGGACGGCCTGCTTGTCGAGGACGACCTTGATGCCGGCGCGGGTGCGGTAGCCCTCCTTGCCCGTCGTGATGGGGATGACCCTCAGGGTCGTACCGTCGCGCAGGACGCTCATCCGGTGGGCGGAGGCGTCGATGACGGCCTCCACCCGGGGGCCGGTGGAGAACCTCAGGGGTACTACGGGGGCTACGCGCAGGTGGTCCGTGAGGCGTAGTCCGGCGAGGTCGTCGGCGGTGACGCGGATGTCGGCCCGGGCGGGCCAGTAGGTGCGGGGGCGGTAGTGCAGGGTGGTCGGGTCCAGCCAGTGCCAGGCGCCGGGGCCGGCGGCCGGGGTCGCGGTGACCTTGAGGTGGCTCTCCAGGAGGGCACGGCTCTCGGGGGGTACGGGGTGGCTGAGGTGGGCGGTGACGATCTGGCCCACGCCGTAGGTGCGGGCTCCCTCCGAGGTACTACGGGTATCACCGGCGGCGCCTGCCCCGGAGGTATCACGGGTATCACCGCCCGACGGTCCCAGGGTGACCGTGAGGAGGCCGCTGCGGGCGCGGGAGGTGGTGAACTCCGTGCGGTGGGGGGCATCGTGGGGCTGGGGGTCGGTGCGGACCTCGGCGACGTAGTGGGTGGCGGCGCGCAGGACGTGGGTACTGCGCCAGACGCGGGCCGAGGGGTCGAGGTGCCCGGCGACCCGGCGTCCCGCGTCGTCCTTGAGGGTTACGTCCGTGAGGTGACCCTGGCCCCGGAGGGTGACGGTGACGGGGGCGTCCGGGTCGACGGGAGCCGTCCGTCCCGGGGAGTGCGGTTCCTGGGAGTGCGTGCCGACCCGTACCTCGGGCCGCGGCGGGGCGGGTTTGCCGTCCGTGGCCGGGGTGTCGGCGTTCGGGTGGAGGGCGACGGTCAGGGCAACGGCCAGTACGGCGGCGGCGGTTGCGGCCGTACCGTACGTCTTGAGGGCCCTGCCGCCGGGGGTGCTCGGGGTACTGCTCGGCGCCAACCTGTGCTCCAGCGGGGGTGGGGGCGGGTGGGTCGGCTCGCATGTAACCGGCTCATACCTCGGAGCCACCCGTACGTCTGCGGCGTGTCCCGAGAACCACGGATGATCAGCATCCGATCAGACGAAACGGCGGCCTCCGAGCGGGGTGCCCGCATGGGCCGTACGTCCGCGCCGTACGCCTCCGGAGCCACGCGGCGGCCTCTCGGCCGCTCTTCGGGAACGCGCCCATCTCCCCTTGCGGGACCACCGATTGGCCCTCCGCCCCTCCTCCGGGCGCCCGCCAAAAGAACGGGGTGAATCCATGCGCCCATATGACGTCCGCCGCGCGTGCCGCCCCTCCCGCGCCCGCAACCATAATGATCAATACGTTCATGATCATCCGATTTCCCCTGTGCGACGAGCACACCGGCGCCCCGCCTCCCCGGGCCGCCAGCGCCCTGGCCCGGCGGGCTGTCCTGCCGCTGGTCCTGGCGTGCACGGCCCTCTCCCTCTGCTGGCCCACCCACGCGGCACCGGCCGCGGCCCCTGCGGACGGGACCGGCACGAAGGGGCTGGTCCTCCGGGTGATCGTCAACAAACGGCCCGGCACCGGCGCCGTCGACCCGGGCATCCGGACCGGCCACCCCGTGCTCAAGGAGTACCGCCTCACCAACAAGGGCGGCGCCGACCTGCACGACGTACACGTCTACGACCCAGGTATGAAGGGCGCCCGCATCGTCTGCGCGGGCGGCGAGGGCTCGGTCCGGCTGCTGCCCGGCCTGACCTCCACGACCTGCACGGCTCAGGGCGGCGCGCAGAAGGGCCGGCGGATCGCGCAGGCCACCGCCTCCGGCCGGATCCCGTCCCTGAACGCGCCGGTCAGGGCCACGGCCCGGTCCGGATACGCCGGGGTCGGCGGCGCCCTCGCGCTCAGCCAGCGCGCGACGGTCGCCGCGCCCGCCGGGCCCGACGACCTAGCGCGCGTCACTCTCAAGTACTCCCTCGTCAATACCGGCAACCTGCCCGTCCACGGCGTCCGCATCACCGACCGCAACCTGGCCCCCCAGGGGGTGAGTTGCGCGGAGGGCGCGTCGGTACTGCGCCGGGTGGCGCCGGGGCGGACCGCGCACTGCACCGTCCGGCTGCGCCTCGACCCCGGCGACCAGGTCAGCGAGGGGTTCGCCGAGGGCAGCGACCGCACCAGCACCCTGGACCGCAAGGGGCGGCTGATCGGCGCGCCGGTGCTGCGGGCGCACAGTTCGCTGCGGTTCGGGGTGCCGTACGAGCAGAGCGCGGGGGACGTCGTGACGCCGGTGCCGATGCCGCTCGGCGCGCAGGTCGGGCCGGAGCCGGCCGGCGCCGAGGACGAGGTGCCCTCGTCCGGTACGTCCGTGTCGGAGGACTCGGCCGCGTACGCCGCCGGGATCACCCCCGGAGAGGTACCCGTCACGGGGTACGACGACCTCCCCGCCGTGGTCCCCGGGTTCCTCCCCGGCGAGGTACCCGGGGGGTACCTCCCAGGTATCCCCTCCACGCATCCCTCCGGGAGCCAGGTCCCCGGTGAACTCCCCGCGTTCTCACTGGTCCCGCCCGCGCACCCGCACCCGCACGATCCCGGGAGCCACTACACCGGTTCCCCGGCCACCGGTACCCCCGGCTCGCACGACGCCGGCTCACCCGTGACCGGCTCGCATCCCCCAGCCTCGCACGACCCGGCCCGTAGTACTCGGGTACCTGACCCGTACGACCAGGGAGCCACCGCCTCCCAGGACCCCGGCGACGCCACCCCCAAGGGAGCGTCCAACCTGGGCTGGTTCGGCATTCCCCGGAACACCTTCCTCATCGGGGCGGTCCTCCTGGGGGCGTCCGCGGTGACGGGGGCCGCGTTGTTCCTGCGGCGGCGGAACGGCGGGCCGGACGACATGGCGTTCTGAATTCCGGGGGCGATTCCAGGGAATTCCGGATAATTCCAGGTGATTTCGGGTGGTTCAGCCGTTCCACGTCTCGTCGTAGGGGTCCTTCGGTTCGGCGACCGGAGCCGCCCGGGTCACCTGGATGAAGGGAATGGGGCCGCCGTTCACCGGGTCCGCCATGCGCTTCGGTGAATAGGTGCCGGTGACCATGAGCCAGGTGTCCGGCTGGAGGACCGGCGGAATGTCCCCGGTGAGCGCGACTTTCACTGGCTGGGCGTCGGCGGCGCAGCAACTCAGCGCCATCCGCACGAGATACGGGGTGCCGTCCTTTCCCAGTGCCAGGAATCCGGCGATCTGGATCTCACGGCCCTTTATGGTCTTGTTGTCGTAGATCGCCCGGCCCGCGTAATCGACAAGTGCCAGCTTCAGCGGGCCGGTGGCGGGGATCTTCCCGTAGACGACGGGTTCTTGCAGCGCTGTTCCGGTGCGGGTGGCGCTGTAGGAACCGAGGGCCGGCGGGGCGACGAGAATCAGCGCGAGAAGAGGAAGGACGAGGAGCCAGGAAATACGCGGTTCGGGGTGCGCGTGGCTTTCCTCACCGCCCGCCTGTTTCCGTTCGTACCACCACGTCGCCGCCGCCGCGACGACCAGTACCGCCCCCGCCGCCAGCAGCAGCGGCTGCAACCCGGCCTTGACGTACCGCAGATACAGGTCCGTGCTCCCCGCGTGCAGCAGGGCCGCGCCGAGGAGGAAGAGCACGGCCGACTGGGCCTGACGATTCACAGCAGCACCGCCCCGGTGAGCACGGACACCACGATGGCGAGGACGAAGGTCGCCGGGGCGAATCGCAGGGCGAAACTCCGGCCGAACGTCCCCGTCTGCATCGCGAACAATTTCAGGTCGATCATCGGCCCGACGACCAGGAAGGCCAGCCGGGCAGTCAAGGAGAACTGGGTCAGGGAAGCGGCGACAAAGGCGTCCGCCTCCGAGCAGATGGAGAGCACGACGGCGAGAACGGCCAGGGCCAGAACGGCGATCACCGGATTGTCGGCGGCGGTCCGCAGCCAGCTCTCCGGCGCCACCGCTTTCAGGGTCGCGGCGGCCATCGCGCCGACCACGAGGAATCCCCCGGCGTGCATGACGTCGTGCCGTACGGCACCCCAGAAAGCGGCGCCTTTCGTGCGCCCTTCATAAGCGGCGTGCGCGGGCGGTTTCAGCAGGTCCGTCCGCCCCAGCCGCAACCACAGCCACCCCATCAGACAGGCGACGACCAGGCTGGCGGCGAAACGCGCCACGACCATTTCCGGATTGCGCGGAAAGGCGACCGCGGTGGCCGTCAGCACAATGGGATTGATCGCCGGCGCGGACAGCAGAAAGGCGAGCGCGGCGGCCGGAGTCACGCCTCTGCGCACCAATGCCCCGGCCACGGGAACGGACGCGCATTCGCACCCCGGCAGCGCCACCCCGGCCACCCCGGCGACCGGCACCGCGAGCGCGGGCCGCTTGGGCAGGGCGCGCGCGAAGAACGACGGGGGGATGTACACGGCGATCGCCGCCGAGAGCAGTACCCCCAGTACCAGGAAGGGCAGCGCCTGGACGACGACGGCGACGAACACGGTCGTCCAGCTCTGCATGACCGGGGAGCCCAGCGCGCGCCGGATGGGCGACTGGAACAGCACCATCAGCAGCATGCCGAGGACGAGGACCAGCTGCGAGTTGAGCCGGGGAGGCCGCTCCTCCCTCTTGCGGCCTACCTCCTCGGAGCTACCCTCCTCGGCCCCCTGGCGGGTGACGGCAGCGGTCATGGCCGGGGCACCTCAGCACTCGTGGATCGCACTCACAGCCTCCGCTCTCTACGACCCGTACGCCCCCTACATCTCAAGTACGACCGAATCGTCCACTCCGTTCAGGCCGTCCCCGCCGGATCGTTGGTGGAACCACCTGTCTCGATGAGGCAGTCTTCTCCGTCGTGGGGACCGTTCCGAATCAGGCCAGACCGATCGACTCCGAGGCGCACATGGTGGTGTGCGGCGACGACGGTCTCGCACACCGTCTGGCCGCCGAACTCCGGGGCGTCTACAGCGAGCAGGTGACCCTCGTCGTCCCGCCCGCCCAGCGCACGGTACGCCCTCCCGTGGTGGGCCGGGCCCGCGCGGTCTCGGCGGCGCTGCTCGACCGCGTGGTGAGCGCGGCCGTCAACAGGGCCTCGGGCACCGGCGGTTCGGGTGCGCCGGACCCCGCTCCGGCCGGCAACGAACGGACGCTGGAGGCGGCCGAGCCCACCGAGGCGGTCCTCTCCGAGGCGGGCGTGACCCGCGCGGCGGCCCTCGCGCTGGTCTACGACGATGACGAGACCAACATCCGCGCCGCCCTCACCGCCCGCCGCCTCAACCCGCGCGTGCGCCTCGTACTGCGCCTGTACAACCGGAGGTTGGGCCAGCACATCGAGGAACTCCTCGACCAGGCCGCCCTGTTGGCCTCCGGCGAGGAGGACACCGTCGCCGGTACGACGACGGTCCTGTCCGACGCGGACACCGCGGCACCGGCCCTCGCCGCGACCGCGATCGCCGGTACCACCAAGGTCGTTCAGACCGACGGCCTGATGCTGCGGGCGGTCGAGCACCACGGCGAGGGCGCCGCGCCCGGCCTCGCCACCCTCGCGCTGCTCTCCTCGGAGACCGAGGGGAACGTCGAGCAGGGACCCCGGCTCCTGCCGGACGCCGAGGAGGTGAGGACGGCGACGGCCGCCTCGCCGGGGCGCGGGACCGTGGTCCTGGAACAGGTGTCGTACGCCTCCGAGGGCAACCTCTCCACAGGGCGCGGCGCCGGGCTCATCGCCCCGGTGGCCTCGCTCTTCTCCCGGCGGCTGCGCTGGTCGCTGGCGGGTGTCGTCACGTGCGTCCTCGCGCTGGCGGTCGCGCTGTGGCTGACGACCGGCATCCATCCGCTGGGCGCCCTGTACCTGACCCTGCTGGACCTCTTCGCCATCAACGACCCTGCCGTGGGCGACCCGTTGGCCCGGCAGATCCTCCAACTCCTGTCCGGCCTCATGGGGTTGCTGCTGCTGCCGGTGCTCCTGGCCGCCGTGCTCGAAGCGTTGGGCACGTTCCGCAGCGCGGGCGCCCTGCGCAAGCCGCCGCGCGGGATGAGCGGGCACGTCGTCCTGCTGGGCCTCGGCAAGATCGGCACCCGGGTGCTGATCCGGCTGCGCGAGCTGGACATCCCGGTGGTGTGCGTGGAGTCCGCGCCCGAGGCGCGAGGGCTCGCGGTGGCCCGGCGGCTGCGGGTACCCGTGGTACTCGGGGACGTCACCCAGGAAGGGGTCCTGGAGGCGGCGAAGATCCAGCGGGCGGGCGCCCTGCTGGCGGTCACCAGTTCCGACACCACCAACCTGGAGGCCGTCCTCTACGCCCGCTCCCTGCGCCAGGACCTCAACGCGGTACTACGGCTGTACGACGACGACTTCGCGACCGCCGTCTACCGCACCCTGCGCGCCGCGCACCCCTACGCGCGCACCCGCAGCCGCAGCGTCTCCCATCTGGCGGCCCCCTCCTTCGCCGGGGCGATGATGGGCCGCCAGATCCTGGGCGCGATCTCCGTGGAGCGCCGGGTGCTGCTGTTCGCGGCGCTGGAGGCGGGCGGGCACGCGCAGTTGGCGGGCCGCACGATGGGCGAGGCGTTCCGCTCCGGGCACTGGCGGGTCCTCGCCCTGGACACCGGTACGGGGCTGGCCTGGGACCTGCCGGCGGACCGGGTGCTGCGGCCGGCGGACCGGGTCATCCTGGCAGCGACCCGGCAGGGCATGGCGGACCTGCTGCGCAGGCACGGGCGAGCCGAGGGGTAGTACCGGAGGGTTGGTGCCGAAGGGGTAGTACCGGAGGGGTAGTACTCGAGAAGCAGCTCTTGAGTACTACCCCTGGAGAGCTACAGCCTCCCCAGATGCCGCTCCGCGAACTCCAGCTCCAGCCGCACCTGCTTGATCCGCTCGTCCACGACCAGCGACCCGTGCCCGGCGTCGTACCGGTACACCTCGTGGACGGCCTCCCTCGCCTCCAGCCGGCGCACGTAGTTGTCGACCTGCCGGATCGGGCAGCGCGGGTCGTTGACGCCGGCCGAGATGTAGACCGGCGCCTTCACCTGGTCGACGTATGTCAGCGGCGAGGACGCCTCGTACCTCTCGGGTACCTCCTCCGGGGTACCTCCGAGGAGGGTGCGGTCCATCGCCTTCAGCGCCTCCATCTCGTCGTGGTAGGCGGTGACGTAGTCCGCGACGGGTACGGCGGCGATGCCCAGCGCCCACGCGTCGGGCTGGGTGCCGAGGCCGAGGAGGGTGAGGTAGCCGCCCCAGGAGCCGCCCGTCAGCACGAGGCGGGCGGGGTCCGCGAGCCCGGAGGAGACGGCCCACTCGCGGACCGCGGCGATGTCCTCCAGCTCGATCAGGCCGACCCGGTGCTTGAGCGCGTCGGTCCAGGCGCGGCCGTACCCGGTGGAGCCCCGGTAGTTGACGCGGACGACCGCGTACCCGTGGTCGACCCAGGCGGCGGGCGCGGCGGCGAAGGCGTCGCTGTCGTGCCAGGTGGGACCGCCGTGGATGTCGAAGACGGTCGGCAGCGGGCCCTGCGCACCGGCCGGCTTCTGGACGAGCGCGTGGATACGGCCCCCGGGGCCCTCCACCCACACGTCCTCGACGGGCACCGAGCCCGGCGACCTCATACCCGGGGGGTCCAGTACTACCCCTCCGGTGGTGGAGCGCACGGTCGGCGGCTCGGCGGCGGAGGACCACAGGTACTCCGCGCTCCCGTCGGGCCGCGCCGAGGCGCCCGAGACGGTACCGGCGGGCGTGGGGATGCGCTCCAGCCCGCCCGACGCGAGGTCGTAGCGGAAGAGTTCGCTGCGGGCCTCGTGGCTGTGGGCGATCAGCAGCGACCCCCCGTCGGGGAACCACTCCGCGTTGACGTCTCCCGGCAGGTCGAGGGAGAGCTCGGTCTGCTCGCCGGAGACCACGTCCCACACCAGCGGCTCCCAGCGACCGCGCCGCTGGTGGCCGATGAGCAGGCGGGTGTCCCCCGCGACGGGCGCGAACCCGAGGACTTCCAGGCCGAGTTCCTCCGTGCCGCCCCGGGTGTCGTCGAGGTCGGCGACCGTCGCGCCGTCCAGCGCGAGCACCCGCAGCGCCGAGTGCATGGCGTCGCCGTGCTCGGTGTGCTCGACGGCGATCAGCGTCCCGTCGTACGACAGGTCGCCGACGCCCGCGGACTCGCGGTGGCGGTAGATCTCGCGGGGCGCCTCCCCCTGGAGTACTACGTGGATCGTGGTGCCGTCCTCGTCGGTGGAGCGTCCCACCACGGAGGTACGGCCGTCCCTCCCGAGAGCCAGTCCGGCCGGATAGGAGGGGTCGAGGCCGGGGGTGGCGGGCTCGTCGGGGCCGCCGGCGAAGGGCTGGCGGCGCCAGACGCCGAACTCGTCGCCGTCCTTGTCGTCGAACCACCAGATCCAGTCCCCGTCCGGGGACAGCCTGCCGTCCGTCGTCCCGTTGGCCCGGTCGGTCACCTGCCGCTGCTCGCCGCTCACGCGGTCCCAGGCGTACAGCTCGTACGTCCCGGTCGCGTTCGACGTGAACAGCGAGCGGTCGGGGGCGTCCTCCGCCCAGTCGGGCAGGGAGACCCGCGGCGCCCTGAACCGCTTCTCCCACTCGGGCATGGCCTCAGCGTCACTCATACGTCCATCAAACCTGATGAGGGGGGTCGCGTGGACATCGCTGCGCGAGGAGAAACGCGGCATCCGTCAGAAAGTGCGGGGCCGGTGAAGAAGCGGAGGTGATCCCCGGAAGTACGTCGGAGGTATGAGCCGGGTAGTACCTCACCTCTCCGCGCCCCGCCCTCACCTCACCGCGCCCGCCCTCACCGCGCCCCGCCCTCGCTCCACCCCGCCGCCCCCGCCGCCCACCCCGGCGCGTACGGTTGAAGGCGTGTACCGGTTTCTGCTGACGCCTCGCTGGTGGGGAATCAACGTCTTCGTGCTGCTGGCCATCCCGTTCTGCGTGTTCATGGGGTCCTGGCAGCTGAGCCGGTTCGAGTCGCGGATGGACGACCACCGCGCGCTCGGCCGGGCGGCGGAGACGGGGAAGTCGCAGCCCGCGCGGCCACTCGCCGAGATGCTGCCGGTGGACAAGGCGACCGTGGGCAAGCGGGTCACCGTCACCGGGCACTACGGGGAGCAACTCCTCGTCCCCGGGCGGGAGATCGAGCAGAAGAGCGGGTACTACGTCCTCACCCTGCTGCGGACCGGCTCCGGGAAGGCGCTGCCCGTCGTCCGCGGCTGGCTCCCCGGCAAGGCGGACGCCGCGAAGGCTCCCGCCGCGCCGCGCGGCAAGGTCAGCGTGACCGGTGCGCTCCAGGCGTCCGAGACGCCCGGGGACAACGGGGTCAGCGCGCGCGGCGGGCTGCCGGCCGGCCAGGTCGGCGCGATCAGCACCGCCTCGCTGGTCAACCTCGTGCCGTACGCGTTGTACGACGCGTGGGTGACGCTGGATAGCGCCGACCCGGGGATGACGACCGTGCCCGCCGAGGCGCCCGCCAACACCGGGCTCGACCTGAAGGCGTTCCAGAACCTCGGCTACACCGGCGAGTGGTTCGTCTTCGCCGGGTTCGTGGTGTTCATGTGGTTCCGGCTGCTGCGGCGCGAGGTGGAGGCCGCGCGGGACGCGGAGCTGGGGCTGACCGCCGAGGACGGCAAGGGCGACGAGGGCGACGAGGACGGCGGGAACGCCGAAGGTTCCGAACCCGGCCCTTCGGTACTAACCCGCTAATACCTCAGAGCCAGCTCCGCCTCACACCACCGGCCCCTCGGAGCCGGCCCCCCTACCGACCCCGCTCACCTCACCCCACCTCAGGACGACGCCAGCACACCCGTCCGGTAGATCGTCCCCGCGCACGCGCCCTGCACGGTCGCCGTGACCGACGGCGACCCCGCGTCGGCCGTGTAGGTCACCGACACACTGCCCTCGGCGGTCGTGGCCCCGTCCTCCCGCATCAGCTGCGGACTCGTACCCGTGGTACCGCTGCTGGTGCTGGTCGTCTGCTCGGAGGGCGACGGCGAGGGCGACGGGGAGGACCCGGTGTCTCCCCCTGTGGTACTCCCCCCGGTGGTCCCCCCGTCGGAGGGGCACGAGGCCGACGGCACCCACGCGAACTTCACGTCGTACGCGGACCCCGGCGCCAGCGCGAACTGCGTGACGTACAGGGACGGGTCCGGCAGAGCGGCGGCGGCGTCACCGGCGGTGTGCTCGGTGACGCCGACCTTCGCGGCGTCGGCGGCGCCCTGCACCGCGGGGGAGAGCGCGACGGACCCGGCGACCGTACAGCTCGTGGTGGAGACGTTGACGACGCGGAACGTGCCGTACACCACGCCCGTGGAATCCGGCCCGTCCACCGTCGAGGTCGCCGAGCCCAGCTGGTCGGCGGCGCAGGCGGGCGCGGTCGGACCCGGCGATGCGGAGGGCCCCGTACCGCTGGAGGCGGCGGCCCCCGGGGTCGGCTTGCCGGCGCCGGTCCCCTTGGACTCCCCGGACCCCGTACCCGTAGTACCTCCGGTGGACTCGCCGACCTTCCCGGCGGAGCCCCCGTCGGGGTTCTTGCCTCCCTCGGTGGAGCCACCGGTCTGGGACGCCTGGCCCGCGACGGCGGGGTGCGCGGTCTCGCCGACGCCGGAGACGGTCATCAGCGCGGGGACGGCGACCCCCGCGAACAGGGCCGCGGCGGCCACCCCCACGATCGCCTGCCGCTTGCGGGCCTTGCGCGCGGGGACCGCCCGGCGCAGGTGGTCGAGGGCGCCGTCGCGCGGCGCCATCTCGTCCACCGCCCGGTGCAGCATGCGGCGCAGCTCCAGCTCGTCCGAGTCGAGCCCGTCCGGGCCCTGGTCGTCGAGGTGGTGGTTCACAGTCCTGTTCCCAGCGTGTGGTTGCTTCGGTTCGGTCCCGTACGACGGCGGCGGTCCGCCCGTGTCGTACGGGGGGTGGCTACCTCCCAGGTAGTCCCCCCGTCCCTCCAGAGGGGTACCGTCCCGGTCCGGTTCCCCGCTCACGCCGACGCCTCCATCGCCGTACGCAGCGCCGCGATGCCGCGCGAGCCGTACGCCTTGACGGAGCCGAGGGATATGCCGAGGGTCTCGGCGACCTGGGCCTCGGTCATGTCGGCGAAGTAGCGCAGGACCAGGACCTCGCGCTGGCGGCGCTGGAGGCCCTTCATCGCCTTGATCAGGGAGTCGCGCTCCAGCTGGTCGTAGGCGCCCTCCTCCGCGCTGGCCATGTCCGGCATCGGCTTGGAGAGGAGCTTCAGGCCGAGGATGCGGCGGCGCAGGGCGGAGCGGGAGAGGTTGACGACGGTCTGGCGCAGGTAGGCCAGCGTCTTCTCGGGGTCGCGGACGCGTTTGCGCGCCGAGTGGACGCGGATGAACGCCTCCTGGACGACGTCCTCGCAGGAGGCGGTGTCGTCGAGGAGGAGCGCGGCGAGACCCAGGAGGGAGCGGTAGTGCGCCCGGTAGGTCTCGGTGAGGTGGTCGACGGTCGTACCGGCGGCCACGGTGTCGGCGGCGTCGGCACGCGGGCCGGGGATGCGGGTGGGCCGCGTCGCGGGCATGGGCGCGATCACCGGCAGGCCGCCGGGCGCCCCGGCGACGCGGGGGCGGGCGGTCCGGCGGGGCGGACGCAGCGCCGCGCCACCGGTCGCCGCTGTGAAGTCGAGTACCTCTGCCACGTCAGTTGGACACGTGTACCCCGGGCGGGGTTGTACGTGTCGGCCGTCACTTTTCCGCACGGCACGGAGCGCGTGTCGTACTCAGGTACGTCATACCCGTAGGACTCCCCCGTCCCCGGTGCCGCCGGCGGCATCGCCTGAATCGTTTCTCCACCGGCGCGCGCGCCGGTCCCGCCGGGTCGCGCGGTCGGCCGTCTGCCGGCCAGCGCCCCCTGATCTACCCTCATACGTCCCGCTCTTCCCCTATGTTCCCTATGTCCCATAGGAAGTGTCCCCATACGAAACGGGCGTCCCCACGCCCGTCCACAGGCTTACGACAGCTACAGCCCGTGGTCACACGCCTGCGCACCCGGGAAGGGTGACCGCAAAGACGCTCCCCGTACGCCGCTCGGTTGCGGTGTGCGGGGAGAAAAATCTTCGAACGCCGACCCGCCCGGGGACAAGGCGGCGCGACCGTCTTCCGGCTCACAGTCCTGACGTGGATCCTACAAAGCCGCCCCGCTCTGGCCAGCGGCTTTTCCCTCCGGGCCAGATCCCGGCGAGGTTCGGGGCGTCCACTCGGCCGCGATGAGCTCCGCGATCTGCGCGGTGTTGAGGGCCGCGCCCTTGCGGAGGTTGTCGCCGCAGACGAAGAGTTCGAGCGCGGTCGGGTCGTCGAGGGCACGTCGTACCCGTCCCACCCAGGTGGGATCCGTGCCGACCACGTCCGCCGGGGTGGGGAACTCGCCTGCCGCGGGGTCGTCGAACAGCACGACGCCCGGCGCGGTCGCGAGGATCTCGCGGGCACCGGCGACCGTGACCTCGTCCTGGAAGCGGGCGTGCACGGTGAGCGAGTGGGTGGTGACGACGGGGACGCGTACGCAGGTGACGGCGACCGGCAGCTTCGGCAGCCCGAGGATCTTGCGGGACTCGTCCCGCACCTTGCGCTCCTCGGAGGACCAGCCGTCCTCGGTGAGCGACCCGGCCCACGGGACGACGTTCAGCGCGATCGGCGCCGCGAACGGCCCGGTGTCGTCCCCCACCACCCGGCGTACATCTCCAGGGGTAGTACCCAGGTCTCCCCCTGCCCCGGAGCCACCCACGACCTGCGCCAGCTGCCGGCGCAGCGTCTCGACGCCCTCCCGGCCCGCCCCGCTGACCGCCTGGTACGACGAGACCACCAGCTCCCGCAGCCCGAACTCGGCGTGCAGCGCGCCGAGGGCGACGATCATCGACAGCGTCGTGCAGTTGGGGTTGGAGACGATGCCGCGCGGGCGGACCCGGGCGGCGTGCGGGTTCACCTCGGGTACGACGAGGGGTACGTCGGGCTCCATCCGGAAGGCGCCGGAGTTGTCGACGACGACCGCGCCCTTCGCGACGGCGACCGGCGCCCAGCGCGCGGCGACCTCGTCGGGGACGTCGAACATCGCGACGTCGACCCCGTCGAACGCCTCCTCCGAAAGGGCTACGACCTCGGTCTCCTCCCCGCGCACGGTCAGCTTGCGGCCGGCCGAGCGCGGGGAGGCGACGAGACGGATCTCGCCCCAGACGTCGGCGCGCTGGGAGAGGATCGTGAGCATGACCGAGCCGACGGCCCCGGTCGCTCCCACGACCGCGAGCGTCGGTCGCACGGTCATCGGACAGAGCCTCCGCTCATCGTCCGGTGCCGCCGTAGACCACGGCCTCGTCGCTGTCGGAGTCGAGACCGAACGCCGAGTGGACGGCGCGGACGGCCTCGTTCACGTCGTCGGCGCGGGTGACGACCGAGATGCGGATCTCGGATGTCGAGATCAGCTCGATGTTCACGCCCGCGTCGGACAGCGCGGTGAAGAAGTCGGCGGTGACGCCGGGGTTGGTCTTCATCCCCGCGCCGACCAGCGAGATCTTGCCGATCTGGTCGTCGTAGCGCAGGGATTCGAAGCCGATCCCGGCGCGGTTCTTCTCCAGCGCGTCGATCGCCTTGCGGCCCTCGGACTTGGGGAGGGTGAAGGAGATGTCCGTCAGCCCGGTCGCGGCGGCGGAGACGTTCTGCACGATCATGTCGATGTTGATCTCGGCATCCGAGATCGTCCGGAAGATCGCGGCGGCCTCGCCCGGCTTGTCCGGCACGCCGACGACCGTGATCTTGGCCTCGGAGGTGTCGTGCGCGACACCGGAGATGATGGCCTGCTCCACCTTCTGGTCCCCTTGCTGTGTCTTCGCAGCGAGCGGCTCGCTGCTGACCCACGTGCCCTGCAAACCGCTGAAGCTGGAGCGGACGTGGATCGGGATGTCATACCTGCGGGCGTACTCCACACACCGATGGAGCAATACCTTGGAGCCGGACGACGCGAGCTCCAGCATGTCCTGGAAGTGGATCCAGTCGATCTTGCGGGCCTTCTTCACCACGCGCGGGTCGGCGGTGAACACGCCGTCGACGTCGGTGTAGATCTCGCAGACCTCGGCCTGGAGCGCGGCGGCGAGGGCGACGGCCGTGGTGTCGGAGCCACCCCGGCCGAGCGTGGTGATGTCCTTCTTGTCCTGGCTGACGCCCTGGAATCCGGCGACGATCGCGATGTTGCCCCTGTCGAGCGACTCGCGGATGCGGCCGGGCGTGACGTCGATGATCCGGGCTTTGTTGTGGACGGAGTCGGTGATGACGCCTGCCTGGCTGCCGGTGAAGGACTGGGCCTCGTGGCCCAGGTTCTTGATCGCCATCGCCAGCAGGGCCATGGAGATCCGCTCTCCGGCGGTCAGCAGCATGTCGAACTCACGCCCGGCGGGCATCGGAGACACCTGCTCGGCGAGATCGATCAGCTCGTCCGTCGTGTCGCCCATCGCGGAAACGACGACGACCACCTGGTGGCCGTTCTTCTTCGCTTCCACGACCCGCTTGGCGACGCGCTTGATGCCCTCGGCATCGGCTACGGATGAGCCTCCGTACTTCTGCACGACAAGGCCCACGTGCGCTCCTCGCTCAGTTGGTCGATTGCACCGGTCAGTCTAACGAGCGTCCGAATTCCCCCTCCGGGGTATCGCATGGTGAGATATCCGACGCTCGTTTCCGGTCTGGTCCGTTCTGGTCCGTGAGAGCTAGTACCCAGGTACTACGCGTTACGCGCGTGATTGCTGTGAATTAAGTTTCAAGCACTAGGGTGCCGCTGTGCGCGTACTTCTGGTGGAAGACGACGAGCCCGTCGCGGAATCCCTGCGGCGCGGGCTGAAGCGGTACGGCTTCGAGGTGGACTGGGTGATGACCGGCGCCGCCGCGCTCGCCCACTCCGACCCCCACGACGTCGTCCTCCTCGACCTCGGGCTGCCCGACACCGACGGACTCGACGTCTGCAAGGCGCTGCGCGCCCGCAGCGACGTACCGATCATCGTCATCAGCGCCCGCAGCGACGAGACGGACCGGGTCGTCGGGCTCGAACTCGGCGCCGACGACTACGTCTCCAAGCCGTTCGGGGTGCGGGAGGTCATCGCGCGGATAAGGGCCGTCATGCGGCGGGTCCAGCCGCGTACGCCCGCCGAGGCGGGGCCCGACCGGTACGGTCCCGGCCTCACCGTCGACCGCAAGGCGGCGCGGGTCCGGCTCAACGGGGAGGAGGTGTCGCTGGCTCCCAAGGAGTACGACCTGCTCGCCTTCCTCACCGAGGAGCCGGGGGCGCTGATGACCCGGGAGCAGATCATGGAGGCCGTCTGGGACGCGAACTGGTTCGGGCCGACGAAGACGCTGGACGTCCATGTGGCGGCGCTGCGCAGGAAACTGGCGGGAGCCATCACCATCGAGGCGGTACGCGGGGTGGGGTTCCGGCTGGAGATCGTCGGTGGTACGGGTACTACAGGTAGTGCGGGTACTACAGGTACTACGGGCACGGGTACGGGTGCCCCGGGGGATACCTCGGTATGATCCGCCAGCTCATCCTCAGCTACGTACTCCTCGTCGCCGGCGCGATCGGCCTGTTCACCTTCCCCGTCGCCTTCACCCTCACCAACCAGCTCCGGGACGACACCGAGCTGTCCGTGAAGCGGGAGGCGACGACGATGGCGGTGCTGCTCAGCAACGGCGACACCGCGTCCTGCCAGGCGCTGACCCAGCTCGCCCGCGCGTACGCCAAGGAGACCGAGGACGACGTCCAGGTCACGGCGACCGCCGACTGCGCGGCCCCGCTGCCCCGCCCGGAGGCCGGCGCGGCCCTGGAGCGGGCGCTCGACCGGGGCAAGGACACCACCGACTGGGGTTCGGACTTCATCTGGGGCGACGAACTGACGATCACCGTCCCCGCGAAGGCGCGCGGCGAGGTCGTCGGCGCCGTACGGATCGTCTACTCGACGCACGGCATGACCAACCGCCTGTGGAACATCTGGGGTTTCCGGGCCGGACTCGCCGCCGCCGTCCTCGGTGTGGCCGCCGTGATCGGCGCCGTGGTGGCCCGCCGGCTCACCCGGCCGCTGCGCCAACTCAACGACATGGCAACCAAGTTCAGCGACGGCGACCTGACGGCCCGTACCCCTGAGACGGGCCCCCAGGAGACCCGGACGCTCGCCCGCACCCTGAACCAGGCGGGCGAGCGGCTCGACACGCTGATCGCCTCGCAGCGCATCTTCGTCGCGGACGCCTCGCACCAACTCCGCACACCACTCACGGCGTTGAGGCTTTCGCTCGACAACATCGCCGACGGCGTCGACGACGAATTCGTCCGCGAGGACGTCGAGCAGGCGACCGCGGAAGTCGTCCGCATGAGCCGCCTGGTCAACGGTCTGCTGGTGCTCGCGCGGGCCGAGGCGAAGGTAACTGCCGCGGAACCGCTGCCACTTGCCGAGATCGTGAACGAACGACTGGCGGTGTGGAGGCCGGCCGCCGACGAGCGCGGAGTCACCATCGCGCTCGTGGGGGGAAGTGTCGACGACCGGCCGCTCGTGTTGGCCGCCCCCGGTCACCTGGACCAGGTGCTGGACAACGTGCTCTCCAACGCCCTGGAGGTCTCGCCGGACGGTGGCACCATCACCGTCAAGTGGGGCACCGCCCGCTGGGATTCGGGCCAGCGGACGGTGGTCCTGTCGGTCCTGGACGAGGGACCGGGCATGTCGGACCAGGAGAAGTCGAGGGCGTTCGACCGCTTCTGGCGGGGCCAGGGGCTCACCGGCCGGGGCGGTTCGGGGCTCGGCCTCGCCGTCGTCAAGCAACTCGTGACGGACGACGGAGGCACGGTGGCCCTGAACGACGCTCCCGGTGGTGGCCTGTGCGTCTCGATCAGCCTTCGGGCATCTTCGAGGAGTGGTGGTTGACGATCTTCCAGTCGCCGTCCCGCTGCTTCTCGTACTCGTAGGTGTAGCGGGCCTTGACGACGCTCTTCGCGCCCGTCTTCGGGTCGGTGAGCGTGAACTGGTAAATGCCGGTGTCTATCGCGGAGTTGTCGTCGAGCACGTTCACGATCGTCGTGAGCTTCTTGCCGACGGGCTTGTTGGCGAGGAAGTGCTCGAAGTAGTCGACGATGCCGGCGTGGTCGGTGCGGATCTTGTTCGACACGGTCGGCAGCAGGACCGCGTTCTTCGCGTAGAGGTCGGCGACCTTCTCCGGGTCACCGGTCCTCAGCGTGGCGTTCCAGGTGGTGAACAGACCCGCGATCTGCGCCTTCGTCGCCCTCTTGGGCTGGGGCTTGTGCTCGGGACCGGCGAAGCTGACGCCGGCGCCGATGGTCCCGGCGACGACGAGCGAGGCCGTACCGATGACGAGGGCTCTCTTGCTGACGGGGCGAGGACGGCGACGGTTCATCACAACTCCAGTGCGTCTGGGGCTAGTTCACTTCCTTCCGGTTCTCCTGTGGAGGAAGTGACTCCAGACTCCCGTTTCACCGGTTAGCGCCCGTGCAGCCGTCGTACAGGAGAGATCCAGGACCTCTCCAAAACTCGATCACCCTCACGCTGTGTGCTTGCCGGAGCGGTCGCGGACCAGGCTGACGCCGGCGCCGAGGGAGACGACACCCATGCCCACGGCCGTCATCACCCCCTGCGTGCCGTCGACCACGAAGGGTGCGGCAGCGGCTACGACCAGGTTGAACAGGAAGAGGAACCACAGGACGGGGCGGGAGGAGAGCAGCGACTTCATGGAAAATCCCTCGTTCCGGAATCTCGGGTGGGGTTGACCTTGCGTGATCGACGATCCCGTCTTCCGGGGCGCGGAACGAGAGAGCCCACACCCCTACCTGGGGTGTAGCGGGCTACACCCCAGGTAGGGGGTCCGGGTACGGTCGCCGCATGGATGTTCTGCGCTACGTGGCTTTCGGCACCGGTCCCTCGGGCGGCAACCCCGCCGGAGTGGTCCTCGACGCGACCGGGCTGGACGACGCGGCCATGCTGGCCATCGCCGCCGAAGTCGGTTACTCCGAGACGGCGTTCGCGGTGCCCTCGGCCGAAAGGGCCCTGGACGTGCGGTACTTCAGCCCGCTCGCCGAGGTGCCGTTCTGCGGGCACGCGACGATCGCACTGGCCGTCGCACACGCCGACCGGCACGGGACGGGGCTGCTGCGGCTGCGCACCCCGGCGGGCGAAGTGCCCGTCAACACCTCGGTGGACGAGGGGGGTTCGACCGTGGCGACGCTGGAGAGCGTGCCGCCGCGCACCGCCGAGCTGGCGCCGGACGACCTCTCCGAACTGCTTGCGGCGCTGCGCTGGAAGGCCGACGACCTCGACCCCGCGCTACCGCCGCGCGTGGCGTACGGCGGCGCCTGGCACCCCGTCGTCGCCGTCGCCGAGCGGGGCCGGCTCGCCGATCTGGACTACGACATGGGGGCGCTCGGCGACCTCATGGCCCGCCGCTCGTGGACGACCGTCGCGCTGGTGTGGCGGGAGTCGGAGACCGTGTTCCACGCGCGGAACCCCTTCCCGCCGGGCGGAGTTGTGGAGGATCCGGCGACGGGCGCGGCGGCTGCCGCGTTCGGGGGGTATCTGCGGGAACTCGAACTGGTCGACGTGCCCGCGACGTTGACGATCCATCAGGGGGTGGACATGGGACGGCCCAGCAGGCTCACGGTGACGGTTCCCCGCGACCTGGGCAGCGGGATCGGGGTGACGGGGACGGCGGTCTCCATCTGAGTTCCGCCCGGGTTCCGCCCGGGTGTGCCGAGGGGTGGGCGCGGGCGGTCCGCCCGGGCCCACCCCTCGATGTCCCTCCGGAGTACCCCCGGTACCCCCTACTTCGGGTCCTTCAGGCCCAGCGGCTGCGCGATCTCCTCCGTCATCACGCGGCCCGCCTCGATCTCCAGGGTCTCGTCGCCCATGGCCTGGTCGGTGTCGAGGCCGTCCAGCTCGGCGAGGGGCTGGTCGAGGCGGATGTGCGCGAGGACCGAGTGCAGGGCGCGCAGGGTCGCCGAGGCCGTCGTACCCCAGTTGGAGAAGTACGAGAACTGCCACCACCACAGCGCCTCGGTCGTACGGCCCGCGCGGTAGTGGGCCATGCCGTGGCGCAGGTCGGTGATGACGTCGGCGAGGTCGTCGGAGATGCGGGCCGGGACCGGGGCCTTGCGGGGCTCGTACGGGTCGAAGACCTCGGAGTAGACGTCGACCGGCTCCAGGAGGCGGGCGAGGTTCTCGCGGAGTTCGTCGACGTCGGCGTCCGGGCCCGCGTCGGGCTCGTACCGCTCGTCCGGGACGATGTCCTCGTGGGCGCCCAACCGGCCGCCGGCCAGCAGGAGTTGGCTGACCTCCAGGAGGAGGAACGGGACCGCGGAACCGGGTTCGTCGCCCTTGGCGACCTCGGTGACCGCGACCAGGAAACTCTCCACCTGGTCGGCGATCTGGACCGCGAAGTCGTCCGGGCTGCGGCCGGTCGCGTGCAGCGTGGCGTCGGGCATCGTGACGTCAGACATCTAGGAGTCGTCTCCCCTCGAAGGCGCGGCCGAGGGTCACCTCGTCCGCGTATTCCAGGTCGCCACCCACCGGGAGGCCGCTGGCCAGGCGGGTGACCTTCAGGCCCATGGGCTTGATCATGCGGGCGAGGTACGTCGCCGTCGCCTCACCCTCGAGGTTGGGGTCGGTCGCGAGGATGAGCTCGGTGACCGTGCCGTCCGCGAGGCGGGCCAGGAGCTCCCTGATCCTCAGGTCGTCGGGTCCTACGCCCTCGATGGGGCTGATCGCGCCGCCCAGGACGTGGTACTTGCCGCGGAACTCCCGCGTGCGCTCGATCGCGACGACGTCCTTCGGCTCCTCGACCACGCAGATCACCGTGGCGTCGCGGCGGGGGTCGCGGCAGATGCCGCACAGCTCTTCCTGCGCGACGTTTCCGCAGGTCGCGCAGAAGCGGACCTTCGCCTTGACCTCCAGCAGGGCGTGCGCGAGGCGGCGTACGTCCGTCGGTTCCGCCTGGAGGATGTGGAAGGCGATCCGCTGCGCGCTCTTGGGACCGACGCCGGGCAGCCGACCCAGCTCGTCGATGAGGTCCTGGACCACGCCTTCGTACAACGGACTGCCGTCCTTCCTGGGGTTCCTTCAGTGCGTACGGTAGTTGCCGGGTGCCCCTCCCAGAAAGGCGACCGGCGTGAACAGACCGGTCGGGTCCCGGGGAAGTAGTCCCCGGGTAGTACCTGGGTAGGGGGCGGGGGCGGGAGGGGCGGGGGCGGGAGGGGCGGGGGTCGAGGGTGGGTGAGTCGGGGCGGGTCAGAAGGGCAGGCCCGGGATTCCGCCGCCGCCCAGGCCCTGGGCCAGCGGGCCGAGCTTCTGCTGCTGGAGGGTCTGCGCGTTCTGGTTGGCCGCCTGGACGGCCGCGACGATCAGGTCCGCGAGGGTCTCCGTGTCCTCCGGGTCCACGGCCTTCGGGTCGATGTGCAGGGCGCGCAGTTCGCCGGAGCCGGTGACCGTGGCCTTCACGAGGCCGCCGCCGGCCTGGCCGTCGACCTCCGTGTTCGCCAGTTCCTCCTGGGCTGCCTGGAGATCCTGCTGCATCTTCTGGGCCTGCTGGAGCAACTGCTGCATGTTGGGCTGGCCACCACCGGGAAACATCATCGGCTCCTGTGTCGGACGACGTCGGGGGCGGGGGGTTTCCCGCTCGGCACGAGCCTACGTGGTCTGTGCGGACGCTGCCCCGGCACTCTTTCGAGTGAGTCTTCTCCACGGCCTATACCTGATCAAGGCCCACTTCCGGGCGTAAAACCGGCGAAACCTTCCTCTTCGCCACCCATTGGGAGGTAGGAAGGGTCAGACGCACGGACAACGGGCGTCACGGCACACACGGGGTGCCGTCCGGCGGTATACGGCGACGCGGCCGGCCGGGGGCCACTTCGCGGGCACCGGCTTCGGCCAGGGTCGGGGGTGGGTCCTGGGGGTGGGCCTTGGGAGGTAGCTCCCGAGGCGTAACTCTCGGGGCGTAGCTCTTCCGGCGCGATTCGTCGGGCGTGGCTCTTCAGGGCGCGGCTCGCCGGGCGTGGCTCTTCAGGGGTAGTCCTGAAGGCCGACTCCGGGGCAGCGCCTCCGGGGCTCGGTCCCGTGGCGCCGGGGCCGTGGCGGCGGAGCCCGTCGCGGCGGGCCCCGTTGCGTGCCCGGTGTGTCAGTCAGGCAGTGGGAACGGGGTTCAGGAGGGAGTGCCGGGTGGGTCAGCAGCCGGAGATGCAGCCCGAGGGTCCGCCTCAGGACGGACGGGACGAGGGGGCGGCCGGGCTGCGGCCGGGCGATCTGACCGGGCGGACGTTCCCGCACGGCGACTGGGGTGAGCCTGCCGTACGGCTCGACGAGCTCTACCGGTGGGTGGAGCAGGGGGCGCTGGAGACGGCCGCCTGGTACCTCGCCGACCGCGGGTGGAAGCGGCGCGGCGCGCGCGCCCTGCGGGGTACGGCGGCGGGGTCCGCGGTCGTCGGCGCCGCGCTGCCGCTGCTCGACCTGACCGGGCTGCTGTCCGGCGCGTCCCCCTGGGGGTACCTCGCCCTGCTGATCGCCGTCTCCTGCGTCGCCGTGGACCGGTCGTTCGGGCTGACCTCGGGGTGGATGCGGGACGTCGCCACCGCGCAGGCCGTCCAGCGGCGGCTCCAGGTGCTCCAGTTCGACTGGGCCTCGGAGAGCGTCCGCGAGGTGCTCGGCCCGGCCGAGGGGACCGCCGGGGAGGCGGCCGAGCGGTGCCTGGGGGTGCTGCGCCGGTTCTCGGAGGACGTCACGGACCTGGTCCGTACGGAGACGGCGGACTGGATGATCGAGTTCCGTACGGCGTCCACGTCGCTGGCGCTCCAGACGACCGCGCCCTCCGTACCCCGCCAGGAGGCACCCGGCCCGCACCTGGGACGGTTCTCCCCGCCGCCGGTGAACGGGAACCGGCCGAACATGCCGAGGCAGAGGCCGCCGGAGCCGCGGTGAGGTGAGGGCGCGGGGGCGGGGGCGGGGCCGTGGCGGGGCCGTGGCTCTGCGGTACTACACGGGGACTACGAGGTTCCGGCAGCTCGCGGCGCCGTGGCTCTCCGGTACTACACGGGGACTACGGCGCCTGTGTCCCCGTACCCGTGCCCCGTCGCCGTATCCCCCGTCGTCATACCCCCTCCCCGTACCCCTCCCCCATACCCCCCGCCGGCAGGTACAGGGTCGCCTCCGCGCCGCCCTCCGGGTGGTTGCGCAGGACGAGGCGGGCGCCGAGGAGGCGGGTCTGGCCTGCGGCGATGCTGAGGCCGAGGCCCGTGCCGGTGGAGGTGCGGGCCGTGCGGAAGCGCTGGGGGCCGGAGGTCGTGAGGACGGCGAGGGTGTCGGGCGGGAAGCCGGGGCCGTGGTCGCGGACGCGCAGGAGGGGGCCGTCGGGGCCGCGGTCGGCGGTGACCGTCACGGGCGCCGCGCCGTGCCGCAGCGCGTTGGTGACGAGGTTGGTGAGGATACGTTCCACCCGGCGCGGGTCGGTCTCCACGAGCGTGTCCGAGACGATGCGCACCGCGACCCCGTCGAGCCCGGCGACCGCGCGCCGCGCCATCGCGCTGACCTGCCGGTGCTCGGTCTCGACTACGGCGACCCGCGCGTCGAGCCGCGCGATCTCCAGGACGTCCTCGACGAGCCCGTGCAGCTTGCGGACCCCGCCCGCGACCAGGTCGGCGGCCGGCCCGGGCGGCAGCAGCCCGGCCGCGGTGACCATGACGGAGACCGGCGTACGCAGCTCGTGCGCGATGTCGGCGGTGACGCGCCGCTCGGCCTCCAGGCGGGCGCCGAGCGCGTCGGCCATGGCGTTCATGGACTCGGCGAGCCGGGTGATCTCGTCGCGCCCGCGGGGGCGGACGCGGGCGTCGAGGTCGCCTTGGGCGATACGTTCCGCCGTCCGGGCGGCGGCCGTGGCCCGGCGGCCCATCCGTACGCCGAGGGCGAGGCCGAGCAGCGCCACGGCGCCGGTCGCGGCGACGCCCGCGGTGGCGAGCGTCCGGTCGAGAGCGGCGAGCGCGTCCGCCTCGCGGTCGTACGGCCGCGACAGCGCGAGGACGGTGCGGTCGGAGACCCGGGTCGCCGCCCACAGCTCGGGGTGCCTACCGCTGCGGAGGTACGTCGCACGTACCCCCTTCGCGATCAGCCGGGTGAGGGGCGCGGGCAGGTCGGGCGGGTCGAGGCGGGCCTCGGTCTCGCGGCCGGCGGCGTGGTCGTAGGCGGCGGCGACCAGCCGGCGGTCCAGGTCGGCGCGGGCGGTGGTGAGCTGGTCGGCGGCGGTGATGCGGTGGACCAGCACGCCGACGGCGCCCGCGACGCAGACGGCCGCGGCGGCGACGGCCAGCGCGACCTTCGTACCGATGTTCATGGCGTTCCTCTGCATCCCCCAGGTCGTAGAGCCGTAGTACTTCAGGGGCGCAGCTTGTAGCCGAAGCCGCGGACCGTCTCGATGCGGTCGTGGCCGATCTTGGCGCGCAGGCGGCGGATGTGGACGTCGACGACGCGGGTGTCGCCGGTCCAGGCGTAGTCCCAGACCCTCTCCAGGAGGAGGTCGCGGGTGAGGACCGTGCCGGGGGAGGAGGTGAACTCCTGGAGGAGGCGGAGTTCGGTGGTGGTGAGGGAGAGGGGCTCGCCGCGGCGGTGGGCGGTGAGGGAGACAGGGCAGAACTCGAGGTCGCCGAAGGTGAGGCGGGCGGTGCGGGGGGCCGCGGGGGCGGCGCGGCGCAGGAGGCAGCGGATGCGGGCGGCGAGGACCAGTCCGTCGAAGGGTTTCGTGACGTAGTCGTCGGCGCCGGCCTCCAGGCCCATCACCACGTCGACGGGGTCGTTGCGGGCGGAGATCAGCAGGACCGGTACGCGGGACTCGTCGCGGATGCGGCCGGCCAGGCTGACCCCGTTCAGGCCGGGGAGCATGATGTCCAGGACGGCCACGTCGGGGCGGTGCTCGCGGAAGAGGGCGAGGCCGGTGGCGCCGTCGGCGGCGGTCCGTACGGCGTACCCGCTGGACTCCAGGGCGAGGCGGGTGGCCTCCCGGATCAACGCGTCGTCCTCTACGAGCAGGACCTCGTGCATGGGGCTCTCCAGGGGTGGGGGGGAGGGAGAGGGCCTCTCCTTCGTGGCCCTCGGGAGCTACGGGTATGACGGACGTCGGAGGAGCTAGGGGTATTACGCCGCCTGCGCCGCCTCACGCCTTGGGCACCCTGAGGCGTACGGGTCCTACGTCCAGGGCCCAGTCGGGGGCGGGCGGGTGGTCCGGGGTGAGGACGGCGTGGCTGTAGTACGCGGCGTACTCGCGTCTGACCAGGCCGGTGAGGACGAGGCCGGCCGGGAAGGAGGGGGGATCGCCGTGGGGGCAGCCGGAGACGCAGGCGAAGTCGACGACGAGGCCGGTCGCGACGGCGCGGGGCGTGCCCCAGCCGCGCCACTTCAGGCCGTACAGGGTGGTGGTGTCGGTGAGGTCCACGACGTCGGGGCTCTGCCGGGGGACCGAGCGCGCGTCGTCGACGTAGGCCGGGCCGGTCCAGGGGATCGCGGTCGGTGCCGGGCCCTCGGCCCGCGCGCCGCCGGAGACCGTGCCGCACCCCGCGAGTCCGAGGACGAGCAGCGCCGACAGCGCGGGTATGACATACCGCATGCCG
This sequence comes from Streptomyces niveiscabiei, assembly GCF_033794345.1. Taxonomy (NCBI): domain Bacteria; kingdom Bacillati; phylum Actinomycetota; class Actinomycetes; order Kitasatosporales; family Streptomycetaceae; genus Streptomyces; species Streptomyces niveiscabiei. Next base: position 40,784 of record NZ_JARAYJ010000043.1, read on the forward strand.
CGCTCCTCTCCGCACCTCCGGTGGTCTGGACCACCTTTACAGGAAGAGCACCACTTTGACCCGTTCCGGGTAAACGGACCATGTCCTCGCCTTAAGGATCAGGCAAAACGTGGAAACGCTCCCACATTCCGGTGACAGCGGGCCGTCTTTTCCGACCCCCGGCTGTGATCCGGCCGCCGGACCGCTGTCACGCCGGGCTGGTTCCTTGTGCCGCACCGGGGCCGTCGGCCTCGGGAACCCGGAACGAATCGAGGAGCACGAGGTGTCGACTTCCCCTGCCCCGGTGTGCGCGCCTGACGCGGAACGCCGCAAGAAGCCCCGGCTGCGTGGCCGCCGGGCCCTGACCGTCGCGGGCGTCCTGCTCGCCCTCGTCGGCGGCACGGCCGGTACGGCGATCGCGCAGCCGCCGCCCGGCGCCTGCCGCCAGTGGTGCAACAACCCGCCCGGCGGCACCCCGGTCATCACCAACCAGCAGTGGGACGACGCCGAACGGGCCGCCGACTTCTGGGCGAACCACCAGGTCGATCCCCATTTCACCTGGGGCGTGGGCCGGTTGAACCACGCGGACCAGCACGGCTGGCCCGGCCAGGCGCAGGGCGGACGCTGGTTCGACTTCTGGGACAGCACCGCGCACGCCTGGCGGAACATCTACTACGGCGGCACGTTCAACGACCGCGGCGGCGACCTCGCCTCGTTCGAGCAGCAGGGCCGCCACGAATCGCCGTCGCGCGCCTTCTCGACGGGCAACGGCCGTACGGCTCCTTACGTCGAGTACGACATCGACGAGCACACCTCGACGCGTTCGCAGGACCGCGGGCTGCGCCGCATCATCCGCAACCCGCTGACCGGGAACGTCTTCGCGACCTGGGACCACTACCAGACGTTCGCCTGGCTGGGTAAGTACTGACAGCCCCGGGGGCGCGGCGTCGGCCGCGCCCCCCTTCAACTCGAAAGACAGGTACGTCCGTTGACCCGCACGACCGACTGGATCCGCCCCCTGGCCGAGGCACCGGCCTCCGCGAAGGAGGTGAGCGGCGCGCACAGCCGTACCCGCCAGGACCTGTTCACGGAGTGGAGCGCCGCACTCGGCTTCCCCGGCCACTTCGGCCGCAACTGGGACGCGTTCACCGACTGCCTGCGCGACATCGTGCCGACGGCGGTCGTCGTACGGGACGCGGGCGCCCTGCTCGCCGACGCGCCGCAGCTCGAACTCGCCGTCCTGCTCGACGTGTTGGCCGAGGCCGCGGGCGACGACAGCGCCGCCCCGCGTCTCCTCCTCTTCCTGGACGACACCCCGGACCGGCTCGCGGCTCTCAACGCCCGTCTGGCGAAGGGCAGTTGATCAACTCCCCTGCTACGACTGGGGAGAAGGGAACGCCACCGGCCCGCGCAGCCCCGCCCGGTTCACGGCCCGTACCCCGAAGAACACGTTGTCCTTCGACAGATCCACCTCGTACGACGTCACGTCCCCGGCCTCGACGACGTGCGTCCACTCGGGCGCCGTCGTCTCGCGCCAGACCACCTCGTAGCCGGCGAGGTCGGGTTCGGTGCCCCGACTCCACACCAGGCGCGTCGAGTTGGTGAGCGCCGAGGTCACGATCCGCGTCCCGCGCGGCGCACCCGGCGCCTGGGCGAGCGTCCACAGCGCGGCGGCGTTCACGCGCGCGACGCGGGCGATGTAGGCGAAGTCGCAGAACTCCGGCAGGTCCCCGAACTGCCGGCCGTTCTCGACGCGGACGTCCTGGTGCTGGTGGGCGAAGTCCTCGGCGGGCTCGGTGAACCGGAGCGCGGGGTAGCCGTTCTCCAGGAACGGGATGTGGTCGCCGCCGCGCAGATAGCGGTCCCGGCGGTAGATCACCCGGACGCGCATATCGGTGGCGTCGTTGTCGGCAACGTCCCTGACGAATCTGGCGAGTTGGCGGGTGTCCGAGTCGTTCTCACCGCCCACAGAGCGCCGCACGGCGGCCTGTGCGGGCGTCTCGGAGGTGGGTACACCCTCCGCGAAGAGCCGGATCGTGTACGGGTCGCGGCTTCCGTTGTCGGCGGTCGGGCTGCCCACGATGTCGTTGGTGAACATCGCCCGTACGTCCGCCCCGGCGCCCTTCAACTGCCGCGCCAGGTAACCCGATCCGTACAGTCCCTGTTCCTCCCCGGCGACCGCCGCGAACACGATCGTGGCCGCCGGGCGGCGCCGCGCGAACACCCGCGCCAGCTCCAGCACGACGGCCACGCCGGACGCGTCGTCGTCGGCGCCCGGCGCGTCGGACACGGCGTCCATGACGTCGCTGACACGCGAGTCGTAGTGCCCGGAGACGACGTGCACACGCTCGGGGGTGACCGAACCCCGCAGCGTGGCAAGGACGTTGGTGATCCGGGTGGGGACGGGGATCCTGGCCGCCGGTTCCTGGACGTACGACTGGAGCTCGACCGTCATCCGGCCGCCCGACTCGGCGGCGTAGGACCGGAGCCGGTCGTGGATCCAGTCGCGGGCGGCGCCGATGCCGCGGGCCGGGTCGTCCTGCGTCGACAGGGTGTGGCGGGTGCCGAAGGAGACGAGGGCGCGGATCGTCTCCTCGATGCGGTTGGGGTCCAACTCCTTGAGCAGGGACCTGAGTTCACGGCTCGGGGGTTGGGCGGTCGCAGGCCGGCCGGTGGCGGTCGCTTCGGTGGCGGCGGCCTCCGCGGCCGTCGTGCCGAGGGTCGCGGCGGTGGCCGCTGTCGCGGTGAGGACGGTGCGCCTGGTGGGGGTGGGGGGCATGGCTCCTCCTGGGGCGGTGTCCTGTCGATGCTCCTGGACACCGTCGACGGGCGGCAAGAGGGCCTGGTTCAGGGCGAGTTGGCGGACAGGCCGGTCTCCGCGCAGAGTTGCAGGCCCTGCGGGCTCCAGCAGGGCAGGTGGCCGTGGGAGCGGATCGTCGTCTGGCCCGAGCCCCGGACGAGGTAGGTCAGGAAGTTCGCGGCGAGGGAGCCGGCGGGCGGGTTGCCGTACGTGTAGGCGTACTCGATCTCGCGGTACGGGTAGGCGCTGGTGCCCTGTTCGATGGCCTTGAGGTCGGGCGCGTCGCCGTCGAGCCTGAGGGGGTGCAGGCCCTTCGTGCGTTCGGCGACGTTGAGTTCGCTGTAGCCGATCGCGCCGGAGGTCCTCCGGATCTGCGCCAACACCTGGGCGGTGGAGTCGAGTTCGCAGCGGACCGGGCCCGTGCGCGGTGCGTAGTCGCGCCGCACGCAGTCGGAGGAGGTGTTCTCCGTCTCGCTGCGGTTCAGCACGCGGCGCTGGAAGACCTGCCGGGTACCGGAGTTGGCGTCCCGGCTGACCATGCGCACCGGCAGGTCGGGGCCGCCGACCTGGCGCCAGTTGGTGATCTCGCCGCGGTAGATCCGCCGTACGGAGTCGGTGGAGAGGTTCGTGAGCGGCACGTCGTCGTTCACGACGAGCGCGAAGACCGAGAGCGCCGCGCGGTCCTCGCCGAGGGCGTCCATGCCCGCGAGCCGGGGGCCGTCGGAGAGGGCGATCAACGACGGGAAGCCCTGTCTGCCGCCCGCCGACATCAGGTCGCGCAGCCCGGCGGTCGAGCCGTGCGCGTCGACCTCGATCGTCGCGCCCTCGCAGTCGTGCTGGAAGCGGTCGGCGACGTCCCGGACGACCGGCGCGAAGGCGGTCGAGCCGCTGACCGTGAGTTTTCCCTCCGCGCACTCGACGGGCGGCGGGGTGTCGTCGCGGACCACGACGATCGCGGCCAGCGTCACCACGCAGACCGTCAGCATCACCGAGATCGCCCGCGCGGCCCGGCTGAACAGCGGGGGTACGTCGTCCGGCGTAGCACTGCGGTTGGGGTGGACCTCACCCTCACGTATGCCGCCGTACAGGCGTATGGGGCTGCCGACGTCGCCGCCGGAGAGCAGGACGAGGAGCTTGTAGTGGTCGCCCCGGTTGAGGGGGACGCGCGGGATGCGCAGCGTGTGGCCGTCGTAGCCGAAGCCGCGCGCCTCGGTGAAGTGGTCCATCAGGTGGTCGGTGTCGGTCGGCTGGGTGACGGTGACGCCCTTGACGGTGCGGTCGGTGAACACAGCGGTGAGGCCGTGGACTTCGGGCGAGGTGTAGTCGTCGCGGTCGATGCCCTGCGAGCCGTCGTTCTCGATCCGCAGCAGGACCAGCGTCGCGTCGGTCATCCCCGGGGTCTCCTCGAAGAGGCCGAGCCGCCGGTTGGCGCGGCCCGAACGGGCGTCGTCGCCAATGGGGTTGTCCATCTGTACGCGGTAGCCGACTCTCCTGCGGCGCGGCACCCGGCGCTCGTACCAGACCATCACGCCGGAGGCGACGATGCCGAGCATCGCCGTGCCCACGGCCACCACGTTCTCCGCGTTCAGCCACTCCACTGGGCTCCCCCGCCACTGCCGATCCCCGGATCGTGCGGTCACGGTACGTGCGCGCGGGGGGCGTGCGCCCGGACAAAGCGGGCCAACTCCCTTATGTTCTCCGGACGTTCACCCCTTGGTGTAAGTCAGCTTCTCCCCGGTGGAGGTGTTGACCCGTTCCAGGGCGCCGCCGGGCAGGAGCGCGACCTCGGTGGCCGCGCCCGGCGTGCAGGAGGAGAGGGGGCGGCCGGTGGTGACCCGGGAGGGGCCGTACGCCAGCGGGCCGACGCCGCCGGCCGGGCCGCGGGTCAGCGTCGCCGTGAACTCGCAGTGGTAGCCGGGGCCTTCGGCGACGAGGGTGAGCGCCGCGGTCCCCGGTTCGCCCTGGGCGATGGTGAGTTCGCGGGTGCTCGTGGTGTCGATCGTCGCCTTCCAGGTGCCCAAGTAGGAGGCGGGGACGGCCCCTTCGCCCCCGGCGGACTGTGAGGCGGAGGGCTCCGGGGCGGGCCCTGCGGTGTCCGGGGCGGCGCCGGTGGCCGTCGGGGCGGGGTCGGGGTCCTTCGCCCGGGAGGTGCCGTCGCCGTTCAGCAGCGCGTAGACGGAGGCGCCCGCCGCGACGGCCACGACCAGGGCGACGGTTATCAGGAAGGCGGTGGCGCGGTTGTTGCGGCGGGGGGCGGGCTCCTCCGGGGGGTACGGGGAGTAGGGGTGGGGGGCGTACGGGGTGTACGCGGTGGGGGGCAGGTGCGGGGGCAGGCCGTAGGGGGTGGTGGGGGACGTCGTACCCGTAGCACCCGTAGTACTTCCGGGGTACGGGGGGCCGCTGCCGTACGGGGGCTGCCCGTAGCCCGGCGCGGGCTGCGGGTGCTGCTGGGGACGGCCGTACGCGGGGTGGTCCGGCGCGGGGGTGCCGAGCGCGGCGGACGGCGACGGCGGGCCGGGCGGGTGGGCGGCCGGACGGGTGGGCGGGAGGCGGTCCGCGTCAGGCCCCTGCGCCCTGCCTTCCGCACCTCGGAGGCCCTCCGTGCCGCGGGCTCCTTCCGTGCCGCGGGTGCCCTCCGCCGCGCGGGCGCCCTCCGTGCTGCGCGGGCCGGAGTGCTCGGGCGCCGCCTCGGTCTCGCCGTCGCCCTCGCCGGGCCCTTCGATGTCGAGCAACTGGACGGCATGCCGCCCGAGTTGGGCGACCAGGCCGCTCGGCAGCCAGGGGTCGCGGGAGCGTCCGCCGGACACGGTGTCCTCGGCGCCGATGCCCTCCAGGACGGCGTCCAGGGAGGGCCGGGCGGCGGGGTCCTTGCGCAGGCAGGCGAGGACCAGGTCGGCGATGCCCTCGGGGACGCCGGTGAGGTCGGGCTCGTCCTCGGATATGCGGAACATGAGCGCCGGTATCCCGTGGTCGGCGTTGCCGAAGGGCAGCGCCCCGGTCGCCGCGTACGCGAGGACGGAGCCGAGGCAGAACACGTCGGAGGCGGGGGTGATCCGGTCACCCCGTACCTGCTCGGGCGCCATGAAACCGGGCGACCCGATCATGACCCCCGTAAGAGTTAGCTCTGGAGTATCACCCTCCAGCGCGCGGGCGATCCCGAAGTCGATGACCCGGGGGCCGTCGATGGTCACCATCACGTTGGACGGTTTGAGGTCGCGGTGGACGATGCCCGCCGCGTGGACGTCCTGGAGCGCGTGCGCGAGCCCGGCGGCGAGGATGCGGACGGACCGCTCGGGCAGCGGACCGTGGTCGCGGCCGACCACCTGCTGGAGGCTCGGCCCCGCGACGTACCCGGTGGCCACCCATGGCATCCCGGCCTCGGTGTCGGCGTCCAGGACGGGCGCGGTCCAGGGGCCGCCGACCCGGCGCGCGGCGGCGACCTCCTGCCGGAAGCGCTGGCGGAACTCCTCGCGCGCGGCGAGTTCGGCGCGGACCAGCTTCACGGCGACGGTGCGGCCCCGGTCCGACCGCGCGAGGTAGACGTGGCCCATGCCACCGCCCCCGAGGCGCGCGACCAGCCGGTACTCCCCGGTCCGCCCCCGAAGCCGAAACCCCGGCGAGATCCCCATCGGGTCCCCCGCGCCCAGCTTCTCCATCGCCGCCGCCCGCCTTCCCCCCGTACACGTGAACGGGCCGAGAATAATCGGGCGGTAGGAGGAGTCGTACGGTGCGGGGTCGACGGTTCCGTAACAGGGGGCACCGGGGTACCCGGGTAGTACTCACGCACCCCTCCCGCTGCGGGAACCCGCAGAATGTCATGCACCCGACAGTCTTGCCATGCGGACGCGGCATCAGAAGGATGGCGAACGCCCCGCTGAGACCTTCCGATCTCCCCCACAAGGAGCGTCCATGGACATGCGCAGGCGAATGGCGGCCGGGCTTCTGCTGGCCGTCGTGGCGAGCGGAGCGGCGGCGACGAGCGCGGCGGCGGTCACCTCCTCCACTCCCGCCACCTCCTCCACCGTCTCCGCGCCGACCGCGAAGATCCTCAAGAGCGGCCCCAGGGAGTGGACCGCGAGCTCCGCGGAGTGTTCCGCGCGGGCCACGTTCTGGACGGAGCGGACGAGGTTCTACCACTTCTGTAGGTACAAGGACGGCTCGGACGGGTTCAAGGCCGGCTGGTGGGTCTGGGAGTACTGAGCGAGGTCCGGCACCGGGCGCGCGGGTAGTACCTCTGTACTACGCGGGTACTACCCCCGCTCCTGGCCCCTCCCCGCCCCTCACCCCCGACAACCTGTCGCGGATTCCTCACCCCCACAGCACAGGACGCCGATACCTTTCCGCATCGCGGACATTTACGCTCACTCCCATGACCCTTGAGACCGACCCCCAGGCAGGCGCCGCAGTGAAGGCGGCGGACCGTGCGCACGTCTTCCACTCCTGGTCCGCCCAGGACCTCATCGACCCGCTCGCCGTGGCCGGCGCGCAGGGGTCGTACTTCTGGGACTACGACGGGAACCGGTACCTCGACTTCACGAGCGGCCTCGTCTTCACGAACATCGGCTACCAACACCCGAAGGTCGTCGCGGCGATCCAGGAGCAGGCGGCCCGGCTCACCACGTTCGCACCGGCGTTCGCGGTCGAGGCCCGCTCGGAGGCGGCCCGGCTGATCGCCGAGCGGACCCCCGGCGACCTGTACAAGATCTTCTTCACCAACGCGGGCGCGGACGCGGTCGAGCACGCCGTCCGCATGGCGCGGGTGCACACCGGCCGGACCAAGGTCCTCTCGGCGTACCGCTCGTACCACGGGGGTACGCAGCAGGCCGTCAACCTCACGGGGGACCCCCGCCGCTGGGCCTCGGACAGCGCCTCCGCCGGGGTCGTCCACTTCTGGGCCCCCTACCTCTACCGCACCCGGTTCTACGCGGAGACCGAGGAACAGGAGACCGCGCGCGCCCTGGAGCACCTGGAGACGACGATCGCCTTCGAGGGCCCGGCGACGATCGCCGCCCTGATCCTGGAGACGATCCCCGGCACCGCCGGCATCATGGTCCCCCCTCCGGGCTACCTCTCGGGAGTGAGGGAGCTGTGCGACAAGTACGGCATCGTCTTCATCCTGGACGAGGTCATGGCCGGGTTCGGGCGGACCGGCGAGTGGTTCGCCGCCGACCTCTTCGGCGTCGTACCGGACCTGATGACCTTCGCGAAGGGCGTCAACTCGGGGTACGTCCCGCTCGGGGGCGTGGCCATCTCGGGGGAGATCGCGGAGACGTTCGCCAAGCGGCCGTACCCCGGAGGTCTGACGTACTCGGGTCACCCTCTGGCGTGTGCGGCGGCGGTCGCGACGATCAACGTGATGGCCGAGGAGGGCGTCGTCGAGAACGCGAAGCGGCTCGGCGCGGACGTCGTGGGCCCGGCGCTGCGGGAGCTGGCCGCGCGGCACCCGAGCGTCGGCGAGGTCCGCGGGGCCGGCATGTTCTGGGCGCTGGAGCTGGTGAAGGACCAGGAGACGCGCGAGCCGCTGGTGCCGTACAACGCGGCCGGCGAGGCGAACGCGCCGATGGCCGCCTTCGCCGCCGCCGCGAAGAAGAACGGCCTGTGGCCCTTCGTCAACATGAACCGCACCCACGTCGTCCCGCCGTGCAACGTCACCGAGGAGGAACTGAAGGAGGGCTTCGCCGCGCTGGACGCGGCACTCTCCGTGGCCGACGAGCACACGACCGGGTACTCGGCCGGGCACTCCGCGTAGTCCTGGGGTCGTAGCGGGGTACCCCTGAGGGGGTATCGCGCGATTAGGCCTTCTTGCGATTCGAACGCGTAAGGTGGCGTGCTCGTAGGTATAGGCGAGTACGTCACCCCACGGGCTCCGGCGACACCCCGCCGGCCGGCCGCGCGTCGAACGTGACGAAGGACGAAGGAGGCCCCCGACCATGTCCGCCGGCAGTGGCAACGGCGCCGTGACCCGCAGCACTCTGCGGCAGCAGATCGCCGAGGCCCTTCGCGACGAGGTGCTGGGGGGCCGGCTCCAGCCGGGCCAGGAGTTCACGGTCAAGGAGATCGCCGAACAGTACGGGGTCTCCGCGACCCCGGTCCGCGAGGCGCTCGTGGACCTCTCCGCGCAGGGGCTGCTGGAGGCCGACCAGCACCGGGGGTTCCGGGTCCACGAGTACTCGGCGGCGGACTACCGGGAGATGGTCGAGGCCCGCGCACTCGTGATGGGGGGCATGTTCCTGGCCGCCGAGAGGGACCGGGACAAGCTGCGCGATCCGGGGGACCCGGGGGTGGCCGCGGCGATCGCCGGGGTACGCCGCAGGGGTGAGGAGGCGCAGCGGGCCGCCGCGGCGGGTGACCTCACGGTACTCATCGGGTACGACCTGCGGTTCTGGCGGGAGCTGAGCATCCTCTTCGGCAACCCCTACCTCGCGGACTTCCTCAACCGGCTGCGCGTGCAGTCCTGGGTGTGCGCCGTCCAGCACCTGCGCCGCCTCACCGATCTGCGCGGCCACCTCTGGGCCCGCCACACCGACCTCATCGACGCCCTCGCCGGCCACGACACGGCCACGGCGCGGGCGCTCCTCGACGCGTACAACAGGGACTCGGTGGCGCTGATCGAGCGACTGGCCACCGCCGGATGAGCCGGACGGAAACGGGTGAGAAAACGGTTACAGAAAACGTCGACCTCTCCGTCGTCGTCCCCGCCTACAACGAGGAGCACCGCCTCGCCCCCACCCTCGACGCCGTCACCGCCCACCTCGACCGGCCCCCCTCCCGTTCCTGGGAGTTGATCGTCGTCGACGACGGCTCGACCGACGCCACCGCCGCCCTCGTCACCGAGCGCGCGGCGGCCGATCCCCGCGTCCGTCTCCTCAACTCCCCCCAGAACAAGGGCAAAGGGCACGCCCTCCGGCTCGGGGTCGCCGCCTCCCGGGGCCGCCGCGTCCTCGTCACGGACGCCGATCTCGCCACTCCCGTCGAGGAGTTGGAGCACCTGGAGAAGGAACTGACGGACGGCGGCGCGGCGATAGCCTCCCGCTCCGCACCCGGTGCCACGGTCGAGGCCCGCCCCGACCGGCTGCGTCAACTCCTGGGCAGCGCGGGCAACTTCCTCATCCGCCGCACCACCCTCCCCGGCATCCGCGACACCCAGTGCGGCTTCAAGCTGTACGACGGCGAGGCCGCCCGCGACGCGTACGCCGGCTCCCGCCTCGACGGCTGGGCGACCGACGTCGAGGTCCTGCGCCGGCTGCGCCGAGACGGCCGTACGGTCACCGAGGTCCCGGTGCGCTGGGCCCACCAACCGGGTTCGAAACTCCGCCCGTTGGACTACCCGCGCTTCCTCGCCGACCTGATACGCCTGAACCGCTCCGGCGTCCTGACCGCGCTGCTGTTCCTCGCGTTCTCGGTGATCCTGTACTCCGGCCGCCTCTTCGACCCGGACGGCCGCTACCTCACCGACTCCCTCCAGGACCAGAACCAGTGGGAGTGGTTCTTCTCGGTGACGGCGGACAACGTCGCGCACCTGCGCAACCCCCTCTTCACCGACCTCCAGGGCTACCCCGACGGCGTCAACCTCATGGCGAACACCGTCATGTTGGGCCTGTCGGTGCCCCTGACCCCGGTAACTCTCCTGCTGGGCCCGGCGGTTGCGCTCAGCCTCTGCATGACGCTGGGCCTCGCGGCCACGGCGATCGCCTGGTACCGCCTGCTGGTCGAGCGAGTTGTGCGCCACCGACCGGCCGCGTTCCTCGGCGCGGCCCTCGCCGCGTTCGCGCCGCCGATGGTGAGCCACGCCAACGCGCACCCCAACTTCGTCGTCCTGTTCATGATCCCGCCGATCATCGAACGCGCTCTGCGGCTGTGCGCGGGCACCCGGCCGACGCGGAACGCCATAGCGCTCGGCCTGATGGCGGCGTACCAGTGCCTCCTGGGCGAAGAGGCCCTGCTGCTCGCCGCGTTGGGGATGACCGTCTTCGCCGTCGGGTACGCCGTCGTACGGCCGGACGTCGCGCGGCGGGCGGCGCCGGGGCTGCTGCGGGGGCTCGCGGTCGCGGCGTCGGTGTGCCTGCCGCTCGTCTGCTACCCGCTGCTGTGGCAGTTCCACGGGCCGCAGAGCTACACGGGGATCGACCACGGCACGAACGCCGGCAACAGCCCGCTCGCGCTGCTGTCGTTCGCCGAGCGGTCGCTGCTCGCCGGGGACGCGACGCGGGCCGACGCGCTCTCCCTCAACCCGACCGAGCAGAACGCCTTCTACGGCTTTCCGCTGGTGCTGCTGGCGCTCGCGGTCACGGTGCTGCTGTGGCGTAGTACTCCGGTGGTACGGGTCCTGGGGGCCACCGCGTCCGTCGCCGCGCTGCTGTCCCTCGGTCCCCGGATCGGCGTACCTCTCACGGATGTGGTCCTCCCTGGTCCCTGGGCGCTGTTCGGGCGGCTCCCGCTGCTCGACTCCGTGATCGAGGGGCGGGTGGCGATGGTCTGCGCGCCCGTCCTCGGGATGCTGGTCGCGATCACCGTCGAGCGGCTGGCCCGGCGGCCCCGCCGGGAGCGGTACGCCGGGCTCGCGGCGGTCTGCGTCGCGCTGCTGCCGCTGGTCCCGGCACCCCTCAAGTCCGAACCCCGGGCCGCCGTACCCGCGTTCTTCACGGACGGCGCCTGGAAGGCGTACGTACGGGGCGGAGAGACCCTCGTACCCGTACCCCTGGCGGACCCGCAGGACGCCGGGGCGCTGCGCTGGCAGGTCGTCGCGGGGCTGGGCTTCCGGATGCCGGGCGGGTACTTCAACGGGCCGTACGGCGACGGGGACCGGACCGGGGTGTACGGGGTTCCGCTGAACTTCACCTCGGCGCTGTTCTCCGACGTCCGCGTAAGCGGTGTAGTACCTGTGGTGGACGCGGCGGCGCGGCGGCAGGCACGGGCCGATCTCGCCGGGTGGCGGGCGGGGGCGCTGGTCGTACCCCCAGGGAGGTACGCCGAGCAGCTGCGTGAGACCGTGGAGAAGCTGGTGGGGCGGCCCGGTGAGCGGGTGGGCGGCGTATGGGTATGGGACCTGCACGAGGGGAGCTGACGGAAGCGGCAGCGACTACCCTTCCCTGACCGGACGAGTGCGCTGGGTGACTTCGGAAGAGGAGTACTTCTTTGGCCTGTGACCTGTGGCTGGTACCGCTCGTGGACGTGTTGTGCCACACCCCCGACAACCCGTTCGCGGACGAACTCGCGCAGTACAACAACGTGCTCGCCGAGAGCGGGCTCCCGCCGGTGCCGGTGTACCAGTACATGCCGGGCCTGTCCGGAGAGGTCGCGCCGGTGGCGGGGTTCGACTACGACGCGCTGCATTTCCTGCGGCGCGTCTACCTGTTGCAGGTGTGCGGTCTCCCGGTGACGCCGGTCGGTGAACTCGGCGGGGACTACGAGCAGTTGCTGGAGATGTTCGAGGGGACCGCGCAGCAGTCGCACCTGGTGTGGCACTACGACCACGCGGGCGCGTACGTGCCGGTGGACTTCCCGGCGCCGCTGTCCAACGACGAACTCCTCGCCGGGGGCGGCCCGTTGGGCTCCTCGCAGGCGCTGCTGCGGGAGCTGGAGTACGTCGCCCCCGCGATCGGCATCGATCCGGCCAACCCGCCGGCGCCGCCGCAACCCCCGTCCGCGCCGACGGAGTTGGAGGAGCCCGCCGGACCGGCGCCGTACGATCCCAGCCCTTTCGCCCGCGAGCGGCACGTGTGGCTGGGGCTGCACGCGGCGGCGACGCGGAGCCTGGCGCAGGGGTCGATGATCGTGTTCAGTTGAGCGGGGTCACGTGAGCTGGGAGAGGCCCCTCGCGAGGTCCTCCCGGTTCATGACGGGGGTCACGTCGATCTCGGCGCCGAAGTCGAGGAAGAAGGACTCGCCGATCTTCGGCATCTCGGAGCTGTCCTGGATGTCGAGGACGAGGTAGGCCGTGCGGCGGCCGTGGTCGAGGGTGAAGTAGGCGGCCTCCGGGTCGAGTTGACCGAGCGCCTCCTCCATCAGCTGGGGCATCTTGCCGGTGCGGATCGCCTCGTTGGCCCGTTCGGTGTCGAGTGACGCCTTGAGAAGTACACGCATGACACTCACCTTCTCGGTCAGAAGTATTATATGCCCGAAAAGGTTTATTTGTGAGGTCGAGAGGGCACGGGGAGCCGCCCGTCCGGACGGCCCCCTACCTGAGAGGTAGCTCTCCGGTACGGCTCAGAACACCGGCGTCCCGCCCTGCGTCAGCTTCCAGTTGACGTCCGCGAAGTCCGCCGGGTCCAGCGTCTTCTTCGTGGTCACATAGTCGATCATCAGCTGCCGGATCTCGTTCGTGGAGCTGTACGCGATCTCGGCGGCGGCGATATGCGGGTACCCGGAACCGCCGTTCGCCCGGTAGTTGTTGACCGCGACGACGAACACCTGGTCGTCGGCGACCGGCTTCCCCGCGTACGAGAGGTTCTTGATCCGGGACCCCTCCGGCTGCGCGATGTCGATCTCGTAGTCCACGCCGGCCGCCGTGTCGTACATGTAGTCCCAGAAGCTGTTGGCGTTGGTGAGGGCAGCGGTGTCCACCTTCGTCCCGCTCGGCACCTGGTGGTAGTACTTCGCCGCGTACTCCAGGTAGTCCTTGAGCTGTGCGCCGGTGAGCTTCTTCCCGTACAGGGTGTTGTCGTAGATGTAGAGCCCGGCGATGTCCTTGATGGTGACCGAGCCCTGCGGAATGTCGGCGGTGCGGCTGAAAGGCGCGGCGACGGAAATCAGCGGGAGCGCGGCATCCGCGGCGGAAAGTCCCGCTTTCACGCTGTCGATCTGGACCTGGTGGATGAAGTCCATGATCGGGACGTCCTTCCAGCAGGAATCGGCGGCCGAGAGGTCGGCGGTGCAGGTTCCCACCGCGGTGTTGACGTACTTCACGACCAATTCGTGGTCCGCTTCGAGGAGTTTCCTGATCTCCGGGTCCTCCTCGACGTTCTTCGGGTCGAGCGTGGTGGCGGTCTTCTTCGCGACCTTCCACTGTCCGCGCACCAACTCGACCTCGAAGTCGAAGACGCTGAGCCGGTATCCCCAGCAATAGGGTTCCGAGAGGAGGACGTCCTCGCCGGTCTCCTCGTTCTTCACGGTGTACGACGGCACCTCGACGTGCGTGTGGCCGACGAGGATCGCGTCGATGCCGGGCACCTGCTGGGCGACCAGGTTGGAGGCGTTCTCCACGTACGGCAGCTCGTCGCCGTACGACGACGAGCCGTCCAGACCGGAGTGGTCGGTCAGGAAGACGACGTCGCAGCCGAGGGCGCGCAGCCGGGGCACGAATTTCTTCGCCTGCTCCACCAGGCCGGGGAACACCATTTTCCCGCTGACGTTGTCCTTGTCCCACAGGGCGATTCCGGGATTCGTCAGACCGAGAATGCCGACCTTGATGTCCGGGGCGCCGGGGACGCGGATGCGCTTCACCGCGTACGGCTGGAAAGCGGGCTTGAGGGTCTTCGCGTCGAGCGCGTTCGCGCCGAGCAGCGGGAAACGGCACTGCTTCTCGAACTTGCGCAGGGTGTCGATTCCGTAGTTGAACTCGTGGTTGCCGAGCGCGGCGGCGTCGTACCGCATGTGGTTCATCGCGACGGCCATCGGGTGCTTCGGGCCGCCCTTCTCGGTGATCGGCGCGACACGGGCGAAATAATAGGCGAGCGATGTTCCCTGGATGATGTCACCCGCGTCGACGAGGAGAACTCTCTCCTCGCCTTTCGCTTTCCGCTGCTCCTTGATGAGGGTGGCCACCCGGGCCACCCCTACGGAATTTCCCTTGCTGTCGCTGTACGCGGCATCCTTGTAGTAGTCCCAGTCGAATACGTGGCTGTGCAGGTCCGTCGTGCCGAGAATCGAGAACGACCATTTCTTCGTCCGGCACTTCTCGGGCTGCGCCGCCTGCGCGGCCGGTGCGCCCACCGCGCTCGCGGCGGCGACCGCGGCACCGGTGACGGCCGACTTCTGCATGAACTGACGTCGGTTCCAAGGGGACTTGGACATGAGGGGGCTCCTGGAGCGCGCGAGGGGGTACGGGTATGACTACCCGCGTAGATGCTTGCGGCCCTTGAGTTCGAGGCGGAACCAGGAGATGGCCATGGGCGGGTCAAGGATGGGATACGGGGGCGTAATTGGCCGGATACTCTGAGTGGTGACTGGTCTGTGTGGGCAGGGCGGGAGGGGCGCATCGTGGTGCCGATGACAGTGCGAGCGACGACGAGCGACATCGAGCCGCACGACTTCGAGGCGTTCCTGACGACCCTCGACGGGTTGGACGTACCCGGCTACCGGGCCGAGATCGTCCAGGGGAGCATCACCTTGTCGCCGTGGCCGAAGGGGTATTACGTCAAGATCGCGCAGACCATCTGCGAACAGTTGGAACCGCATCTCCCCGAGAGCCATCTCCTCACCACGTCCCCGGCCCTGTACGTCTTCCCGGGAGACCGGCGCGCGTACGGCCCCGACGTCCACGCGACCGGAGTGCCGGTGTACCTCCTTCTCGACATGCCGGAGGAGGAGGCCACCGTCTTCTGGATGCCCTGGCCCAAGGGGTACCAGTCGCGCTGTACGAAGCCCTTCGGGGAGAAACTCCACATCCCCGCCCCCTTCGACTGCGAACTCGACACCGCAGGCTTCCGCCGTACCTGAGTCGTCCCCCGCTACGCCCCAGGTACGACCACCCCCAGCGCCCCCTCCCGCACCCGCCACGTCCGCGTCCGCACCGGCCCCGCCACCCCCGCGTCGGCGCCGTACAGGAAGTCGCCCCCCGACACGGTCACCACGCCCCCCTGTGCGACCAGCGGCGACGCCTCCGCCCCCACGGACACGGGCCGCACCTCGACCAGCGCCGCGCCCGAGGCGCCCGGGGTCACGGAGACCGCCTCCAGCGGCTGGTCGAGGCCGACGAGGACCTTGCCGTCGACCTCGACGCGCAGCCGGAAGGGCCCGGGCGGCGAGGGGGCGGGACCCTCCCGGTGGGGGACCAGGGCCCGTACCAGGGAGCTACAGGTACGACGCCAGCGCCGGGCACCGGAGAGGCCGTCCGGGGCCGCCGTAGTACCCGTAGACCCCGTCGTACCCCGGCCCCACGGCCCCTGCCCTACTCCCGGCGTACCACCACCCCCCTCCCCCGGCGGGATCCGCAGGACCCCCAGCACCACCCCGTCGCTCTCGTCCACCAGCACGTCCACCCGCCGCTCCACCCCGTCGAGCACGGCCCGCGCCGCGGCGACGGTGTCGGTCGGCACCCCGAGGGCCCGCGCGACGGCCACCGCACCCCCCACCGGTACGACGGACAGTACACACGCGTCCAGCTCCCGGCGCCGGTGCAGCAGGGACACCGCGCGCACGAGAGCCAGGTCGTCCCCTACCACCACAGGTCTACGGGCCCCCCTGCGCACCAGCGCGCGGGCGAATTCCTCATGATCGTCGGGAAGGCAGACCTTCGTCGCCGCCCCGGCGCTCAGGACATCTTTCACGATGCGCACGGATTCACCGTCGGTCTTCCGGGCTACCGGGTCGATGACCACCAGCAGTTGATCGGACGCCGCGAAATCGGAAGTCGCGAAAGTCGCCACCTCGGTCCTGCCTCGCTTCCTCGGGTAGCATCTTTGTGCAAGAGCCCCTTGCGCTATTGCGCCAGGGGCTTCGTCTATTCCGGGGCATCCGGGTCCGACGGGTACGGCCGTACGACGGCTGCCGGCGGCCGCAGTGCGGTCGTCGGGGTACGAGGCACAGGGCCGTGCCGCGTACGCCCCTGACCTTGGGTCTGCCCCGCCCGGAAGGGGTGTACGCGCGTGCCCGCACTTGTGCTGCTCGGTGCTCAGTGGGGTGACGAAGGCAAGGGAAAGGCGACGGACCTGCTCGGCGGCTCCGTCGACTACGTGGTCCGTTACCAGGGTGGTAACAACGCCGGCCACACGGTGGTCGTGGGCGATCAGAAGTACGCCCTGCACCTCCTCCCTTCCGGAATCCTCTCCCCCGGCTGTACGCCGGTCATCGGCAACGGCGTCGTCGTCGACCCGTCGGTCCTGCTCTCCGAGCTGAGCGGTCTGAACGAGCGCGGCGTCGACACGTCCAAGCTCCTGATCAGCGGCAACGCTCACATCATCACGCCGTACAACGTCACCGTCGACAAGGTGACGGAACGCTTCCTCGGCAAGCGGAAGATCGGTACGACCGGTCGCGGCATCGGCCCGACGTACGCGGACAAGATCAACCGCGTGGGCATCCGGGTGCAGGACCTGTACGACGAGTCGATCCTGACCCAGAAGGTCGAGGCGGCGCTCGACGTCAAGAACCAGATCCTCACCAAGTTGTACAACCGGAGAGCTATCTCGGTAGCTCAGGTGGTTGAGGAACTTCTGGCGTACGCCGACAAGCTGGCGCCGTACGTCGCCGACACGGTCCTGGTGCTGAACCAGGCCCTTGAGGACGACAAGGTGGTCCTCTTCGAGGGCGGCCAGGGCACGCTGCTGGACATCGACCACGGCACGTACCCCTTCGTCACCTCGTCCAACCCGACCGCGGGCGGCGCCTGCACCGGTGCCGGTGTCGGGCCGACGAAGATCAGCCGGGTCATCGGCATCCTCAAGGCTTACACCACCCGGGTGGGTGCCGGTCCGTTCCCGACCGAGCTGTTCGACGCGGACGGCGAGGCGCTGCGCCGCATCGGCGGCGAGCGGGGCGTGACCACCGGCCGCGACCGGCGCTGCGGCTGGTTCGACGCGGTGATCGCGCGGTACGCGACGCGCGTCAACGGCCTCACCGACTTCTTCCTCACCAAGCTCGACGTCCTCACCGGCTGGGAGCAGATCCCGGTCTGCGTCGCGTACGAGATCGACGGCAAGCGCGTCGAGGAACTCCCCTACTCCCAGTCCGACTTCCACCACGCGAAGCCCATCTACGAGACCCTGCCCGGCTGGTCGGAGGACATCACGAAGGCCAAGACCTTCGCCGACCTCCCGAAGAACGCGCAGGCGTACGTGAAGGCGCTGGAGGACATGTCCGGCGCCCCGATCTCCGCGATCGGCGTGGGCCCGGGCCGGGACGAGACGATCGAGATCAACTCGTTCATCTGACACGGCAGTTCGACACGAGGCCGGCTCTCCCCTCACGGAGGGCCGGCCTCGGCGTACGCCGCACGCCGTTCGGTGCCGGAAGCGTTCTCTGCGGGGTGCACCGCCTCAACGGCCGTACGGACGTGCAGGTTCCGCTGCTCGACGGCCGGGCGCGTGCCCAACGGCTCCTGGAACGGGCCGAGTTCCTGGAGCGGCGGATGCCCGTCTAAAGGTCTGGTTGACGCACATTTAACGTCGCACGCCTCTTGCCCGACTCATTCGGACTACAGCATTCTCCTCCGAGAGCCGAAACAGCGGACACAGCTACCGGCAGGGAGAGGGGCACCCCATGGCAGTGGACGAGGGAGTCGCACCGGCGACGGGGACGGGCGGTTCGGAGCGGGTCCACCGGCTGAAACCCAATGCCGTGGGGTTGTTGGGCGTGGTGTTCATGGCCGTCGCGACGGCCGCGCCGATCACCGCGATGACGGGGAACGTGCCGTTCATCGTGTCGTCCGGCAACGGCGTCGGCGCCCCCGCGAGCTACCTCGTCGCAATGGTCGTACTGGGAATCTTTTCCGTCGGATTCACGGCGATGGCGCGGCACATCACGTCGACGGGCGCGTTCTACGGGTTCATCTCGTACGGCCTCGGCCGGACCGTCGGCCTCGCCTCGGGCCTCCTCGCGACGTTCGCGTACGTCGTGTTCGAGCCGGCGCTGATCGGCATCTTCTCCTCGTTCGCGACGTCGACTCTCAAGGACCAGACGGGAGTTCACGTCCCGTGGTGGGCGTTCGCGGTGCTGATGCTGGCGGTCAACGCGATGGGGACCTGGTTCGGGGTGTCCGTCGCGGAGAAGCTGCTCGTCGTGCTGCTGGCGACCGAGGTGACCGTCCTCGCCGCGATGGCCGTCTCCGTCCTGCTGCACGGCGGCGGCCCCGACGGCCTCTCGCTCGACCCCGTGAACCCGGTGAACGCCTTCCAGGGCACCTCGGCCGGGCTCGGCCTCTTCTTCGCGTTCTGGTCGTGGGTCGGCTTCGAGTCGACGGCGATGTACGGGGAGGAGTCCCGCGACCCGAAGCGGATCATCCCGAAGGCAACGATGGTGAGCGTGCTGGGAGTTGGCGTCTTCTACGTCTTCGTCTCGTGGATGGCGATCAGCGGCGTCGGCGAGGGCGACGCGGTGAGGATCGCGACCGCCGATCCGCTCGCCCTGTTCTTCGACCCCACCGAGCGGTACGTCGGCCACTGGGCCGTCGTCGTCATGCAGTGGCTGATGATCACCGGCTCGCTGGCCTGCGGTATGGCCTTCCACAACTGCGCGGCGCGCTACGTGTACGCCCTCAGCCGCGAGGGTGTAGTCCCCTACCTCCAGAGGACTACGGGCCGTACCCACCCCCGGCACGGCTCCCCGCACATCGCCGGCCTCGTCCAGACCGCCGTCTCCGCCGCCCTCATCGGCGCGTTCTGGCTGGCCGGGAAGGACCCGTACACCGGTACGTACGTCCTGCTCGCGATCCTCGGCACGATGGCGATCCTCGTCGTGCAGGCGGTCTGCTCGTTCGCCGTCCTCGTCTACTTCCGCTCCCACCACCCCGAGAGCCGGCACTGGTTCCGGACGTTCACCGCGCCGGTCGTCGGGGGCGTGGCGATGCTCGCGGTCGTCGTACTCCTGGTGTCCAACATGGGGGTGGCGGCGGGGCCGGAGTCGGACTCGCTGCTGCTGAGGGCGACGCCGTGGCTGGTGGCGTGCGTCGCGCTCGGGGGCATCGGTTACGCGCAGTTCCTGAAGCGGCGCTCGCCCGAGCGGTACGCGCTGCTGGGCCGGACGGTGCTGGAGGAGACGAAGGAACGCTGACCGCTGGCGACCGGTCTCAGTAACCCGCCGCCACCTCCGAGGCGTTGCCGAACCTCTCGTCCCGGTGGATCCGCCACCGCTCCATCATGTCCGCGACCTCCCCGTCGACGAACTCGAAGAACGCCAGCGTCTCGGCCAACCGGCGCCCCGCCGGGGTGGTTTCGCCGAGGCTGTCCACCCCCTCCCGCAGCGACACCTCCCACCTGCGGATGACGGACTCGCGGTTGGTGAGCGCCTCGTACCACTGGTTGCTGTGCACCCGGTACCGCTCCCGCCGCGAGCCGGGCTCCCGCTCGCGCGTGACCATGTGCTGCTGGGCGAGGTTGCGCACCCCGCCGGACACCGCGGCCGGGCTGACCTGGAGCTGCTCGCCGAGTTCGGCGGCGGTGAGGACGCCCGCGTCGGAGGAGAGGAGCGCGGCGAAGATCCGGGCCGGCATGCGCTGCATCCCGGCCTCGAGGAGCTGGGCCGCGAAGGACTCGACGAACCTGGAGACGGCGGCCGGGTCACGCTCACCTGCTGATTCATCCATGTTCCCACCCTATCGGGGCTTCTGCGGTTTCCGAGACTTCGGATGTTTCCGAGATTTCGCTAACTTCACAAATTTCTGAAAGAAGCGTACGTTCTGAAGCATGACGACGGCAATCACCGCGACCGCGCCCGGCCCCGCCATCGAGGTCTCCGGCCTGCACAAGTCCTTCGGACGCACCCACGCCCTGGACGGCCTCCACCTCAGGGTGGAGACCGGCGAGGTGCACGGCTTCCTGGGCCCGAACGGCGCCGGCAAGTCCACCGCCATCCGCGTCCTGCTCGGCCTGCTGCGCGCCGACTCCGGCACCGCCCGCATCCTCGGCCACGACCCGTGGCAGGACGCGGTGGAGGTCCACCGCCGTATCGCGTACGTCCCCGGCGACGTCACCCTGTGGCGCAACCTCTCCGGCGGCGAGGTCATCGACCTGTACGGGCGGCTGCGCGGCGGACGCCTCGACCCGAGCCGCCGCGCCGACCTGATCGACCGCTTCGAACTCGACCCGACGAAGAAGGGCCGCACCTACTCCAAGGGCAACCGGCAGAAGGTCGCCCTGGTCGCCGCGTTCGCCTCGGACGTGGACCTGCTCATCCTCGACGAACCGACCTCGGGGCTCGACCCCCTGATGGAGGAGGTGTTCCGCGACTGCGTGCGCGAGGAGCGCGGACGCGGCCGGACGGTGCTGCTCTCCTCCCACATCCTCAGCGAGGTCGAGGAGTTGTGCGACCGCGTGAGCATCATCCGGCAGGGCCGGACCGTGGAGAGCGGTTCCCTCGCCGAACTGCGCCACCTCACCCGCACCAGCATCAGGGCCGAACTCGCCGCCCCGCCCGCCGGGTTGGCGGCCCTGCCCGGCGTCCACGACCTCGACGTCCAGGGCACCCGGGTCCGCCTCCAGGTCGAGACCGGCGAACTCGACGCCGTACTCAGGTTGTTGAACGAGTCCGGCGTGCGCTCGCTGACCTCGACCCCGCCCACGCTGGAGGAGCTGTTCCTGCGCCACTACCAGCAGCAGGAGGCGGGTGTCCGATGACAACTCTCGCCGGAACCAGGACACTTCTGCGGTTCGCGCTCCGCCGCGACCGGCTGCTGATCCCGCTCTGGGTGGCCGTCAACGCCCTGGTCGTCCTGTCGATGCCGAACACGCTGAAGAACCTGTACGCCACGCAGGCCGAACGCGACCATCTGCTGGTCCAGTTGGAGACGAACTCCTCCTTCCGGTCGCTGATCGGCCCGCTCTTCGGCGACTCCCTCGGCGCCCTCACGGCCTGGCGCGTCGGTGTCTTCGCGGGCGCCCTCGCGGCCACCGCCGCTCTCCTGGTCGTCGTCCGTCACACCCGCGAGGAGGAGGAGACCGGCAGGCAGGAGCTCGTCTCGGCCGGGGCGGTGGGCCGGCGGGCCTCGCTCACGGCGGCTCTGCTGGCGTCGGCCGTCGCGAGCGGCGCGCTCGGACTGCTCGTGACGGCCGGGCTCGCCGGGCAGGGCGCATCGGGTGCGCTGGCGTTCGGGCTCGGCCTCGCGGGCGTCGGGATGGTGTTCGCGACGCTCACCGCCGTCGTCGCGCAGCTGACGGAAAGCGCCCGTCTGGCACGGGGGTTGGCCGCTGCCGCGATCGGTCTCGCGTACGTGCTGCGGGCGGCCGGGGACTCGGCCACTGCTGACGGTTCGTCACTTCTGACCTGGGCCTCGCCGTTGGGCTGGCTGGAGAATCTGCGGCCGTTCGCCGGTGAACGCTGGTGGGTGCTGGGGCTGTTCGCGGTGGCCGCGACCGTCCAGGGTGTGCTCGCGTACGTGCTGGCGGGGCGGCGCGACGTGGGTATGAGCTTCCTGCCGACGCGCCCCGGGCCCGCCGTCGGCGGCCTCGGCACCGCCCTGGCCCTGGCCTGGCGGCTGCACCGCGGGAGCCTCTTCGGGTGGGGGCTCGGGTTCTTCCTCACCGGGGTGGTGTTCGGCGGTCTCACCGACGGAGTCGCCGATCTCGTCGGGGACAACGAGCGGACGCGGGAGATCTTCGAGCGGATGGGCGGGCAGTCCGGCCTCACCGACGCCTTCCTCGCGTCGATGACCGGACTCGTGGGGCTCGTCGCCGCGCTGTACGTCGTCGCCTCGGTGCTGCGGCTGCACGGTGAAGAGACGTCCGGGCGGGCCGAGTCGGTGCTCGCGAACGCCGTGGGCCGGGTGCGGTGGGCCGCCGGTCATCTGCTGATCGCCTTCGGCGGGTCCGCCGTCCTCATGCTGCTCGCGGGGCTGGGATTCGGCGCCGGGTACGGGCAGCGGCTCGGGCCGATCCTGGGGGCGTGCCTGGTGCAGCTCGCCGGCGTGTGGGTGATCGGCGGGCTCGCCGTACTGCTGGTCGGGGCAACTCCCCGGCTCGCGATGGCGAGTTGGGGTGTCGCCGGGGCCGCACTGCTCATCGGGTGGGTGGGACCGGCCCTCGACGTTCCCCAACTGGTGCTGGATCTCTCCCCGTTCGGACACCTGCCCAAGTTGCCGGGCGGTACGACGAGTTGGGGGCCGGTGGGGATACTGCTGGCGCTGGCCGGGGTGTTGACGGCCGGAGGGCTCGCGGGACTGCGCCGCCGTGATCTGGTGACCTGACTGCGGACCGCCCTTCTGCCGGGAACTCGTGGCGAGTTGTGCGCGTCCTGGTTCCCATGACGGGCAACGGGCGGGACGCTGCGGGGTGTCTGCTGGCGGTCGGTGGAGCGGGAGCCGGGCTGGCGCTGTGGTCGGTCGGCGCCCGTGGCCGGTTCCACCGGTTCGAGGCGATGTCCGACTGGAGCGTCGTGTACGCCGAACTCCCGCTGGCCGTCCTGGGTGGGACGGCCGCCGGACTCCTGTTGTGGGCAACGCTGTTGAGGCGAAGGAGGCGCTAGACCTCGACGTCCAGCCCCTCCAGCCCCCTGATGACGAAGTTGGGTTTGCGGCGGGGCTCGCGCACCCGGCTCAGGGCCGGTGCCTTCTCCAGCAGGGCCGTCAGGGACGCCGCCAGCTCGATGCGGGCCAGGGGCGCGCCGATGCAGTAGTGGATGCCGGCGCTGAAGGAGATGTGCGGGTTGTCCGTACGGCGCAGGTCGAGGCGCTCGGGGTGGTCGAACACGGCCGGGTCGTGGTTCGCGGAACCGAAGAGGAGCGCGACCTCGGCGCCTCGCGGGACGGTGACGCCGTCGATCTCGATGTCGTCCAGCACCCAGCGCTCGAAGAGCTGGAGCGGGGTGTCGTAGCGCATCAACTCCTCGACCGTGCCCGGGATCAGGGAGTGATCCGCTCTCAACTCGGCCAGTTGGTCAGGGTTGTCGAAGAGGGCGTTCCAGCCGTTCACCGTGGCGTTGACGGTCGCCTCGTGGCCGGCGTTGAGGAGCAGGACGGCGGTGGAGATCATCTCCTGCTCGGTGAGGCGGTCGCCCTCGTCGTGGGCGGCGATGAGGCCCGACATCAGGTCGTCGCCGGGCGAGTTGCGCCGCTCGGCGATCAACTCCCGCAGGTAGTCGGAGAATTCGACGGAGGCGCGGACGGCCTCCGCGGCCGTCTCCTCGGACGGGTTCAGCTCGTACATCCCGCAGATGGCCGCCGACCAGGGGCGCAGCGGCGCGCGGTCGGCCTCGGGAATGCCCAGCATCTCGGCGATGACGGCGACGGGGAGCGGTTCGGCGATGTCGGCGAGGAGGTCTCCGCCACCGCGCTCGACGAGCCGGTCGACCAACTCCCCCGCCAGCTTGGTGACATACGGCTTGAGCTGCTCAACCGTACGCGGGGTGAAGGCTTTTGAGACGAGCCGGCGGATGCGGGTGTGGTCCGGCGGTTCGAGGTCCAGCATGCCGTGGTCGTTGAGCGTGTGGAACGGCTCGTGCTCGGCGGGCGGCGGGGTCCGGCCGAAGTCCTCGTGCTCGTACCGGTGCAGGTAGGTACGTCCGAGCCGCCGGTCCCGCAGCAGCGCCGAGACGTCCGCGTGGTGCGGTACGAGCCACTGGTCCGTGCGCTCGTAGTGGATCACGCGCCCCCGCTCACGCAGGTCGGCATACGCGGGGTACGGGTCGGCGAGGAACGCCGGGTCCCAGGGGTCGAAGGCTGCCATGCCCGGACGCTAGCCCGGAAAACGGGCTCTGACCAGGGGCTCTTCCGTACGTGGTCATCATTTTCCGCGCGTCGGTGCTGGACGGGCCGAGGCCGTATGCGCGGACGTCGCATACGGTTCACCTCATCTGAGGTGCAGGGCACGGGAGTTCGGGACGCGAACGGTTCGGCGAACAGGCGACCAGGGCGAGGTGGAGATAGGCCGGGCGCTCCAGATAGAAACCGAGGGCGATGTCGCTTCCGGCTCTCAGCCGTACGAGGGTTGAGGCGGTCAGGGTGGTGAGGTGGGCCGGGGTGCGGTCCCGTTCGGCGGTGAACCGGGGTGCGTAGGCGTGGAGTTGGCCGGTGAGCCATGCGGCGGCCTGGTCCGGGTCGGTCCAGGTGCCTTGGATCAGGGAGGGGGGTTTGAGGAGCCAGTGGGCGGGTTCGATGGGCGGGAGGTCGGAGGTGGGGAACTCTGCGGCGACTTCGCGGTAGCGGTGGAGGAGGCGTTCTCCGGCGGGGTCGGTGGGGGGTGGGGGTGGCTGGGGGTGCGGGGGCCGTCGGAGGGCCTCGTTGTCGAAGCGGGCTTTGGGGCCGGTCCACAAGTAGGCGTGGTGGTGCATGAGTTGGTCCCGTCGACGGGGCCCGGGAGGTCCGGGCCCCGTTCAGGTCAGACGCGGATGCCGAAGCGGGCCGGGTCGATGCCGGCGGCGTCGAGTTCGGCGGTGGTGAAGCGCAGGGGCTGGGCGTCGGGGCGCTTGCTGT
>NZ_JARAYJ010000044.1:0-65766 GCF_033794345.1 Streptomyces niveiscabiei
AGCCGGTGCCGTACGCGGACTGCTGCCCGTGCTGGGCCACCTCCGGGACGACGCCGAACTGCTCGTCGAGGTGACGCCGAGGCTGCTGGCCAAGCAAGGCCAGACCGTCGACGAGATCCTCAACCCCTTGCGCGACCACGGATTCCACCCCTACCGCGTCACCAACGACTACGACGCAGCCAGCTACCCACCAGCCCTACGCCACCCCGCATCGGCAACCCGCTGGCGAGAACCAGTCACGGAGATGACCGACCTGGTGTTCTCCCGCGTCGACGCCGAGGCACTGACGTCGTGACGCCATGGAGTCATGTGCCTACAGCTCCCGGGCCGGGCGGAACTCGTGCTGGGCCTGAGGGAACTGGCTCCAGAGGACCTCGGAGGTGATGTCCCCGGCCAGGACGGAGGCGAGGAAGCGGGTGACGGTCATGTCGTACCGCTCCCACTCGGAGTCGCTGTTGATAAGGAGGGGGCGGCTGTCGGGGTCGTCGCCGGGCTGGACGAGCCAGTACAGGTACTCCCCGTTGTCGGTGGTCGCCCAGCAGACGAGGCGGTTGCCTTCGATCTCCATCTCGGCGGGCTTGTCGTCGTACTGCCACAGGGAGGCGTTGGCCTCTTCCCGTTCCGCGGAGATCTTGAGCTGGTCGTAGACGTCGTTGGAACAGCCGGGTTCAAGGAGTAGCAGGTAGTTGTCGATGAGTCCCGCGCCGTAGGTGTCGATGAGTTCTTTATAGTCCGAAGGCAGGGTGGTTTCTGCGGTGTTCCAGTCCGGGCTCTGGCCGGTGGTGTGGGGACGGGGGAGTAGTTCAGCGAGGCGGGTCAGGTCGGGGGTCATCGGGGAAAAGGTCCTTTCTTCACCGTTTGCGGTTCCAGATGGTGAAGATATTGGTTCCGCCGGCGTCGCTGCCGTGCGGGTGCATCTGGAAGCCGTTGCTGCCGTGGGCCTCGATGGTCACGCCGAGGGGGATCTTCGCATGGTGGTCGGCGTAGATGGGGGTCACGCTGTACTGGATGATCTCGTTGTCGTTCTTCACCGCGTTGCGGATCTGGAGTTCGACCTGCCGCATGACGGGTGAGTTGGCGTAGCTGTGCATGGTGACGAAGTTCCGCGGGTCCTTGTTGGAGCCGCCGATCATCGCGGCGAGCAGGTGCGCGCGGTTGTATCCCTGGCCTGAGGCCCATCCGGCGGGGTCCACGCTGGGGTTGGTCTTGCCGCCGAGCATGTCGCCGGTGATGGTGGCGTGCATGGAGGTGGCCCGGTTGTGCGGCCCGAGCGCGCCGTACTGGACTCGGTCTCCCCAGGTGACGTCGCCCTCGTCGCACGGCGTGAGGCCCAGAGGGTCGCTCAGGGAGTGCGGGTTGTCGACGTAGGTGAGGGGGTTGGGGGCGGGCAGCAGGCCCAGGGGGTCCGGTGTGAGGTAGCGGGCGGATTCCGGGTCGTAGTGGCGGTGGTAGTTGTAGTGCAGTCCGGTTTCGGGGTCGTAGTACTGGCCCGGGAACCGTAGGGGGGTGTAGGCGGTGGCGTCCTTGTTCCAGGTGGTGGTGCCCCAGAGCGTGGCCCGGGTGCGCCAGGCCAACGTGCCGGTCTCGTCGATGAGCTCGGTCGGGGTTCCGATCTGGTCGGTGACGATCGCGAAGAACCGCTGGTCGATGACGTCTTGGGGAGCGTGGGCGAGTGCTTTGGTCTCGGTCTGGGTGATCGGGGTGCGGCCGTCGTGGTCCCAGGTGAGGGTGAGCTGTTCGGCGGAGTCCTGGGTGCGGGTGGTCTGCTCGCAGAGGGTGGCGCCGTCCCAGGTGAAGGTAGTGCGTTCGAGGACGGTCGTGCCGTCGGCGGCCATGCGGAGTTTTGCGGTCCGTCGGCCGAGCGCGTCGTAGGTGTAGCGCCAGAGGGCGCCGTCGGGGGTGGTGACGGCGACGAGCTGGTCCTCGGCGTTCCACTCGTAACGCCAGGTGTCGGGTTTCCGGGACAGGCGGGTCTTCTGGCGCAGGACGATCCGTCCCAGGGCGTCGTGCTCGTAGCGGACGCGCCCGGCCTGGGTGATGCGGGTTCCGTCGTAGGCGCGCGGGCCGGTCGCGTCCTGCCCGGGGTGCCCGGTAGGCCAGGACGCGGTGGTCTGGTTGCCCGCCGCGTCGTAGCCGTAGCTCTCGTTCCAGTGCGTGCCGTGGACGGCGGTGACGCGTCCCGCCGGGTCCAGGTCGAACTGCCGGAGACCGGTATGCAGGTCCTCGACACTGGTGAGGTGACCGTCCGCGCGATGTGCGTACGTCCTGCGCTGGATCAGCCATTGGTCACTGCCGGTGGTGACGGTCTGGCCGGTGAGCAGGCCCGAGACGCCGTAGCTGCTCGTCACGGTCGTGAACTGGTCGATGGTGCGGACGAGTTCACGTCCCGCCGGGTTGTGTGTGAAGTCGACAGTCCGTCCGGACACCGTCATGCGGACCGGGTCGGCGGTGCCGTGCTCCCAGGTGGTGACCGCTCCTGACGGGGTGGTCCGGGTCCGGCGTCGGCCGGTGCTGTCATAGGTGAGGTGGAGCGCGGTGCCGTCCACGGTCTGGGCGGTCAGGCGGCCGACGGTGTCGTAGGTGAACTCCAGGACGGTGTCCTGGGTGGTGGCGCGGGTCAGACGCGAGGCGGCGTCGTAGGTGTAGGAGGTACGGATACCGGGAGCTGTCTTGCCGGTCAGGCGGCCGGCCTCGTCGAAGGTGTAGGTGAGGGTCTCGCCCGCCGCGTTCGTACGGGTCGTGGGCTGGCCCGCCGCGTCGTAGGCGTAGTGGCTGGTGCGGCCGTCGAAGTCGGTCTCGGCTACCAGGCGGCCGACCGGGTCGTAGACGTAACTCCATGTCTGTCCGAGGGAGTTGGTGACCTGGGTGAGGCGTTGTTCGGTGTCGTGGTGGAAGCGGTGTCCTGTGCCGTCCGGAGCGGTCCGCGACAGCGGCAGGTCGAAGGGGCCGTAGGAGAAGAGGGTGTGGGCACCGAGGGGGTCGCGGTGGCTGGTGCAGTTGCCCTCGCCGTCCCAGGCCCACTGCTCGGTGCTGCCATCGGCGGCGGTGCGCTGGACCAGACGCCCTTCGGCGTCCCAGACCAGCTTGGTGGCGTGGCCGAGCGGGTCGGTGAGTTCGACGGCGCGTCCCAAGGCGTCGTAACGGGCAGCGCTCGTCGACTGCCGAGGGTCGCGGATCTCGGTGGGCAGGCCGGCGGGGTTCCTTTGTACGGTCGTTGTCGCGCCGAGCGGGTCGGTCACTTGCGTTACGGCGCCCGCCGCGTCGTGAGTGAACGTGTAGGTTGCCCCGTCCGCGTTGACGAGGGCGGTGCGGTTTCCGCGGGAGTCGAAGCGTTGGAGGACACGTGCGCCGTCGGGGCCGGTCAGTTCCACCGGCAGGTGCAGATCGTTGTACGTGATACGGGTCCCTGCCCCGCCGGGCTCGGTGACCTGGGTCAGGTCTCCGCCGGTCCATTCCCAGCGGGTGGTGCGGCCGAGGGGGTCGGTACGGGTGAGGAGGTGGTCGCGGTTGTCCCAGGTCTGGGTGGTGGTGTTGCCGAGCGGGTCGGTGATCGCGATGATCTGGCCGTGCGGGTTGGCGTGGTAGCGGGTGGCGTGGCCGAGGGAGTCGGTGTAGGTGGCGGTGGTGATGCCGCTTTCGTCCGGACCCGTGTACGCGATGGTCGAGTTGAGGATGCCGTCGGTGCCCCGGGTGGCGGTTACCCGGCCCTGTCCGTCGTACTCGTACGTGAACGTCGTGCCGTTGGAGTCGTGCCAGCCGGTGATCCGGTGTTCGCCGTCGTAGGTGAGGTGCAGCGGGGCGTCGACGGCGTTGCGGACCTCGGTGAGGTCGGCGCTGGTCTCGTCGTAGGCGAACGTGCGCAGGGCGGTGGGGGCGTCTTCGGTGAGGGCGTGTAGGGCGGTTATTCGGATCTGGTCGGCCGTGGTGGCGGTGGTGATCCGCAGGCGGTAGCCGCCTGTGTGGGTCACCGCGAGCGGAGCGTCGTTCTCGTCTCGCTCGACGGAGATGGTGTTGTCGTTGCGGTCCTCGATCGCTGCCAGCCACCAGGTGTTCGAGGCCGTTGTGGCGGGTTCGAAGTGGCGGGTCAGACCGGTGAAAGGATTCTCCACGGTCAGGACGTACGAGGTGCCGTGCGTGACGTAGGTCAGGGGCAGGGGGGTGCCGACGACGGGGAGGACCCGGTCGCCCGGGAGATCCGGGCGGCGGGGATAGACCAGGACCGAGCCGTCCTCGCGGTACCACCAGATGCCGCCCGACTTCTTGTCGTCGACCAGCCGTTCGTCCAGGGTGGACGCCCACGACGGGCCGAAGAAGCGGCCCGCCCGGTAGTCGCTGAGGTGGGTGCGGCGCAGGGTCAGTGGCAGGACGCCCGGCAGGTCCGCGTCGGTCTGTGTGAGCATCATCTGGCCGCTGGCCATGTCGATCGGGTCGCCGCACCATTCCCTGTTGTCGAGGGCATGGGACTGGCGGGAGAGCTTCACCTGGTCGATCTTCAGGCCGTCGCCGCCTTTGCGGCCGGAGGCAGGAATACCGCCATGCCCCTCCGAACCACCCCTTTTGCCGTCGTGTTTGCCGACGTCGACGCTCCTGGCCCGGTCGGCGACGCCCAGGTCGGTGTTCTTGTGCAGCCGGGAAGCAGCCCGGGTGCGCTCCGGGATGGTCTCCGTGATGTGCTTGGCGACCTTGTCGAGGGCCTTCTCCGTGCCCTTCAGGCCGCCGTGCAGCACGCTGTCGAACGCCTGCGTGAAGGGGTCGCGGCCCTTGCTCCGGCCGAACGCGCCCCTGGCCCGGCCCAGCGGCGAGGACGCCGCCAGCTTCAACTCCCCGCCGTGCCACGCGACTTTCCCCGCGCCGCCCTCGAACTCGGTGTGGTCGATCCGGGTCGCCTTCTCCGCACCGCCCCCGCCAGTCCCGCCTCCGGCCCCGGCTGAGGCGATCTGCATCCCGCCATGCCCGCCCGCGCTGTCGGGCATCGAGAACGCGCCCTCCGCCAGGTCGAGCACCATGTCCTCGACCATCGCCTCCAGCTTCGCGTTGACCGGCTCCGTGACCTTCGCGATCACCTCGTCGACGATCCGGTCCACCGCCTCGTCCACGATCCGCTTGACCACCTGCCGCATCGCCGCGATCTCGGCCGCGCCCAGCACCGCCGACAGACCACCCGTCACCCACGCCAGCCCGATGGACAGGCCCACCGAGCCCGCCATGATGGCGAGTTCGGCCTCCGCCTTCGTCTTCATCCCGAAGACGATGTCCGCGAGGATGTCGCAGGCGTCCGCGAACAGCCGCGCCAGCTCCGGGAGTTTCTCCAGGTGACCGGCCTTGACCTGTCCCCAGTGCCGCTCCATCGCGTCCACGGCCCAGCCCTCGGACGACGACAGGATCCGCGCGAACGCCAGATGCGCGTCACCGCCATGCCCCTCGAACTTCTCCGCGAACTCCCGCATGGCCGTGGCCATCTCGCGGTAGTCGTCCTCGTCCACGTTCGGGAACTTGATCCCGATGAAGTCCAGAACCTCGTCCAGCCAACCCGGAATCGTGTAACCCATCCCCGTGAACCCTTCCCGCCGCCCTGCGTTCGCTTGTTCGGACATCGTTCAAGCGTTGCGATCGAGAACCCTAGTAGGTGAGGGCGCCACCTGTGCAAGCAGGCGAAGAGCTGCTGATCCGAGCAACGGGCTATTCGGGCATTGGATAGGTGGAACGCGAGGAGAGATTTCGGGGGAGCCGGCTACACCCGTGCTCCTCGCGTCATCGCCCCAGGAGTCGCCGCCCGTACGTGGTGACCTGTTCGTCGCCATGGACGGTGCCATGGATCAGCCGGTTGGCGGCGTGTAGAGTGACCAGGCAGTTCAGCGCGTTTCGCTCCTCGGGGAGGAGATGGCGGCCGTAGCCGCGGTAGAAGCCGGCCTTCAGCGCGGGAACGTCGAGCCAGCGGCAGGCGAACGGGACCAGGTCCACGATGACAGGCGCGAACCTTGAGCGGCCGAAGTCGACCAGCGCGAGTTGGCTCTGTTCGGACCACACCCAGTGCCATTCATGCGGGTTGCCGTGGACGAATCCCAGCGGGAGCCGCTCAGTACGGCACAGTTCCTGTGCGGTACTCAGCACTGACTGCCGATCCTGGACCGACAGCCCCTCAACACCGTCGACTCTGCGCGCGACCGCTCCGGCGATGTGCGTGAGTGACTTCTGAGCGTTGGCGCGGGTCTCTGGAGACGAGGGTCTGGCGTGGTGCAATCGGGCGAGGAGGGAGCCGGCTTTCCGGTAGACCTCGACCCGGGTCGTGGCGGCCAGGCGTGCTCTGGCCACAGGGGTGCCGGGCACTGCGGTGGTGATGAGCGTCTGGAGTCTGTGGGAGGTGGAGTACAGCCGGGGTGCGCTGGCGGCGCCGAGGGTGGGAATGTGGTTCTGGTACGCGTGGATCTCTCGTTGATAAGCCGTGCGGTCGGCTGCCTGTTTGACGAAGAATCGCTCACGGCCACGTTGCCGTACGACCTGCCAGACGAGTGGACTGACGGTGGGGTGAGTGGAGGTGTCCCTCCCCTCGTAGCGTGGAGCCCGTGATTGCAGGGGAAGTTGGGATTCATGGGGTCCAGGAAGAAGCCGCCGTACGACGCCGAGTTCCGTGAGGGCGCGGTGCGCATCGTGGTCGAGACCGGGAAGCCGGTCGGGGAGGTCGCCGAGGAACTCGGCATCAACCCGGGCACGCTGCACGGCTGGGTGTCGCGGAGGTCGTCCGGCAGCGGCTGGAAGGGGGCTGGACGATCGAACCGGAGGACCTGGCCTCCATCTCGCCGTACTTGGCCGAGCACATCAACCGGTTCGGCGAGTGCTCTGCTCACGAGCCGGCGACTGGGGGGTTTCGCGGGCCGCGTGGGTCCGTGTCCCGAGTCGGCGGCCGTCAGATCACCGCTCCACCTGGTCGGGCGTGACCTTCACGTCTCCGTGGGCTCCTGATCGTTGGGTTCTTGCTCCTGTGCCCAGGTGGTCGCCCATTTGTCGAGCGGGCGGAGGGCGTGCCCGAGTGCTGTCCCCAGTTGAGTGAGCTTGTAGCCGTCGGCTGAGGGGGAGATGATCCCGCTCGATGTGAGTTCACGGAGCCGCTGGTAGAGGACGCTGGACGACAGCCCTTCGCACCGTGCCAGCAGCGCGCGGGCGCCGAGTGGACCCGCACGCAGTTCCCAGAGGATGCGCAGTGCCCATCGACGGCCGAGCAGGTCCATCGCGGCCATGAGGGGACGGCCGGTCGTCGATCCGCGAACCGGTGTTCCTGGGCGCGGTGTCGGCATACGGCCTCCTAGTCCTTGCGTTTCGTTATTCGAAACATTAGCATTCAGTCGGCGTTTCTGATTTCGAAACGAACTCGACGGGAGAGGCGATGTCGCGGATAGCCCTGCTGGACCCGCCGTACACCGACCAGGCCGGCGCACTGCTCGCGCGCATGATGCCCGGGGAGACCCCGCCGATCGGGCTGTTCCGGATGTTCGCCAGAAACATCCCCATGGCCGACGCCATGCACGGGTGGGGTCGCTACGAGTTGGGCAGGCAGCTGACCCTGACCATGCGGGAACGCGAGATCGTCATCGACCGGACGTGCGCGCTGTGCGGCTGCGAGTACGAGTGGGGCGTGCACATGGTGACGTTCGCCGAGCGGGTCGGACTCACCCGGGAGCAGGCGGCATCCCTGGTGCACGGCGGCCCCGATGACGCGTGCTGGACGTCCGAGAGGGAACGGCTGCTCATCCTCGCTGTCGATGAGCTGCACGAGCGTTCCGACATCGATGACGCGCTGTGGACACGGCTCGTGCCGGTCTTCGACGAGCTCCAGCTGCTCGATCTGCTTCTGCTGTGCGGGTGGTACCACGCCGTCAGCTTCGCCGCGCGCGCCGCGCGCGTGCCGTACGAGCCCGGCGCCCCCCGCTTCGCCGACTTCCTCCCCACCACGGCTCACCGCGAAGGAGCAGCAGCCGAGACCACCCCGGAGCTGCTGGCCGCCGCCGGGCTGGATCCCGTGGTGGTCGAGGACGTCGCGCGCCTGGCCATCGAGGAGGACCTCGACCAGGGCGCCGACGTGACCACGGTGGCCACCGTGCCCGAGGACGCCCGCGCGACGGGCGACTTCACCGCCCGCGAGGCCGGTGTGGTGACCGGGCTACCGGTGGCCGAGGCGGTCCTGTCGGTGGTGTGCGGCGACGACTTCGCGGTCGAGCGGCACGTGGCCGACGGCGAGTCGGTGGCCGCCGGCCAGCGGCTGCTCACGGTCACCGCCCGCACCCGGGACCTGCTGACCGCCGAGCGCAGCGCGTTGAACCTGCTGTGCCGGCTGTCCGGCATCGCCACCGCGACCAACAGGTGGGTGCTGGCGATCGAGGGCACCAGGGCGCAGGTGCGCGACACCCGCAAGACCACGCCGGGGCTGCGGTCGCTGGAGAAGTACGCGGTGCGCTGCGGCGGCGGCGCCAACTACCGGATGTCGCTCTCGGACGCCGCCCTGGTCAAGGACAACCACGTGATCGCGGCCGGTGGCGTCGCCCGGGCGTTCGCGCTGGTCCGCGCGGAGTTCCCGGACGTGCCGGTCGAGGTCGAGGTCGACACCCTGCACCAGGTACGGGAGGCGCTGGCCGCGGGTGCGGACCTGATCCTGCTGGACAACTTCACGCCCGACGAGACCGCCGAGGCGGTCACCGTCGTCGCCGGCCGGGCCCTCCTGGAGTCCTCCGGGCGGCTCACCCTGGCCACCGCCCGCGCGTACGCCGAGACGGGCGTGAACTTCCTGTCCGTCGGAGCCCTCACGCACTCCGCCCCGATCCTGGACATCGGCCTCGACCTGCGCGCGGAAGCGTAGAGGCGGACACCGCCCACCATCGCCGTCGGCAACACCCACACCGTGCTGGGGCTGTTCGACGGGCAGGAGATCGCCGGGCCACGTGGTCGAGAGGCCACTTGGCGAGCAACTGCCGCGGATCTGCTGATGAGGGTCTGTCGGCGAGGGCGTCGGTGCAGGTGCGTCAGGAGTGCGCGCGGACCGCACCAGAAACTGAGGTGGGCGACTCGGCCGATGACTTCGCTGTCCTGAACGGACTTGGCGGATCAGGAAGCGGGGTGGGTGCTCGGCACGCCCCCGGCCCTGGGACGTCCGTCGGTATCGCCGCCCGCGGTTTCAGGGCGTGAGGTCGGCCAGCAGGACGTCCAGGACGGTCTCCTCGTCGATGCGCAGGCCGAGTTCGGTGAGGGCCGGGGCCAGGGCGGGGTCCCAGGGGGCGGTGGTGGGGGTGCCGGTCAGGGGTGGGGCCAGGGGAGTGGTGGCGGCTGCGGTGCGGTAGTCGGCGGCGGTGTAGTGCCAGGGGCTGAAGGGGACGTGGCTCAGCAGGGCGCGGGCGATGCGCAGGCCGCCCCAGTCGAAGTCGCCGTGGTAGCGGAGGCGGGAGCCCTGGGTGTGGAGGTGGCGCAGCAGGGTGAGGGCGGCGGCCGAGGGCTGGCCCTGGAGGCAGACCAGGGGTGGGCATGCCGGGCCGTGGGTGTCGGCGGCGGTGGCGAGGACGGCCGGGTTCTCGCAGACGTGGACGATGGCGGGCGCGGTCCTTGGTGGGGTGCGGGTGAGCTGGCGCAGGGTCAGGACGGCTGGTTCGCCCGTGTCGGTCAGCCAGTCGAGGGCGGGTGTGCCGCGCAGGCCCACGGTCAGGACGGTTGAGGAGAGGGCGTCGCGCAGCAGGCCGGCCGATGCCCATGCCTCCCGGCGCCACTCGGCTCCGGTGCCGTCCGGGAAGCCGGTCAGGGCGCGGGCGCCGGACAGGACGAGGGTGGCGAGCGGGGTTCCGTCGTCGAGGGCGTGGGCGTCACCGAGTGTGCCGGCGGCGAAGGCGGCGAGGGACATGGCGGGGTCGGCGGGCAGTGCCCGCAGGGCTGTCGCGGCGTCGGTGAGGAGGTGCTTCGCGGTGGGCGGGGTGCGCGCGAGGCGGCGTACGAGGCCGTCGCCGCGCAACCGGTCGGCCCAGCCGGTGAGTTGGGGCGGGAGTGCGTCGAGCGGGGTGTACGCGTCCTGCCAGGCGCTCGCCTCCTGGGCGCGGACGTCGGCGAGACGCGGGACGGGGCCGGTGAGCGCGGTCACGGCCGGGGCGAGCCCCTCGGGGCTGACGCCGGAGCGGCGCAGGACGGCGTCCACCGCGTCGAGACGCACGGTCAGCGAACCCGCGGCGCGCGGGGCACGGCCCAGCAGGCGCTCGGCGGCGGCCCGTTCGGCGGCGCTGGGGGCGGCCAGGGTGACCGGGCCGGTGAGAGGTTCGTCCCGCTCCAGACGGCGGCGCACGCGCTCGACCAGCCAGCCGAGACCGGGGTCGCCCAGCAGGCGGGTGAGGCGGTCGCGGTCGACCTGCGGGCCGGGGAGGCCGGGCGTGCTCATACGGACCGCGCTTCCTGGCCGGGGGCGGTCGGCAGCCGGCCGGGGCGGTCGCGGTCGACATGCGGGCCGGGAGAGCCGGGGGTGCCCATGCCCACCACCGCCGCGGGCCCGCCGACCATGAGCCCGTGTTCCGACCCGGTGCCGGGGACGCCCTCGCCCGGCGGGCCGCAGCCGTCGCAAGCGCTCACGCCCACAGCACCTCCTGGTCGGCATCGGACTCCCCACCGGCCGCGAGCCGGTGCTCCGGCTCGGCGCCCCGCAGCCGCTCGGTGCCGTCCCACTCCCAGCGGGTCACCAGGACCGCGGCGATCTCGTCGACACGGGACAGCTGGGCGATGGCGATGCCGGGGACCTGCGGATAGCAGGCCCATTCGCGTTCGGACGTCATCACCACGTCCAGGTCGAAGGCGTGCAGCAGCCCCAGGCACTTGGCGCGCGAGTCGTCGTCCACCCCCGCGAACGCCTCGTCCAGGGTGACCAGGCGCGGGGCGTCGGGGGCGGCGGTCGCGTAGTGCGAGGAGGCGGCGGCGAACAGCGGTACGGACATGGCGAGGACACGCTCGCCGCCGGAGGCGGGCCCGGTGGCCGGGACCCACCTGCCGTGCTGGTCGCGCTCGACACCGAACTCGTGCCAGGAGCGGTAGTCGAGCGCTGCGGTGAGCACCTCCAGCCAGCCGCCCGCCGCGTCGTCGCTCTGCCGGCGGGCGATCTCGGCCTGGAGGAACTCCCCGACCGCCGCCCGCTCCTCGGGCGCCCACGCGTCCGCCGACTGCCGCAGCCGTTTACGGGCCTGCTCAAGCCCGGTCGGCGCCTTGCGCGAAGGTCGCCACACCAGCCGCAGCCGCATGCCGGTGGACGTGGGCCGCTCCTCCAGCTCGGCGTTCATCGCCGCCACCTGCCGCTCGGCCGCCTGGATCAGCTCCTGCAAGGTCCCCGCGACCTCGGTCAGCAGGTGGGTCTCCAGGATCTCGCGTTCGTGCGCGGACAGGATGCGCGCCAGCTCGGCCACCTCCGCGGCGAGGGCCCCGGCCAGCTCGGGAACCGTCCGCCGGCGGCCCTGGTAGACGATGTCGACGACCATGCCGTCCTCCACCATGGTCGCGGTGGCGGTGTGGCCGCCGCGCGAGAGGGCGTCCTGGAGCTTCTTGTACTCCTCGCTCAGCCGCTTCTGCACCCGCTCCCAGGCGCCGTCGGAGTCGTCGGTGGACGACAGGTCCGCCTCGACGGCCCGGGCCAGCGCGATCGCCGGGGTCGCCGCCCACGGCCCGCCGTCCGACGCGGGCACGGCCGCCTCGGGCAGGGCGACGGCCAGCAGACCGGTGCCCGCGAACCGCTGGAGCGCCGCGATGGCCTCCGCACGGGAGGCGGCGGCCTCGCGCACGTCCTTGGCCAACTGCTCGATACGGCCCTCGGCGTGGCCGACACGGCGGCCGGCCGCCGCGTGTTCCTCGCGGGAACGGCGCTGGTCGCGCTCGCACGCCGTAAGCGCCTCGGCGGTGGCGGCCAGAAGCCGTTCCAGCTCGGCGACGGCGGTGCCGACCGTGGCCCGCAACGTGGTGTGCCGTTCATCGGCGGCGGTCGCGAGACGGGCCGACTCCTCGGCGCGCAGCGCCAGTTCGGCCACCCGGTCGCCCGCACGCCCGGCCTCGGCGCGCTCCTCGTCGGCGGCGCGTCCGGCGTCGGCCCGCTCGCGCAGGGCGGGCCACAGAGCGGCGAGGACGGCGGTGTAGTCGGCCAGTGCCTGGCGCACAGCCGTCAGTCCCGGCCGGTCGGCGGGCAGGTTCACGGCGGCTGCCGTGTCGGTGAGCTCGGTGGCGGCCTCGGCCTCCGCGCCGGCCGCCTCGGCCAGCTCACCGGCGCGTTCGTCCTGGCGGGCACGGGCCCGGTGGGCGGCATCCGCTGCGGCCGAGGCCAGCGCGTGCGCGTCACGCAGGGCGGCGTCGTCGGGGACGGCGGCCAGCTCGGCGTCCAGGGTCCGGCGACTGCGGGCCACCTCGGCCTGCTCCGCCTCCGCCGCCTCCAACTGGCCCGCGACGACGCCGAGTTCCTCGCGCAGGACGGCGATCCGGGCCCGGCGCGCCTCCTCACGGGCGCCCTCACCGACGTACGCGGCACTCGCCTTCGACCAACTGCCCCGCAGGGCGCCGACGCGGAAACCGCCGTCCGCCGTGATCCAGGTGTCGCCCGCACTGCCGGAGCCCAGCCCCACGGCGGCCAGGAGCCGGGCCACCGTCGGCTCGCCGACCTCAGCGGCCCGCGCGTCGCCGTGGTCCACGGCCGGACGCAGCACCTCGGCGAGCGTGCTCCCGGGAAGCGGGTCACCCGGCGACACCAGCACATCGTGCCCGTCCCCGCTGAGGGCGGTACCGTCCGGGCACACCCAGGCGTCCAGCAGCCCGGACGCCTCCAACGCCGCCTCCAGGCCCGCGCGTTCACCGGCACCGACCTGGTCGTGGAAGTCGACGAGACGCCACAGCGGAGCGCCCGGCGCCTGGTCGCGCACACCGGGGGTACGGGTGTGCGGCGCCGCGGGTCCGCGCTGGCCGCCCGCCTCCAGGTCGCCCAGCTCCCGCTCGGCCTCGGCGCGCCGGGCCTCCAGGCCGGCCAGCCGCTGCCCGAGCGAGGCCGCCGCGTCGGCCAGGCGTGCGGCCCGCGCGCGATGGGCGTCGGCGGTGTGCACGCGTGCGGGGGAGGGGCCGCGCAGGTGCGTGACCCAGTCCTGGAGAGCGTCCAGCAGGCCCGCCGGGTCAGCGGGCGTCAACTCCTCGCACACATCCAGGTGTTCACGGACCGAGGCGACCAGCTCCCGGCCCGCGTCGGTCGCGGCCGACTCCGCCTCGGCCTGGCGTGCGGCGGTGTGTCCGGCCTCGGTCTGGGCCTCGTCCAGGCGGCGGGCGGCGGCGCGCCGCTCGGCCGCCGCCTCCTCGGCACGCGCCGCCAGCTCCTCCACGTGGTCGAGGGTGCGCCGCCTGCGCGCCACCGGCTCCTCGGCCGCGCGCCGCAGTTCGGGCTCCGGCGCGCCCTCGGTGCGCACCTCGCCGTCGAGGCGGGCGGCCGAGGCCGCCTCCCGCGCCCGGGCGAGCGTGTCCGCGACCTGCTGTCCGGCCGCCGCCAGCCGCCGTCCGGCGGTCTCGAAGCGGCCCAGCGCCCGCGTGTGCGCCTGGGCCGCCTGCTCCCGGTCCCCCTCGGCGCGCCGCAGCTCACCGGCCGTACGGCGGGCCTCGGCCGCCGCCTGCTCCAGCTCCCGGGCACTGCGCATCTCGGGGCCCTCGCGCAGCGCGGCGTCCTGCGCCGTGAGGCGGGTGGCGCTCTCCTCCAGGTCCGCGATCCGCCCGGCGATCAGCTCCCGCTCCTCCTCGGCCCCCGCCCGGTCGCTCTGGGCCTGGGCGAGATCGCGGCCCAACTGCTCGTAGCGGGCGTGCTCGTGACGGGGCAGCCGGGCGCGGCGGCGGGCGGCGACCCGGGCGTAACGGCGGTAGTGCTCCAGGAACGCGGAGGCCGCCCGTTCGGCCTCGCCGGCCGCCCGCAGCTCCTCCTTCTCCTCGTCCAGGGAGCGGAACGCCTCGGCGACATCGGCGATCACCGCCTGGTCCATCGGCGGCAGCGCCTCGGTGAGGGCACGCGACAGCGCCGCCTCGTTGGGCCGCTTCGACAACTGCGGCTGACGCAACTGCACCAGCAGGTCCACCAGCGCCGCGTACCGCCGCTCACCCAGCCCGAAGAGGGCCTCGTCCACCGCCCTGCGGTACGCCGTCGCCGTGTCGTACACCATGCCGTGCCCGGCGAGCGCCTCCGCGAGCCGGTCGCGCGACAGCGCCGTGCCGGTCGCGTCCAGCAGGCTCAGGTCCGCGCCGATCCGCTGGTCGGTGACGGCGTACCAGTGGCGGGCGATACCGCGCCCCTCCACCGCCTTGAGGCCGCAGGCGAGGGTGAGGAAGTGCTCTTGCCCGTCGGTCTCGTCACGGCGGCCGAACTCGATCCAGGTGTAGCCGAGCCGCTCGGGGTGCGGATGCTGCCCGCCCAGCAGCAGGTTCCACTCCATACGCTTGCCCGGGTCCGCGTCGGGCTCCACCCGCCGCGCGGACAGATCGCCGTCCAGCAGGAACGGCAGGGTCAGCGCCAGGACCTTCGACTTGCCGGTGCCGTTGTTGCCGCGCAGCAGCAGCCGCCCGTCGCGGAACCAGAACTCCTCGGTGTCGTAGTAGAAGAGGTCCACCAGGCCGATGCGCAACGGCCGCCACCGGCCGGGCGCGGGGGAGGGCAGGGCGGTCACGGTCGCTGCGCCTTTCGTGGGGATTCCTTGACGACGGTCTCGCCGACCGCGTACCGGGCCAGCGCCGGCAGCGGGGCGGCGCCCCCGGGGACGAGGGCGACCAGACCGAGCGCGGTCAGCTTGGCCAGCGCCAGCTCCACCAACTCGCCCTCCGCGCCCGGCTGCCGGGCACTCTTGGACCAGAACCCGCCGTGCTCGACCGCCAGTTCCGCCACCCGGCGCTCCAACTCGGCCCGGCTCACCGCGCCGTCCGAGGCCGCCAGGTGCTCGGCGAGCAGCAGGGTGACATGGCCGTGGGTGCCCTGCTCGGGCATCCGGACGTCGGTCAGGTCGTCCAGCGGGTCGACCATGGCGATCCCCTCCGCCCGCACCTCGGCGACCAGGCCGGTCAGTTCGGTGATCCGGGCGGCGATGAAGGCCCGCTGACGGGTCAGGTAGGCCAGCTCCTCGTCGGTGAGACCGGCGTAGTACAGCACCGGGTCGTCCAGCAGACGCCGGGTCAGGCGCTGGCGGACGGCACGGAAGCGCAGTTCGTCGCTGTCCAGGGCGCTCTCGGCGGTCAGCTCGGCCAGCCGGTCCTCGAAACCGTCGGCGCCGATCAGGGACGGGCCGCGCCGGGCGGCGAGCAGACCGGCCAGGACGCGGCGCTGGACGTCGTAGAGCACGTCGCCCGCCCCGCTGACGTAGGCGTCCTCGTCCCCGGCGACCCGCCGCAGCACCCCGTGGCGCAGGAGCAGGCGGACCACCGCCGCCAGGTCGAGGCGTTCGTCGCGGCGCTCCAGCGTGAACGCGATACCGGCGGCGGCCAGGTGGGGATCGGCGGCGTCCAGGACCACCTGTTCCGCGAGCCGGCCCAGCGCGATCTGCGCCTCGCCCCGCTCCAGCGCGGCCAGCGCCAGGCACAGCAGCACATAGCGGCGCCGGGTGAAGGGGACACGGGCACGGGACGCCTCGCGCGCCGGATGCGTCGGGTCGGTCAGGGTGCCGGGTGTCCGGCTCAGCCGGGCCGCCTCCGCGTCCACCCGCAGCGGCCAGCCGGTGTTGCGGTCGAACCAGTCGCGCAGGTCGGCGGCGTGCCGGCGCACCAGCCGGAACTCGTCGGCGTGCGGGCCGTGCGCGAGCAGCAGCGGCTCCTTGAGCAGGGCACGGGCGGCCTTGTGGAACTCGGCGGTGCGCCGGTTCTCCAGCACCTCGCCCAGCGGTGTGGTCACGGGCGCCCTTCCACAGGGGTGATCTCGACGGTGTGGTCCGGGCCGCGGAAGACACCGCCGGGCGTGCGTATCTCGGCCGTCGTCCCGTCGGACAGGGCGGCGAGCCGGATCTCCATCGTGCCGTCGTTGCTGGTCGCCACGGTCGTCGTCGTGCCGGGCCGCCAGGTGGCCAGCGCGTCGCCCAGCAGTTGGAGGAAGAGGCGGAAGGCGAGCGGGTCCAGTTCGCCGAGCGCGGACAGCCGGGTGACGCCGTTCGTCGCGAGGCGGGCGCGGGCCGCCGCGATCTCCCGCGTCTGCTGCGCGGCGATCTCGGCGAGGTGGCGCCGCTGCTCGGAGCGGTCCTGCACCCGGCGGGCCTTGCCGCGCCGCTCGTAGCTGCCGGTGCGGCGCAACTGCGGGCTGATACGCAGCGGTTCGGCCTCGGCCCACGGGGTGGACGCGGCCACCGGGCGGGCCGCGCGCCGGTCGAGGGTGGCGGCGTCCACGGTCAGGTGACGTGCCGGGTACAGGCCGAACGCGGCCCGCCACAGCCGGTGGCGCGCCTCGTCGTCGGGGGCCTCGGCGAACCAGCGGGCCAGCGCGCGGAAGTCCGCCGAGCGGTCCGAGCGCCCGGCCCGCCGCTCGTTCAACTGCCGCACCACCGCCAGGAGTTGCGGGATCGCCCCGAGGGCGCGGCCCCGCAGCAGCCTCGCCTGCGACTCGCGGCCGTCCGCCGACACGAACCAGGCGGCGAGCCCCGA
The DNA here is from genome assembly GCF_033794345.1 of Streptomyces niveiscabiei. Taxonomy (NCBI): domain Bacteria; kingdom Bacillati; phylum Actinomycetota; class Actinomycetes; order Kitasatosporales; family Streptomycetaceae; genus Streptomyces; species Streptomyces niveiscabiei. The sequence goes on from NZ_JARAYJ010000044.1 coordinate 16,627, forward strand.
CCACTTCGCCGACCACAGCCCGTACGCCCCGGCCTCGGCGCTCTCGGCCTCGTCCGGAGCGGCGTCGGCCGCCTCCCGCGCCGCCGCCAGGCGCAGCAGCGCGTCGACCCGGCCCCGCTCCTCCAACTCGCCGATGAGCAGGGCGATCCGGCCGCCCAGGGTGATCAGGTCCTGGATGAAGCGTTCCAGGTACTGGATCAGCCGGTCCTTGTAGGCGAGGAAGACCTCGACGTCCACGTCGTGCAGGTCGATCGTGCGCTGCAACGACCCCATGAACGCCCGCGCGTTCTCCGCCAGCGCCTCGAACCGGGCGGTCAGCGCGGACAGGGCCAGGTGCGCCTTGGCCGGGTCCGGCTCACCGGTGAGCACCAGCAGGGCCCGCAGCTGCGTGACGATGTCGTGCAGGGCCACCGCCTGGAGTGCGCCGCGCCGCCCCAGCGCCTCGTCGTACACGGACAGCGCCTGCTCGGTGGCCTCGCCGGCCCGGGTGAGCTGGTAGATGAAGCGCTTGCGGTAGAAGTCCTCGACCGCCGTCACCCGGGACGTGTCCGGGTCCGCCCGCAGATTGCCCCAGCCGACGAGGCTGTCGAGGGCCTTGACTACGGTGTCCTGGTCGGCGGGACGGTGTTCCGGCTCCAGCGCCGCGTGCACGTCCTCGGGCCGCAGGTGCACCGCGAAGCGCTCCTTGGCCGCGAGGAACACGCGCATCACCCGGCGGTAGAGGGCCGCGTTGGGCGCGGTGAGATGGGCGAAGGGGGCGTACTCGGCTCGGGCGGGTTCGGAGGGCGTCGACGTCATCGTGCGGACATTGTCCCTGACGCGGACCCCGGTTCTGTAGCCGTGGCCAATGCGTCACCCAGGGTGGATGCGGTTCGTTCGGCGTGTGATCCGGTCGAGTAGATCCGTCAGCGGTTCGCTGATGTCCCGGCCGAACTCGGTCAGCCCGTAGGTGACCTGGGGCGGCGTCGTCGGCTCGACCTCACGCCAGGCCACGCCGTCCTGGACCAGCGCGCGCAGGGTCTGGGCGAGCATCTTCTCGCTGATGCCGTGGATGCTCTCGCGCAGCTCGTAGAACCGGAGGTCGTTGCTCCGCAGAGCGATCAGCACCCAGACGCCCCACTTGCTGGTCACATGGTCGACCACACCGCTGGCAGGGCAGTCGGTGTGAAACACGTCATACCGCTTGCCTGTCCCGGTCTGCCTGCGCTGCACGCCTCCCACCATGTCATGAGCTTACCTAAAGGTATGCCCTTACCAATAGATAGCGCACCCTCCTAGCGTGAACACCACAGAGAACGCGAAGGAGTTGATCGACCATGATCGTGGTGACCGGGGCCACCGGGAATATCGGGCGGCCGTTGACACGGACGTTGGCCGAGGCGGGCGAGCAGGTGACGGCGGTGTCACGGCACGCGACGGCGGTGCCGGAGGGCGTTCGGCACGTGGTGGCCGACCTCGCTGAGCCGGCCGGCCTGAGGCCCGTGCTGGCCGGTGCGAAGTCGCTGTTCCTCCTGCTGTCCGGCGACCTGCACGCGGCCGAGGCCAACCCCGCCGACATCATCGGCCAAGCCGCGGCCGGTGGGGTCCGCCGCATCGTCCTGCTCTCCACACTCGGAGTGGTGACCAGGCCCTTCGGTACGACGCGGATCGCGATGCTGGCGCTGGAGGACGCCCTGCGCGAGTCCGGCACGGACTGGGCCATCCTGAGGCCGGGCGGCTTCGCCTCCAACGCCCTGTGGTGGGCCGAGTCGGTCCGCGCGCAGCGCGTCGTCGCCGCGCCCTTCGGGGACGTCGGGGTGCCGGTCATCGACCCGGCGGACATCGCCGCGGTCGCGGCAGCCTGCCTGCTGGACGACCGGCACACCGGCGCCGCGTACGAGCTGACCGGCCCGGAGGTGATCACCCCGCGCCAGCAGACGCAGGCCATAGCCGCCGCGCTCGGCTCGCCCCTCACGTTCCACGAGCTGACCCGCGACGAGGCCAAGGCCGCCATGGCCCAGAGCATGCCGGCGGAGCTCGCGGACGACACGCTGGACATCCTCGGTTCCCCGAGCCCGGCCGAGGTGCGCGTCAGCCCAGACGTCCAGCGGGTCCTGGGCCGCGCCCCGCGCCCCTTCGCCGACTGGGCCACCCGCAATGCCGCCGCGTTCCGCTGAGGACTGGTGGGCGTCTTCGCGGGTCGCGCAGGCCAGTTGACGGATTTCCGACGGAGGACGACGGAACTCGTCGGTACAGGCAGCCGCCCAGGACAGCTCGTGTCCGAGGAGCCCCCGGTGCCTCCGCAGGGTGACGACGGTTGTGCCGTTCGAGCTCGTGGACGCGGTCCTTGCGCAGGACGCGCGAACGGCAGGGCCCCGGGATCACCACGGATCTCCCGCCGCCGACCGTGACCCCGCAGCGCGAGCGCGGCCCCGCACGACGGACACGTCAACTCACCGGCCCGCAGCCGACGTTCGCGTCGACGACGAGCGCTCGCCCCCTCCGCCTCGCGCCCACCGTGTCGCCGTGCACGAAGCAGGATCTGACCACGTCGGCACTGCGCGTGACCGGCTACTGATCGCCGCGCAGATAGCGAGTGACCATGGCCACCAGTTCGTTCTCGAACGTCTCGACCGGGGAGCTCCGCGGGTAGGCCATGAGCTTGTGCGTGTTCGTCTCCACGGTGAACACGATCAACCCGGCCGCGGCGTCGAGGTCCTGCACGTGGACGTCGGGGTGGCGGGCGAGGAGGTCGCGCACCTGCTCGACACGCTTCCTCTCGTGCCGGGCGATCGTGTCGAGCAGTTCCCGCGAGACCGCCGCCTCCTCGAACATGATCCGCAGCAGCTGCGGATCATCGCGATGGTTGTCGATCGCATCGCGGACCAGTGCTCGGACCGTCGCCTCCAAACTCCCGGCGGACAGATCGAGGTGGTCGGCCTGCGTCCATCTGCCGCGGTCGATGTGCCGCACCATCAGCTCGGCGAGGATGGCGTCCTTGTTCGGGAAGTACTGGTAGAGCGAGCCGATCGAGACACGGGCGCGCTCGGCGATGCGGTTGGTGGTGCCCGCGGCGTAGCCGTGCTCGGCGAAAACGTGAGCAGCCGCGGTGAGGATGCGGTCGCGGGTGAGTTCCGCGCGCACCTGACGGGGCGTGCGACGTGGCTGGAGACGGCGGTCGGCCGACGGCATCCGGTGGCCTCCTCAAGGCGCGGAAAGCGAGTAGCCAAAGAGCTGAGCTATTACTCACAATAGTGCCATGACCTGCGAAAACAAGGCCGTATCGGATGCAGGGGGCAGGCTGTGATGCCCAAGGTGTACCTGCCCGAGTCACGCACGATGATCACGGCGGAGGTGCGCCGCCGTGAGTTCCTCACCCCGGGCTTCGCGAGCGTCACCCTGGGCGGCCCGGCCCTACGGGACCTGGTCGTCGCCGGCAACGACCAGGCGGTTCGCCTGTTCTTCCCCCGCGAGGGCCAGACCGCGCTGCGGATGCCGACCGTCTCGAACGAGGCATGGATCGCCCAGCTGATGCTGCTGCCGAAGTCGGTGCGCCCGTGGGTCCGCAACCTGACGATCCGGCGCGCGCGGCCCGCGGACGACGAGATCGACATCGAGTTCGCCATGCATGGTGACTCGCCCCTGTCGTCCTGGGTGCGCCGGGCCGAGCCGGGCGACCCGGCGGGGATCTTCGACATCGGCACCATGTACCGGCTGCCGGAACACGCGGAGGGTCAGCTGCTGGTCGGCGACGAGACCGCGCTGCCCGCCATCCTGTCGATCCTCGATGCAACACCGCCCTCGTTGGCCACGGAGGTCTACCTGGAAGTGGCGGTCGCGGCCGACATCCGGTCCGTCGAGACGCCCGCCGGCGTCCGCGTCCACTGGTTCAGCCGCGACGACGAAGACCTGCGGCCCGGCACCCTCGCGCTGGACGCGGTGCGCCGCGCGTCGCTGCCGTCCGGCCGCCTCTACACCTGGGTCGCGGGCGAGTCCCGGCTGGCCACGACGGTGCGGCGGCATCTGGTCAACGACCGTGACATGCCCAAGCGGGACATCTCGTTCTTCGGCTACTGGCGCCTGGGCCGGTCGGCCCCCGGCTGAGAGGAATCCTCGTGCGGCAAGAAAACCAGGTGAGCACCCTGGGCCGGCTGACGACGGCGGACCAGGTCGAGGCCACCGTCGGCCGCCCGGCACCGGCGGTCATGCTCAAGCAGATCGGTGCCCTCGACGAGGGCTGTCGGACCGTCCTCGCCCTGTGCCCGATCGCGGCCCTCGGCTACCGGGACGCGGACGGCACCAGCAGAACGACCTTCATCGGCGGCATACCGGGGTTCGCACACGTCCACTCGCCCACACAGATCTCGTTCTCCCTGCCCGGGGCCGGCGACCCGCACGGTCCGGTCTCGCTCTTCTTCCTCCTGCCGGGCGTCGGGGAGATCCTGCGCGTCAACGGTTCGGTGGCCGCGCGGAAGGGCGCGGAGACGACCGTCGACATCGAGGAGGCGTACGTGCACTGCGCCCAGGCCGTCCTCCGGTCCCGCCTGTGGCAGCCGCCCGCCCCGGCCGGGCCGACCACCGAGATCGCGGGGAACGGCCCCCTGCGCCGACCCGGCGTCGTCGAGTTCCTGGCCGCGGCACCCTTCCTCGCGCTGTCCACGTGGGACTCGTCCGGTGGAAGCGACACGAGTCCCCGCGGGGACCGGCGGACGGTGGCGCGGATCCTGGACAGCCGCACGCTCGTCATCCCGGACCGCAAGGGCAACAAACGCGCCGACACGCTCCACAACCTGCTGCGGGACGACAGGCTCTCGTTCGCCGCGCTCGTACCGGGCCGCAGCGGTGTACTGCATGTCCGCGGTCGCGGCGCGATCACCGACGATCCCGCGCTGCTGGAGACGATGGCGCTGCGCGGGACGCCTCCGCACCTGGCGCTGCTCATCGACGTCGAGCACGCCGAGGTGACCGGCAACGACGCCGTGGCCCGCGCACGGCTATGGACCCCCGGCGCGCGCCTCGACCGGAGCACGGCGCCGGATCTGCTGGCGCTCGCGGGAGAACATCTCGCCATCGGTGCGGCCAACGCCGAGAACGGTCCACCTGCCTTCCTGCTGAAGCTCGCCGGGGCGATCCCGGGGGTGCCCCGGCTGCTGCGGCTGGCGACGAACCGTCTCTACCGCTCAGGGCTGCGGAAGGAGGGCTACGAGGACGTCGGGCCCGGCAGGGAAAGGCGGCGCCGTGGCTTCCCGCGCCGACGTCCTGCCGACGACCGCCGAGGTCCTGCCGACGACGGCGGGACGAAGGACGCGGGGACGGGGAACCCGCTGCGGGAGGTGCGCGTCACCGAGGTGCGCAGAGAGACACCGACCGCGGTCACCCTCGTACTCGAAGACGCCGGCCGCACCCCGGGGCCGTTCGACTTCCGGCCCGGCCAGTTCTTCACCCTTGTCGCCGACATCGACGGACGCCCGGTACGACGGGCCTATTCGGCCTCGTCGGCACCCGGGGCGGCTCGGCTGGAGGTCACCGTCAAACACATCGACGGCGGCCGGTTCTCCACCCACGTACACCGGAGTCTGCGGGCCGGGGACCGCCTCGCGGTGCGCGGCCCGTCGGGGTCCTTCCACACCGGGACACAGCCCCCGGACCAGATCGTGCTCGTCGCGGCGGGCAGCGGCGTGACACCGATGATGAGCATGATCCGCGCCCGGCTCGCCGACCGGCCGGGCCGCGACCGGATCGCGCTGCTCTACAGCAGCCGCAGCACGGACGAGATCATCTTCGCCGACGAGCTGACCCGGCTGGCGAAGGACCATCCCGGCCGGCTCTCCGTCACCCACGTCCTGACCCGCCGCGACGGGCGGCTCGACGCGGACGGCATACGCCGCTGGATCACCGGCCTGGCCCCGGCCAGGGACGCTCACTACTACACCTGCGGCCCCGAACCGCTGATGGACGCCGTCCAGGACGTCCTGGCCGGGCTGGGAGTCCCGGCCGAACGGGTGCACCGGGAACGCTTCGCCAGCGGAGCGGGCACCGGGACCACGGTGACGGCGCCTCGGGAGATGACCGTCGAGGAGGACGGGCACGCCGTCGGCACGGCGGTGGTCGAGCCCGGCCAGACACTGCTCGACGCGGGACTCGCCGCAGGCCTGCCGATGCCGTACTCCTGCACGGTCGGGAACTGCGGCGACTGCATGGTGCGACTGCGCAGCGGAGACGTCACGCACAACGAGCCGAACTGCCTCACACCACAGCAGCAAGCGGACGGCTATGTCCTGACGTGCGTGAGCTGCCCCCTGTCGAAGGTCACCCTAGACATCGCGGACCCGTGACCGCCGGCCGGACGCCCCTCCACGGAGCTGATGGAGGCACAGCCCCGGTGTCATCGCGTCCGGAGTTCGGCGGCGGCGGAAGCGGCGAGGTCTGTGGCCATGTCGCAGAGTTCGTCCACGGCGCGCTGCCCGCGGACGTACAGGCGCACCATCTCGGCGTACGTCTCGGCGTCCCGGCCGCCGTAGCGGCGGTACTCGGTGAAGACCGTGCAGGTGTCGTCGCCGTTGCCCTCCGGCACGACGACGGCGTCGTAGCCGCTGAGCCGGAGGGGGGCGCCGTCCGCCGCGGACTTGGGCTGGTCGCGGTGGAACGCGATCGTCGTCTCCAGGTCGTCGACGTCGCTGGACCACTCGCAGTCCCAGTCGGCGACGCCGGCTTGCGGCGCGTCGGTCTTCAGGCCGGGAACGGCGGACAGCGCCTTCGCGTCAAGCAGTTCACAGGCGTTCTTCCAGGCCAGGGAGGCGGCGGGGTAGGCGGGGGAGCGGCGCGGAAGCCGGCCCTGGTCCAGGACCTCGGCCGCGCCGCAGGCTGCCGTGTCGGCGGCCTCGCACAGCGCCGCGGCGCCATCGGCCAGCGAGCCTTCGGTCTTGGCGCGGACCTCGACGAGGGTGCCGTCGACCTCGGTGCCGGGCGGCACCAGCAGCCGGTTGCACGCGTCGCTCCGCGCCGGCTCCTCCATGATGCGGATCTTCCCGACGGTTCTGGCGGGTTGCGACGCCTCGGGCGGCGAGCCCGTGCGAAGGCGGACCGACACGTCGACGCGGGGATCGTCCTCGGAGCGGACGAGCACGGTGCAGCGGTCGAAGTTCCCGGCGTCCGCGTCCAGTTCGGGCTCGCCGAACCGGTCGAGCGCGGCAAGGTCGGTCAGCGCGCACAGGTCCGCGGTGCGCGGGTCCCCGATCCGGGACCGCGGTTCGCCGTTCGCGGCCACTGTGGGCCGGCCCCGGCTTCCGGAGGCGCGGTGCGCGTCATCTCCATCGCCGCCGGGGACGACGGCGAGAGCCAGGCCCAGGACGGCGGTGCCTGCGGCTGCGCCGATCACCGGCCGGCGCCACCGTCGGCGCGCAGGGGCGGTGTCGGTGGTGTCCGTGTCCCCAGGCGGCTTCGGCCCGGACCCGGCGATGTCCGCCAGGAGCCGTCCGGCCTCGGCGGCGCCGGGGCGTTGGCGGGGGGCGCGGTGCAGCATGGAGGTGAGCACGGGGTAAAGCGGCCCCACCGCGGCGGCGTCCAGCTCGACGACGCCCTGCTCGGCCTTCCAGTACCGCAGACGCTCGGCCTCCTCGCCGTCCTTCCCCGTCCCCGCGCGGGCGTCGCCGGATGCGCCACCGCGCGGCGGTGCTCCGGTGACCAGCGCGTACAGGGTGGCGGCGAGGCAGAACACGTCCGAGGCCGGCCGGGGGACGTTGCCCCGGGCCAGTTCCGGTGCGGCGTAGTCCGGGGTGAAGCCGTACGGGCCGTTGACCGTGATGGTCTCGCTGCCGCCGACCCGGTAGGCGGCGCCGAAGTCCAGCAACTTCGCGGCCCCGTGCCGGGTGAGGCCGATGTTGGCGGGCTTGACGTCGCAGTGCACGATGCCCGCCTCGTGCAGGGCGGCCAGCGCGTCGGCGAGTTCGGCGCCGATACGGGCCGCCCGCTCGGGGGAGAGGGCCGGCTGCCGGTCCAGGCCGCCGCCGGGGACGTACTCCATGACGAACCAGTACGTCCGCGAGCCGGGCCCGTCCTTCGCCACGGTCACCACGTCGAACAGCGTCACGACATGGGGGTGGCCGCGGAACTTGGCCATGGCGCGCGGCTCGCCCAGCAGCCGCCGCACCGCGGTCTCGCTCCCGCCGTCCGCCCGCTCCGGTTTGAGCGCGACGTCCTGGCCCACCACCGTGTCGTGCGCGAGCCACACATCACCGCCCCGTCCCGCGCCGATGACCTCCTTGAGGACATAGCGGCCGGCGAACTCCTCCCCGCAGCGCACGGAATCTTCCCCCTCGGTCGAGTCCGGATCGCGCACGGCCACGGCCCACGGCCGTGCGTATGGGACGAACCTACTGCGTCCCGTGAGCCGTACGCAGCGTCCACCCGGAGCCTTCATCAGGCGCATGCACGCGTGAACACGGGGAGAGGTTCCGAGAAGGGCGGCTAGACCTCGTCGTCCTCCATCAGGTCCAGGTCCGGCGGTACGAGGGTCGTCGACTCCACGAGCCCTCTGATCAGATTGTGCAGCAGCCTGTTGTCGGCGGGGCGGCCCTCGGCCTTGTCGTGCAGCAGCGGGTACGTGAAGCCGGTGCCGTGCAGCCGGCGGCGTACGGCCTCGACGCGGAACTCGATCCTGCGCTCGTTCCACCTGCCCTCCGGGCGCAGGTGGGCGAGCCGCTCGGCGGCCTGACGGTAGGTCAGGGGGCGGGGGTCCTCCTCGTACAGCAGATACCGCTGCCCCAGGACCACCAGCAGCAGCCGCTCGTCGTCGTCCAGCGGCCACGTCCGCGGTCGTACGGTCTCGGCGCGCCGCCGCGACACCGGCCCCTGGTCGTCGTGCCCCGTCACGTACAGCTCGACCAGGTGCTCACGGTAGCCGGAGCCCTTCACGAACAGCGGGGTGTAGCCGGTGGCGAGCGGGACCGGCTCGGTGGCGAGGTGCACCATCAGGCCGCGGGGCAGCCGGACGAGCTGCTGCCCGGTGTTGCGCAGCCACCACCGTCCCTGACGGTACGTCAGCTCGCCGTGCCGTCGGCTCACCCGCAGGTCGTCCACGCCGACCCCCAGGTCCACGTCCGGCTCCTCACCGCGCCCGAAGCGGACCGTCAGCCCCTGGCGGGGCGGGGCGCTGAGCTCGCCGGTGACCGTACGGGCGTGCAGAGTGCCGGGCGCGGTGGGTGGCACACCGCGCGCGAGGCTGACGGAGAGGGGCATCGCTGGTCTCCTCGGTTCGTGGCCTTCGGGTTCGACGGCTCCCGGGTTCGAGAGCTCTGCTTCCGGAGAACTACCCGGAAGGCGCCCGCCGTGCTGACCAGTGTCCGCACCCGTAGCGGGACCCCTCCCCACAAGGGGCATGCCAGTGGGGCCGGCGAGCCGGTGGCCGCCGGGACCCGTCCCGACACAGGGCTGGCACAGTGCCTCCGCGTACGGAGCACCGCCTCAGGTGCGCCCTCTCGCGGTTTTCGACCACAACCGTCCGGCCCCGGACCAGCCGTCCCGGTCGTCCGGGGCTGTCAACCGAAGCGAGGCCCTATGAGACGCATGTTGCACGCGCTGTTAGTGAGCGCGGTCGCCGTCGGAGTCCCGGGTGTGTTCCACCCGGTCGCGTCGGCCGGCACCGCTCCGCTGGAGATCAAGGGCGTCACGGCGAGCCCCGACGACGGCAACGTTCCCGCCAACACCCTGGACGACAACCTGAGTACCCGCTGGTCGTCCGAGGGCGACGGGGCGTGGATCCGCTACGACCTGGGCTCGGCGCGGACCGTCGGGTCGGTGTCGGTCGCCTGGCACCAGGGGAACAGCAGAAAGAACACCTTCGACGTGCAGGTGTCCGGCGACGGATCGTCCTGGACCACGGTCGTGAACCGGAAAGTCAGCGGCGGCGGCACACTTGAGCAGCAGAGCTACGATTTCGCCGATGCCCCGGCCCGGTACGTCCGGATCGTCGGGCACGGCAACACGGTCAACGACTGGACCAGCATCACCGAGACCGACATCTACGGAGCCGACGGCGGCGGTGGTGGCGGTTCCTGCGCCTACCCGGCCGACGTGCTGGACCTGACGAACTGGTACATCGGGCTGCCGGTGGGCGAGGAGGAGTCCCCCACCAACGTCTACCAGCCGGAACTCGCGACGTACGCGATCGACCCGTGGTTCGTCACGACCGACGACTGCGCGGCCGTCCGCTTCCGGGCCCCGGTCAACGGGGTCACCACCAGCGGCTCCAGCAACCCCCGCTCGGAGCTGCGGGAGATGACGGACTCCGGGGAGACCAAGGCGAGTTGGTCGTCCACGTCCGGTACCCACACGATGGTGATCGACCAGGCCATCACGACGCTTCCCAAGGAGAAGCCGGAAGTCGTCGCCGGACAGATCCACGACGCCTCCGACGACGTCAGCGTCTTCCGTCTGGAAGACAAGAAGCTCTACGTCACCGACGGCGACGAAAAGCATCACAAGCTGGTGGACGACAACTACGAGCTGGGGACGCGGTTCCAGGCGAAGTTCGTGGTCAGCGACGGCAAGATCAAGGCGTACTACAACGGCCGGTTGCAGACCACGCTGTCGAAGAAGTTCTCCGGCGCCTACTTCAAGGCGGGCGCGTACACGCAGGCCAACTGCACCAACTCCAAGCCGTGCAGCGGTGACAACTACGGCCAGGTGAAGATCTACGACCTGAAAGTCACGCACGGCGACGGCGGTGACGGCGGCAGCGGGGACTCGACCGAGGCCGCCAAGCGGTACGGCTGGGGCTCACCGCTGCCCGTGTCCGACGAGTTCGACTACACCGGCCCGGTCGACCCCGCCAAGTGGGACGTACCGTCGGGCAGCGTCGGCGGCACGGCTCAATGCTGGGAGGGCCACAGCGGAAACGGCCGCCGGTGCGGGAAGAACAGCACCGTCGCGAACGGCATGCTCACCATGCGCGGCGAAGACAACGGCGACACCGGTTGGATCAGGCAGAACCTGGACACCCGGTACGGCCGGTGGGAAATCCGGTCCCGCTCCCGGAACACCGGCTCCCAGGGCGAGCCCTACCATCCGCTGCACCTGATCTGGCCCATCGAGGACAACCGGCTCGAGAACGGCGAGTACGACTGGGTCGAGTACTCGGACCCCGACGCGCAGTGCCTCACGTCGTTCCTGCACTACCCGAAGAGCCCGTCGGACAAGAAGGAACGCACCGATCTCTGCCCCGTGGACATGACGCAGTGGCACAACTTCGCCTTCGAGTGGACGCCGGACGCGCTGGTCGGTCATGTCGACGGCGTCGAGTGGTTCCGGTATTCGGGCGGCGCGAACGCCGACCGGGGGAACATCCAGGACATGCCCCTGGGGAACCTCGTCGTCCAACTGGACAACTTCGCCGAGAACGGCAACCCGCGCCCGGCCGTGTTCGAGGTCGACTGGGTCCGCGCGTACAGCGCCGGGCCGACGGGCGAGGACCCCACCGATCCCGGCGGGGACTCCCCGCTCCAGGTCGCGAACACCGCGGCGAGCCCGGACGACGGCAACGTCCCCGCCAACACCCTGGACAACAAACTGAGCACCCGCTGGTCGTCCAAGGGCGACGGGGCGTGGATCCGCTACGACCTCGGCTCGGCGAAGACCGTCGGGTCGGTGTCGGCCGCCTGGCACCAAGGGGACACCAGAAAGAACACCTTCGACGTCCAGCTGTCCGACGACGGATCGGCGTGGAAGACCGTCCTGTCCCGGAAGGCCAGCAGCGGTAGCACACTTGAGCAGCAGAAGTACGACTTCGCCGATACCTCGGCCCGCTATCTGCGGATCGTCGGTCACGGCAACACGGTCAACGACTGGACCAGCATCACCGAGACCGACATCTACGGAGCCGACGGCGGCGGTGACGTCGAGGACCCGACCGACCCGACGGACCCGGCCCCCGTCCGCACGGTCCGTGTCGCGGACTCGACCGCGCTGAAGAGCGCGTTCGGTGACGCGCGTCCCGGCGACCGCATCGTGCTCGCGGACGGCACGTACTCGATCGGCAAGATGACCGGCAAGAACGGAACGGCCGCCCAGCCCATCACCGTCGTGGCGGAGAACCGCGGCAAGGCGGTGATCGGCGACGGGCAGCTGGAGGTGGCGGGCTCCTCCTACGTCACCTTCCAAGGGCTGAAGTTCACCAACAGCAGCACACTGAAGCTCACCGGCTCGAACAACGTGCGGCTGACCCGCAACCACTTCCGGCTGACCGAGGAGTCCACGCTGAAGTGGGTGATCATCCAGGGCGAGAACAGCCACCACAACCGGATCGATCACAACCTCTTCGAGGAGAAGCACCAACGCGGAAACTTCATCACCATCGACGGATCCGAGACCCAGCAGTCACAGCACGACCGCATCGACCACAACCACTTCCGCGACATCGGCCCCCGCGCGGAGAACGAGATGGAAGCCATCCGGGTCGGCCAGAGCAGCATCTCCCGGTCGAGTGGATTCACCGTCATCGAGTCGAACCTCTTCGAACGGTGCGACGGCGACCCGGAGATCGTCTCCGTGAAGAGCAACGACAACATCGTCCGCTACAACACCTTCCGCGCCTCGCAGGGCGTCCTGTCCCAACGGCACGGGAACCGCAGCGAGTTCTACGGCAACTTCTTCCTGGGCCAGGGCAAGGCGGGAACCGGCGGGATCCGCGTCTACGGCCAGGACCACAAGATCTACAACAACTACTTCGAGGGCCTGACCGGCACCGGCTACGACGCCGCACTCCAGATCGACGGCGGCGACGTGGACACCTCGGGCGCGCTGAGCGCGCACTGGCGTGTCTACCGGGCGACCGTCGTGAACAACACCTTCGTCGACAACGTGTCGAACATCGAGATCGGCGCCAACTACCCGCTCGCCCCGGCCGACTCGGTCATCGCCGACAACGTGATCACCGGCAGCACGGGCAAGCTGCTCAACGAGGTCAGGAAGCCCCAGGGCATGACCTACGCCGGGAACATCGCATGGCCGACCGGATCGGCGACCGTCGGCTTGGCCCTGCCCTCCGGCTCCGTCAGGGCGGTCGACCCCCTGCTCGCCTCCGACGGATCGCTGTACTGGATCGGCGCGGGAAGCCCGGCGATCGACACCGGCACCGGCGGCCACGCCTTCGTGACCGACGACATGGACGGCCAGGCCCGCACCGGCGCCATCGACGCCGGCGCCGACGAGCGGTCGTCGACCACGGCCACGCGGACCCCGCTCACGGCGACGGACGTCGGCCCCGGCGCCGCGTAGGACGCCCCGCGCGAAAGGACCGGTGGCGGGCCGGCCCCGCCACCCGTCCTCACGCGCTCACTCTGCGAGGTGGACCTCCGTGCCGGCGGCTCGCTCAAGTCGCGTGTGAGCAGCTCCGGTTGTCGTCGCCGAGGATCGAGGCGAGCTCGGCGGCCGGGCAGTTGGTGCAGTTTCCGACGTGGTTGTGGCTGGACCGGCAAGCGTGGGGCGCGGTGTCGGCGACGGCATCGGTGCCGGGGGTGTCGATGGCCGCCGTGGCCCGGCCGACGTCGGTCGTGTGGGACCTGGGCGACGGCGGCTCGGTGACGTGCGACGGCCCCGGCACGCCATCGTCACCATGAGCACCAGCAAGTACGGATCGAACGGCGGACACCACCCCACGACCGAACGGACCGTGTACACGCGGCTCAGTACGCCGACGTCATACTTCCCTGCTCAGGCGCTGGTCCGCAGATGTTCGTGCGCCCACTCTTCGAAGCTGGTCAGGTCGATGCCCAGTGCGCGAGCGAACTCCGGCCGGGCCGGCTGGCCGACCACCTCCAGGAACGCGTGCGTGGCCCCCATGTCTCCCATTCCAGCGGCGCGGGCCTGTTCCTCGGTCATGTCCGGGGCCGTCAGCGGGACCCCGGCGGCGCGGGAGAGGATCTCGGCGATCTCGGTCATGGTCAGGTAATCGCCGGCGAGCTCCAGTTCCACTCGGTGGAACTCGGCGGGGGCGGACACGGCCGCCGCCACGGCTCGGCCCACGTCCTCGGCTGCCACGAGTGCCAGGTGCGTGCTCGGCTTGACGACGGTGACCAGACCCCCTTCGACGCCGCGGGGGAAGTAGAACCGCATGGACGGCTCGAAGTTCTCCATGAAGAACGACGGCTTGAGCAACGTCCAGTAGGGAAAGTCGAGTTCGCGCAGCCGCTCCTGGATCGCGGCCTTCGTGCCGAGCGGGGCTTCCAGCGCCGCCCACCGTCCTTCGGCCCAGCCCGGGGCCTCGACGTGCTGCCCCACCCCGCTGGTCGAGGACTGGATGAACTGCTCGACACCGGCGGCCCGCGCGGTCGTCATGAGGCTGTCCGCCTGGCTGACCTCGCCGGCGAAGTCGAACCCCCGCTCGGTGTATGCGGGCATCTGCACGGAGAAGACCACCCGCACGCCGTCCATGGCCGCCTCAAGGGTCGCGGGTTCGGTGAGATCACCCACGAACAGGCCGGCGCCGAGTTCTTCGACGGCCCGTGCGCGCGGCGTGCTCGGGTCGCGCACCAGGGCGCGTACCGGTGTCCCCCGCGCGAGCAGGGCGCGGGCGGCGGCACCGCCTTGGCGGCCGGTGGCGCCGGTGACGAGAACCGGTGCTGAGGCAGTGGACATGTGTGCATCTCCCCAGTGGTCACGCACAGCACAAACGGCGGGGCCCGCCATTTAGTATTCGATACAATACGGCGGGGCCCGCCACTAATCAATGTTGGGGAGACCATGACCGGCCAGCGCTCGGACGCCCGCCGCAACTACGCGCACATCCTCGCCGTGGCCGAGGCCGAGGTGGCGACCCATGGAGCCCAGGCGTCCCTGGAGCAGATCGCCCGCACCGCAGGCGTCGGATCAGCCACCGTGAGGCGCCACTTCCCCACCCGCAAAGCCCTGCTCGAAGCCGTCTTCAAACAGCGCGTCCATGACCTGTGCGATCACGCCCATACGCTCCGCGCCGAAGACGACAGCCGCTCCGCGTTGGTGGAATGGCTGCGTGAGCTGCTCGCCTACTCACTCGCCGCACGCGGTCTGGCGGACGTCCTCTCCTACCAGCCCCTCCAGGACGAGGCCCCCCAGGACTCCTGTGCGTCGGCCATCGGCGCGGCCGGCGCCGCGCTGCTGCGAAAGGCCATTGACGACAAGGCGGTCCGGGCGGACATCACCATCGACGATCTGCTCACGCTGATCGTCGGAATCGCCGTGGCCACCGAGAACTACACCGACCCGGCGACACCGGCTGATCGCGCCTTCCGGCTCGCCGTCGCGGGCCTCGGCGACGGCGGAGGGCATGGCGTGCAGGACGTCGGCGCCGCCGACGGGTGAGGCGGATGAGGGCGGCGTCGTGACGTTTCCCTCGGCGCGTTTCTTGTCGTGGCAGGTCCCCGATTCGAGGCTGCCCAGCGAGGCGAGGAACAGGGCGCGTCGATCCGCGAGGCCCTGTGCGGCGTACGGCCCGGAGTGGTGGGAGATCCTGACGGCGCCGGGGAGGTTCGTGCCGTCTCGGGCACCGGAGCCGCACAGGTACGCGGCGGCCACCGCCGGCCTCCTCGAACACGAGAACCTCTCGCGCCGCGCTCGCTGGTCGGTCCGAGAGTCCTTCGCCAAGACCGTAACCCTGGCATCAGGGACTCCGAAAAACTAGGCACAGCTCACTGCTCGCCGTCCAGAACCTCGTGGAGCCAGGCGCGTTCGGCGTGGCTCATGGCGCGGGCGGTGAGCAGCATGCCGCGGCGGTAGGGGTCGGCGACCTCCTCCGCGCGCAGGGGACGGTCGCCGTCGTAGAAGAAGCTCGCGGGCGTTTCGAGGAACTCCAGGCGTCGGCGCAGCACCGCGTGCTGCTCTTCCCTGTCGGGCAGCAGGGACAGGAACGCGAGGACGGTGAAGAAGCGGGCGTGGTCGGTGATCTCGTGCTGGGCGGGGTCGCGCAGGCGCCGCAGCAGCTCGTCGCGTCCGGCGTCGGTCAGGGTCAGCACGTACTTCTGGGCGGCTGCCGCGCCCGCTTCGGTGTGCCGGGTCAGCAGGCCGCGTTTCACCATGCGGTTGATCGCCGGGTAGAGGCTGCCGTCGCTGACCGGCCGGGTGTGACCGGACAGCTGTTCCACCCGTCGGCGCAGCTCGTAGCCGTGCAACGGCCCGTGCGCGAGGTGCCCCAGGATCAGTAGCTCCAACACACCCCCATCGTCGCACAGCGAGTCGAGGTACCACGTATCGAGGTGTTACCGTCACATCACCCCGATACCTTGTTTCGAGGTATCCGCGGGTATCCAATGGCCTGGTGAAGCAGAAGAGAGAGAACGATGGCGCAGTTGCCCGACCCGGTCGCCGACAGTGAGGCACGTGAGGCCGGACCGACCACGACCGGACGGCACGCTGCCGCGACGGCCGGACTGCCGTGGGACGACCGGCGGGCGTTCGAGGATGTGCGGCGTGGCCGGATCGCCTCCATCGAGCCCCCGGTCATCCGGGACGCCACGGGCAGGGCGGTCTTCGACCTGACGGCGTACGACTTCGTCGACGGCGAGGCGCCGGCAACGGTGCATCCCAGCCTGTGGCGCATCGCCCAACTGCACCGCAACCACGGCCTCTTCGAGGTCACCGACGGCGTCTACCAGGTCCGCGGCTACGACGCCGCGAACATGACCGTGGTGGCCGGCGAGCGGGGGTATGTGGTCATCGACCCGCTCACCTGTGTCGAGAGCTCTTCGGCCGCCCTGGACCTGGTCCGCCGCCACCTCGGTGACCGCCCGGTCACCGCCGTCGTGCACACGCACTGCCACATCGACCACTTCGGCGGCGTCAAGGGAGTCGTCGACGAGGCGGACGTGCGGGCCGGGCGGGTTCCGGTGGTCGCCCCCGTCGGCTTCTACGAGCACGCCGTCAGCGAGAACGTCTCCGCCGGCGTCGCGATGGGCCGCCGCTCCGGCTTCATGTTCGGCGGTGCGCTGCCGAAGGGCGCCCGCGGGCACGTCATGAACGGCAGCTGCGCCGCCGTGGCGACCGGCCGGAAGTCGCTGATCCGGCCCACGCACGAGGTGACCCGTACCGGCGAGGAGCTGGTGCTCGACGGCGTGCAGTTCGTCTTCCAGTACGTGCCCGACACAGAGGCGCCCGCCGAGATGAACTTCCACCTGCCCGAGCGCCGGGCGCTGTGCATGGCCGAGCTGATCAACCACCACATGCACAACCTGTACACCCTGCGCGGCGCGCCGGTCCGTAACGCCGTCGCGTGGAGCGATGCGATCGACGAGGCGCTGCGCCTGTACGGCGATGCCTCGGACGTCATGTTCATCGGCCATGGCTGGCCGGTCTGGGGGCAGGAGCAGATCACCGAACTGCTGGGTATGCACCGCGACCTGTACCGCTACCTCCACGACGAGACCCTGCGCCTGGCCAACCACGGCTACACGCCCAACGAGATCGCCGAACTGATCGAACTGCCCGAACCGCTCGACGCCTACTGGGCCAACCGCGGCACCTACGGCGCCACCAGCCACAACGTCAAGGCCGTCTACCAGCACTACCTCGGCTGGTTCGACGGCAACCCGGCGGGCCTCGACCCACTGCCGCCCGCCCGGGCCGGCTGGCGGTACGTCGAGCTGATGGGCGGCATCGACGCCGTCGTCGCCCACGCCCGCACCGCCCACGAGACGGGCGAGGACCGGTGGGCCGCCGAACTGCTGGGGCACGCCCTCGCCGCCGACCCCGGCCACCGACCCGCCCGCCTGCTCCAGGCCGACGTCTTCGAACAGCTCGGCTACCAGGCCGAAGCGGCGCCCTGGCGCAACTTCTACCTCGTCGGAGCCCAGGAACTGCGCCACGGCGCCCCGAGCGGGCGCCCCGCCGGCGGCGCCGACCCCGACCTCGTCGCCGGCATGACCCCCGAGATGATCCTCGACTACCTGGCCATCCGCCTCAACGGCCCACGCGCCGCGGCGGTCCGGCTCCGCATCGATCTCGTGATCAGCGGCGACCGTCCCGGCCAGTCCGACGAACGGTTCCTGGTGATCGTCGAGAACGGCGTACTGCGGTACGCGCGGCCACCGTTCACCGAGACACCGGCCGGCACCCTGCGCATCCGCCACGCCGCACTCGCCGACCTCGCGTACGGCGCGGCCACCCTCGACGAACTGCTCGCGAAGGACACCGCACGGCTGGACGGCGACCGCACGGACCTCGACACCCTGCTCGGCCTGCTCGACACGTTCACCGGAGGATTTGAGGTCGTCGTCCCGAACCTCCGATGAACCGGCGCGTCAGGAGGCGGGAAAGGCGCCCACCACGGCGAGCGCCGCGCACACCCCGGGGCTGACCGGGAACGGAGACAAGCAACCGCTGGGCCGGCACGTCAGCCGGCGACCGGCGGCATGACGAGGACGGGTTTGATCACGCTGCCGTCCAGGGCCCGTGCCGCCGCCTCGTTGATCGCGCGCTTTCCGCGCAGACGATGGGACGGCCCACAGATAGCACTGCGCCGCCCAAAGGGGCCGATCTCCGTCTCGACGACATCACCCTGCGGCTCGACCCCGAGTCAGGCGGAAGGGGCTCCGGTGAGGACCTCCACACGGCCGGTGTCGAGCGAGTAGTAGGCGCTGACGACGGCCACGGCGCCCTTCTTCACGAGCGGGGCGAGGTCGGCGTTGGTGCGCAGGTCGGCGGAGGTCTGCTTGGTGTGGACGCGGATCATGGCGTCGACGGGGTCGGCGTGCTTCTGCCTGGAGACCTCCTCATACGCGGGGCGCAGAGCTTCGGCGATCGACTGGAGGTTGCCGGGCAGCGGCTTGTCGTCCTTCAGCGCCTTGTACGCCGCCTTGACGGCGCCGCAGCGCTGGTGCCCGAGGACGACGATCAGCGGGGTCCCCGCGGTCATGGGCCCGTACTCGACGGAACCGGTGACGACCGGGGCGACCACCTGGCCGCCCGTGCGCATGACGAACAGGTCGCCGAGCCCGGTGTCGAAAAGCAGCTCCGGCGGCACCCGGGAGTCGATGCACGAGAGGATCACGCCGTAGGGCTTCTGCTCCTCGGCGACGAACTCGCGCCGCGCGGGATTGCGGTCGGGGTGCTGGAGGTTCCCGTCCACCCAGCGCTTGTTGCCGTCCATCAGCCGGGCGAAGGCCGCCCAGGGCGAACCGGGACGTGCGTCCGAGGCGGCTGACGGGGGCGTCGTCGCAGCTGCGGGCGTCGCTTTCGCCGCCGCTGCGTTGTTGCCCGTCTTCGACGAACAGCCGGATATCACGGCCGCGGTGGCGATCAGCCCTCCGGCGAGAAAAGCTCTGCGCTGCGGAAGAGGGGCAGTGCCCATGGGGGGTGTTCCTTCCCGTGTCGTGCGATGTTCACTCGGCGGAACCGAGGGCTTGCGGCAGCCCCGTTCCCGGGTGGTTCAGGACCGCCAGCCGGGGTGCCCCGGCATGGGCGGGACCTTCTCGGCGTACAGCCAGGAGCGCAAGAACGGGCCGAGGTCGCGGCCGGTGACACGGCCGGCCAGGCGGATGAAGTCGGCGGTGCCGGCGACGCCGTCGCGGTGTTCGCGGACCCAGGCGCGCTCGATGCGCTGGAAGTCGGCCTCGCCGACCTTCTGCCGCAGGGCGTACAGGGTCAGGGCGCCGCCCTGGTAGGCGTTCCAGCCGTAGGGAGCCGTCGCCTGGGGCGTGAAGGCGCTGCGGCGCGGCGCGGCGATCGGCCCCTCCTCGCGGAGGTGGGCGTTGGCCTGCCGGTACGCCTCGCGCATGGACTGCTCCGGGTTCGCGCCGTGGTGTTCGGCCGCCCACAGGGCCTGGTAGTAGACGGCGTGGCCCTCGTTCAGCCACAGGTCGCTCCAGCGGCGCGGGGAGACGCTGTTGCCGAAGTACTCGTGGGAGATCTCGTGTTCCACGACGCCGTCCGTGCCGTTGTCCGCGAATCCCCCGGGGGTCAGCCCGCCCGCGTCCAGCAGGGTCAGGGACTGCGTCTCCAGTTCGCCGCCCATGGGCGTGGCGTAGACGCCGTACGTGCGCAGCGGGAAGCTGCCCCGGCCCAGGCGCTGCTCCAGGAACCGGATCGCTTCGGGGACGGTCTTGTCCAGCTGCGGTTCGATGGCCTGTGCCTGGCCGGTGGGGAGCGCGTAGCGCAGCCTGATGCCGTGCGGACCCTTCTTGTGGACGACGGTGAAGGGGCCGACGCCGATCTGGAGCAGCTCGGTGGCGAGCTTGTGGCGGCTCTCGAAGCGGCGGGTGGTGTACGCGCCTTCGCGCCTGGTGGCGGTGAGTTCGCCGTTGGCGACGGAGTTCAGCCGGGAGGGCGCGGTGATGGTGATGGTGGCGGGCGCCTTCTGGGCGGGATGGTCGGCCAGGGCGGCGATGCGGTGGGCCGCGGACGGCTGGTTGATGGTCTGCACCCAGGAGCCGTCGCGGAGCATGCCGACCGCGGGGCCCGTACCCAGCCGCGCCGCCTGCCGCGCGTCCGGCACGGGGGCCTGGATCCGGACGCGTACGGTGAACCGCTCCCCGCGCCGCAGCGGCGCCGCCGGCGTCACGCGGAGTTCCTCGCCGGAGCGCGACCAGCGGGCCGCACGGCCGTCGACGGTGACCTCGCGGACGGTGGTGCCGGTCAGGTCGAGGTTGAAGCGGGACAGGGCCTGGGAGGCGCGGGCCTGGACGGTGGAGGTGGCGGTGTAGCGCTTCAGATCCTTGGCGAACCGCACGTCGAGGCCGTAGTGGCGGACGTCGTAGCCGCCGTTGCCCAGTCCGGGGTGGAGCCGGTCGCCGAGTCCGGCGGCGCCGGGACGGGGGGTGTCCGCGGCGTGCGGCGTGGGGGCCGCCTCGGCGGTGGTGCACGCCGCCAGGCCGAGCAGGGTGGCCGCGAGTGCGGCCGTGATCGCGGGAGTCGAGGTGTGCCGTGACATGCCCGCAGCCTCGCCCGCCGCACCGGCACCGCGGATCGGCCGCGTGGCCGGTCCCTGGCCGCGCCCATCGGCCTGCGGGCCGATGGGCGGTGTCACCGACGGCATCCAGACGGCTGCGCGGGCCAACACAGGAAGCTCCAGTGCGAACTTCACTGTCGCCCTTTCTGCCGGCTGAAGTTCCAGCCGATGGAACCCCGCGAGTCGGAGTGCCGGCCGCGAGATGCCGGGGGCATCGTCATCGACGGAGACAGTGATGTCGACGTGCCGTCGGGTGCGACCGTTGTGCTGCTCAACTAGAGGTCGGAGCGGACGAAGCGTGTGTACGCCAGGCCGTGGCCGAACGGATGAGCGATGCCGCGGACTCGTCCACGTATCCGCCGTGCGGGTCGCCTTCGCGGCGGCGATATCCGCTGCCGAACCGCTGGCCGACGTGGATGGGGACCTGTCCGCTGGAGCGGGGGACCGTGTAGGGCAGGCGTCCTCGCGGCTCGGCCGCGCCGGTCAGGACGTCCGCCACAGCGCGCGTGCCGAACTGCGAGCCGTAGTGGCCGAGAAGGATCGCGTCGAGCTCGGGCTCGACGTCACCGAGGGCGACGGGTCGGCCGGAGAAGATCACACCACGCGCGCCTTCGCCGCCGCCATTCAGCCCGGCGGTGTCCCAGGTGGCCATGCACGAGGTGGCGCTGCGCGTCGAAGAGCATCGTCGGTGTGAGCGACGTCAGTTGGGCGACCTTCTCCCGCACGGTCATCCGGCCGAGCAACTCGGCGGCGCGGGAACGTGCGTCGGTCATGGCCTGTTCCTTCGGTACGAAATCCTGCCCTGAACCGGTCATCAGATGTCGAGCCCCGATCCCAGAGGGAACAGCGGATACGCGGTGTTCGCCGGCACGTCGAGCGCGGCAACTCGACGGGGAGCCTGCCCCGAGGGGCGATGCGGCCGGTGAGGGCGTCGAGCAGGGCGTCGTCCGAGACGCCGAAGGTGACGGTGAGGCCGGCGAGCGCGTCGACGAGTGGGGTGAGGATGGCGGGGCGGTCCAGGGCGACGTCCACGATGAGCGGGGCCTGCTGGGCGATCATGCGCAGTCGGTGCACAAGTCCGGGAGGCAGTTCGAGAGACCCCTGGTGGAAGTACGACTCCAGGAACAGGTCGCCCCGTGACTCGAAGGGTGCGTCGATGCGCACGATGGCCAGGTCCGCCTCCTGCGGGGTGGCCGCAGGAGTGACGGCCCGGGCGAAGGCATCCCGATCGACACCCTCCGCGTACACTCGCGCGTTCCGGTCGAGGGGGAGCGGCGGCGCGCCATGGACGACGGAGTTCTTGAGCACGGTGACCGATCGGGACTGTGCTTCCAGGGCGATCCGCCGGGTCTCGGCGGCATCCTCGTCGACGAACGGGGCGTCGAAGAGGCCGAGCCGGAACTTGACCGGCAGGACGCGGCGCGCCGACTCGTCGATCCTGCTCTCCGCGACGAGGTTGTCGTTCACGAGTTCCCAGTCCGTGATGATCAGGCCGTCGTAGCCGAGCCGCTCGCGCAGCAGCCCGGTGAGGATCTGCCTGTTGTATCCGAAGCCGACCTCCTCGATCGGTACGCCGTCGATCTCCGGCCCGACCGGCATCCCGTAGGAGGGCATGATCGCGGCGGTGTCGTGCTCGATGGCGGCGACGAACGGACGAAGGTGCTCGTCGAACGCCCCGCCCGGGTAGACCTGCTCGCGACCGTACGGGAAGTGCGCGTCCTCGCCGTCCAGTTGCGCGCCGGCGCCGGGGAAGTGCTTCGTGACGCAGGCGACGCTCGTCGAGTCCAGGGTGGTGCCCTGGAACCCCTCGAGATACGCGCGCGTGTACGCCACCACGAGATCGGTGTCGGCGCCGGAGGTCTGGAGCCGGCGTGCCCACCTGGGCTCGCCGGCAAGGTCCACCTGGGGGTGCGGCGCCATGCGGATCCCCACAGCGCGGTACTCGTCGCGCGCCCGGCGTGCGAACTCCCGTACGGCGTCCGGGTCGCGCAGCGCCGCGAGGCCGAGCCCGTCGGGCCACTGCGAGAACGGGCCCGCGGTGAACGACGCCCCCACGTTCTCCAGGAACCCGTGGCGCGAGCCGTTGGATCGCGTTGTTCCATCGTGCGGCCGACCGGGCGTCATCGATGCGGTGCACGTTGAAGTGGTTCATCGCCCTGCCGACGATCACCTCGCTGGTGGGCGACTTGCTGATCGAGCGAGAGCCGGGACAGCAGGTCCTCGGTGCGTTCCTCGGGGCTGAGCCGTGGGTCCTCGTACGGGTCCATGCGGCCGTTGCCGTTGAGGTCGCGGAATGCGGTGCTGTCCGGTGCGGTCGTCGCGTGCATGGGGGTCGGTGATTCCGCTCTGGTTCGTCTCCGGGACCTCGGTACGGGCCTCGGCATGGTCGGGGCGGGGACGCAGGGGCAGCGCACGGCGGCGCGGTACGGCCCGGACGCCCCCTGGCAGCGTCACCCCTTGACGGCTCCCCGCATGACGCCGGCGACGAACTGCTTGCCGAGGACGGCGAACAGCGCCAGCAGCGGCACCACCGACACCAGCACGCCGGTCATGATGAGGGGGACGTCCTTGAAGAACCCGGCTTGCAGTAGTCGCAGCGCGACGGGCAGTGTCGGGTTGGTCGTGCCGAGGACGATCGACGGCCAGCAGAAGTCGGTCCAGGCTCCGATGAAGGTGAACAGGCCCAGCATCGAGGCCGCGGGCCTGGCGGCGGGCAGGACAATGGACCGGAAGATCCGGAAGGCCGAGGCGCCGTCGATGCGGGCGGCTTCGATGAGCTCGTAGGGCAGCGCCGCCTGAAGATACTGCGGCATCCAGAACACTCCGAAGGCGGAGGCCACGCCAGGGATGATCACTGCCCACAGGCAGACCGGCCCGCCCTTTGAACCGGAGCTTCGCGAAGGCGAAACCCGCCGGCGTGGACAGGAACACGACCGTGAGTGCCGTCGTCACCGGGACGACGACGGAATTCCAGACCGCGCGCGGCAGATCGATGTCCGAATCGAGGACGCGCACGAGGTTGTCGCTCAGATGCCCGCCCGGGATGGGCGAGGGGATGAGGTTCCGCGCGACCACGGTGAGGATGATGCAGGTCATCCGTCCGGGCCGGCGCACGGCACCGTGGTTCCGGTCGCGACGACGGCGCGCCGCTCGGGCGGCGCCTCGGCCGGATGTCTGCTCGATGTACGGGACGGAAGGAGTGGTCACGTACTGCTCCCGTGTATGTCTCGCCGGGCGGCCCGGCGCATCTTCCGGGGGACAGCCACCGGGTCGTCGCCGGAGGCGATGCGGCGCGACAGCCAGCCGCTGCTGGTTCCAGCCGGGCTCGTACAAGTACAGCGTGATCGTTTTCCACTGCCCCGAGCTGCCGCCGAGCCCTTGTGTGTCGTACAGCCGTGGCTCGTCGAAGATCTGTTGCGGACAGGGTGTGCAACTGTCCGTTGTCCAATGGGCCAGGGCCTCTCCGGTCAGCGGGGAGTGACACCGGAGAGGCCCTGGCGCATCGGGAGGGGGCGTTACCCCCGGAGCGAGCTCAGATTTGGAGCCAGATCGCGTGGTTCGGTTCCAGAAGTCCGTCCGTGATCGGGCCGCTGGCCAGCAGGGTCGTGGTGTGCTCGGGCAGCCGGTACAGCTCGTCCGAGAGGTTGACCACGCACAGGAAGCCGGGGTCGCGGCGGAAGGCGAGGACTCCGGCGGGGGCTTCGACCCAGGCGAGGGCGCCGTCGCCGAGGGCGGGGTGTTCGCGGCGCAGGTGCAGGGCGGTGCGATACAGCTCCAGCATCGAGGTTTCGTCGCCGGTCTGGGCCGCCACGGTGCGTTCGCTCCAGTGCGCGGGCTGCGGCAGCCAGGGTTCGGCGGAGGCGCCGGCGGGGCTGAACCCGAAGGGTGGACTCTGTCCGGACCAGGGGATCGGTACGCGGCAGCCGTCGCGACCGCGGTCGGTGTGGCCGGAGCGTTCCCAGATGGGGTCCTGGAGGACAGCTTCGGGGAGGTCTTCGACTTCGGGGAGGCCGAGTTCGTCGCCCTGGTAGATGTAGGCGCCGCCGGGCAGGGCGAGCATCAGCAGGGCTCCGGCCCTGGCACGCCGGGCGCCCAGCTCCAGGTCGATGTCGCCTTCGGGCTGGTATCGCTGGTTGGGGACCCAGCGTGCGACGTTCTTGCGGGCATAGCGGCTGGTGTGGCGCATGACGTCGTGGTTGGACAGCACCCAGGTGGCCGGTGCGCCGACTCCGCTGAGCATGGCCAGCGAGTCGTCGATGACCGTGCGCAGGTCCTTGGCGTCCCAGCTGGCCATCAGGAAATCGAAGTTGAACGCGGTGTGCAGACCGCCGGGGCGGACATAGGCGGCGAGGCGTTCGGGGGTGTCGGCCCAGGCTTCGGCGACGAAGGCCCGCTCGCCGTCGAACTCGTCGGCGATCCTGCGCCAGGTGCGGTAGATGTCGTGGACCTCGTCACGGTCCCAGTGCGGGTGCTGGACGTGGGAGCGGGGCCGGCCGTCCGTCGGTCCGGGGAGGAGCGGCAGGTCGGGCAGTTCGGGGTCCTTGGCGAGGCCGTGGGCGACGTCGATGCGGAAGCCGTCCACACCCCGGCTGAACCAGAAGCGCAGGATGGATTCGAACTCGGCGTGAACGTCGGGGTGTTGCCAGTTGAGGTCGGGCTGTTCGGGGGCGTAGAGGTGGAGGTACCAGTCGCCGTCGGGCAGGCGGGTCCAGGCGGGGCCGCCGAAGCAGGAGACCCAGTTGTTGGGCGGCTCGGCGCCGCCGATGCCGCGGCCTGGCCGGAAGATGTACCGCTCGCGCTCCGGGCTGCCGGGTCCGGCAGCCAGCGCCTGCCGGAACCAGGCGTGCTGGTCGGAGGTGTGGTTGGGCACGATGTCGGGGATGATGCGGATCCCGTGCTCGTGGGCGTCGGTGATGAGCTGTTCGGCGTCGGCGAGGGTGCCGAACAGCGGGTCGATGGCCCGGAAGTCGGCGACGTCGTAACCGCCGTCGGCCATGGGGGACTTGTACCAGGGGTTGATCCACAGGGCGTCCACGCCGAGCGACTTGAGGTAGGGCAGGCGGGAGCGGATGCCGGCGATGTCGCCGACGCCGTCGCCGCCCGCGTCGGCGAAGCTGCGGACGTAGACCTGGTAGATGACGGCGCTGCGCCACCAGGGCGTGGTGGAAGGCATGGTGCTGAAAAGGTCCTTTGACGCGGGGTGTGGGGGATCTTGGCCGGGAGGGGCGGCTACTTGGCCGCCCCGGCGGTCAGGCCGGCGACGATGCGGCGCTGGAAGACGAGCACCATGATCACCAAGGGGACGGTGACCAGGACGCCCGCGGCCATCTGGCTGCCGAAGGGGACGTCGAACTGGGTGGCGCCGGTGAACTTGGAGATGGCCACCGGCGCGGTCTGGATGCTGGGCCGGTTCGTCATCGACAGGGCGATGAGGAACTCGTTCCAGGCGGCGATGAAGGCGATGATCGCGGTGGTGAAGATGCCCGGCGCGGCGATCGGGATGATGACCTTGCGGAACGCCTGGCCGCGGGTGCAGCCGTCGATCATGGCGGCTTCTTCGAGCTCGTCGGGCATCTGCTTGAAGAAGGTGGTCAGGTTCCACACCGCCAGCGGCAGCACGAACGACATGCTCGGCACGATCATCGCCTGGTAGGTGTTGATCCAGCCGATGTCGGTGAACAGCTTCAGCAGCGGGACAACGATCGAGACGACCGGGAACATCGAGGTGGCGATGATCAGGGTGAGGATCAGCCGTTTGAAGCGGAAGTTCAGCCGGGCCATCGCGTAGGCGGTGAACGTGGCCAGCAGCAGGGCCAGCACGGTGGTGGTGCCGGAGACGATCAGGCTGTTGAGCAGCGCGCGGCCGAATCCCTGGGAAGGACTGAAGACCGCCCGGTAGTTCTCGAAGGACACCGAGGTCGGCAGCAGCGAGGTGTCGAAGATGTCGGAGGTGCTGCGCACGCTGGAGACCACCATCCAGTAGAACGGGGCCAGACAGTAGGCCACCACCGCGGCAACGCCCAGGTAGAGCAGCCAGGTTCGCCATTTCACGGTCGCGGTCATGCCGATGCCTCCGCACTGCCGGACACCGGGGTGCGCCGGAGCTTGTTCTTGCGCTTGGCCTTGGGCCCGCCCACATCGCCGACCAGGTCCGTGCCCAGCAGCCGGACGAAGCCGAGCGCGATGAGGAAGACGTAGAGGAACAGCAGCACCGCGTAGGCGGCGGCCGGGCCGAAGCGGACGTTGGACGCCTCGTTCTGGGCGAGCATGGACAGCGTTTCCACCGAGTTCTTCCGCGCGCCGATCAGGAGGTAGGGCAGGTCGAACATCCGCAGCGCGTCCAGGCAGCGGAAGAGCACCGCGACCAGCAGGGCGGGTTTGACCAGGGGCAGAGTGATGCGCCAGAACTGGGCCGGCGGGCCGGCCCCGTCGATGCGGGCCGCCTCGTAGACCTCCTTCGGGATCACCTGAAGTCCGGCCAGCACGAGCAGCCCGATGAAGGGAGCGGTCTTCCACACCTCGGCGATGATGACGGCGACCTTGGCGTGGAAGCCCTCGGTGGTCCACAGCACCTGATGGCCGATCAGCGCGTTGGCGATGCCGTCACTGTTGAAGATCCACCGCCACAGCAGACCCGAGATCGCGGTGGGCACGGCCCATGGGATGAGGATCGAGGCGCGGACCAGGGCCCGGCCGCTGAACGCCTTGTGCATGATCAGCGCCATCGCGACCCCGATCAGCGTCTCCAGGCCGACGGTGACGACGGTGAAGAACGTGGTGTTCCAAAAGGCGTTCCAGAACCGGTCGCCGGCCTCGCCGAAGACGTCGGCGTAGTTCTGTAGCCCGACGAACGGCTCGGTGTCGCTGATGAAGCCGGTCTTGGGATCCAGGCCCGTGGTCCCGTACAGCGACTCCTTGAACGCCATGACCGTCGGGTAGAGGACGACCACGGTGAGCACCAGGAGCGTCGGCGACACCAGCAGCGCCGCCGTGCGCCCCGAAGCCGCGGTCGCCCAGGCCCGCTTGCTCGCCTTCACGGGTGCGGATCTTCTTCCGGCCGGACCGCCGAGGGTGTCCGCGGCGGTGCCGGACGGGATGTCGGTGTCGACCACGGCTCTGCTCCTCACTGTGCCGCGGACTTCCGCAGTTCGCTCTGCAGGTCCTTCAGCGCCTGCGCGCTGGACTTGTCACCGTTCAGGGCCGCGTACGCCTCCTGCTGGATCGCCGAGGACGCGTCCCCGTACCGCACCACCCGCGGGCGGGGCACGGCGCTCAGGATCGACTTCTTCAGCACCGGCAGGTACGGGTACTGCTCGACCAGCGCCGCATCGTCGTAGAGGGACCCGTACGGCGGGGCCATGGAAGCGTCCTTGAGGAACGTCGCCGCGCTGGCCTCGCTGGTGAAGAACTTCATGAAGTCCAGCGCGGTCGCCTTGTTCTTGGCGAACGAGGACAGGGCCACGTTGTGGCCCCCCAGGCTGGAGGAACCGGCCCCGGTCAGGCCGGGCAGCGGCGCGACCGCGAACTTGCCCGCGACCTTGCTCTTCTCGGCCAGCGAGTACACGTACGGCCAGTTGCGCAGGAAGAGCAGTTCGCCGGACTGGAACGCCTGGCGGCCTTCCTCCTCCTGGTAGGTGATGGCTTCCTTGGGGATCGTGCCGTCCTTGAAGGAGTCGACGAGGAAGTCCAGGCCCTTCTTCGCCGCGGGTGTGTCGACGTCGGGCTCGCCGCCGGCGTCGGTGATGACGCCGCCGGCGGAGTTCACGGCCTCGGCGAGGTTGACGGTGAGGCCCTCGTACTTCTGGAACTGGCCCGCGTAGCAGTCCAGGTCCTTGGCCTCGGGCAGTTGCCTGACCTTGGCGCAGTCGGCCTTCATCTCTGCCCACGTGGTCGGTGCGGCGCTGATGCCGGCCTCCTTCAGCAGGTCGGTGCGGTAGTACAGCACGCCGCCGTCGGAGGACTGCGGGACCGCGTACAGGTTGCCGCGGTATTTGCCCGTCTCCACCACCGGCTTGAGCATCTTGTCCAGCGGGAACCGGTCGGCGGGCAGCTGGTCGATCCACTGGTGGGCGGCGAACTCCGAGGTCCACACCACGTCCATCCACAGCACCGTGTAGGCGTCGGACTTGGTCTCGGCGTTCTGGATCATCTGCTGGCGCTGCTGGTTCACGTCCGCCGGCAGCTGCACGAAGGTGACCTTCTCCTTCGGGTGCCGCGTGTTCCAGCTGTCGATCACCTTCTGGACGACGCCGGAGCTGTCCTTGGCAGCGGCGAACGTGATCGGGCCGCGGCCGGTGAACGAGGGGCTCTTGGACCGGCCCGAGGAGCCGCCGCTGTCGGAGGAGCCGCAGGCGGTGAGGACGAGCCCGGCGGCGACGAGCACGGCCGAGCACTGAAGGACTCTGCTGGTTCTGGCGTTCACTGTCTCTCCTGGACGTGCGGAACCGAAGTCTCGGCGAGGGTGCCCTGCTGGGATGCCTCTGTTGCGAGACTGTGCTGTCACGGCATTCTGTAGATCAAAAGGGCAGGTCAAAGCACCGAAGGATGACTTCGCGGTGACGGCTCTGCCGCCGCTGAGACAACGCTTGCACCGTAGGAGCGCGTCTGGCGGAAGTCAATGCGTAACGTCGCAGTAGCACGGTTCGGCTAGCGGGAAAATATCGTCCCTATATTGAACATAACTGGTCATCGCGCCCTGCTGGAAAAGTTGAGACAGCGCTGTCACGACGCCTCCCGTCAGAGGCTCGAACTGTGCTAACTTCCGCTCATGTCACCAGCTCAGCGGCACCCGACCCTGGCCGACGTCGCCGAACGGGCGGGAGTCTCCCCGTCGACCGTCTCGCGCACCATGCGCGGCCTGACATCGGTCTCACCCGACGTCCGGGCCCGGGTCGAGCAGGCTGCCCGCGAGCTGAACTTCGCGGTCTCACGTCAGGCATCCAGCCTGGTCACCGGCCGCACCGGTGTCATGGCGGTGCTCGTGCCCACGCTCGACTCATGGTTCATGGGAGCGGCGCTGTCCAGCCTGGGCCCGCTCCTGCGCGAGGCGGGCATGGAGATGACCGTCTACGTGGTCCCCGACCTGGCCGAGCGGGCCGAGTTCTTCGACCGCCTGCCCGCCCGGCGCAACGCCGACGCCCTCCTGGTGTTCTGCTTCGACCTCACCAAGGAGGAGACCGCCCGCCTCGACGACCTGAGCATGCCGGTCATCTACATCAGCCAGCACGTCGAAGGCCGCCCCAGCGTCTACGTCGACGACGTCGCCGCCGCCCGCAAGGCCACCCGCCACCTGATCAACCTCGGCCACCGCCGCATCGCCTTCGCCCACAACGTCAACGCCCGCGGCTTCAGCTTCAGCTCACGCGAGCGCCTCGTCGGCTACCAGCAGGCACTCACCGAGGCGGGCATACCGCTGGACGACGACCTCGTCGTCACCACCCCGCCCCGCGACAAACGCGGCACCACTCAAGCCGTCGGCAACCTGCTCAGCCTGCGCGAACCACCCACAGCGATCTTCGCCGAACAGGACGAGCTCGCCGCCTCTGTCATCTCCACCCTGCGCACCGTCCAGATCGAGGTGCCCCAGCGCATCTCCGTCCTCGGCTTCGACGACCAGCTGATGGCCGAATGGCTCGACCTGTCCACCGTCGCCCAGTCCCCGTCCGACCTGGGCCGCGCCGCCGCTGAACTCGCCCTGGAACTCATCAACGACCCCGAGAGCGACCGCGGCCGACACATCGTCCTGCCCACCCACCTGATCCCCCGGGGCACGACCGCCCCGCCATCCAGTCCTCAAGGAGAGCAAGCGGCCGACGGGAAACCAAACGGAACGGGCCCCATGACGCGGACCGATGGCTCATGACCAGGGCCTACTGCGTGGAGGACGCCGACCTTGAGGAACGGCCGGCGGCCCGGGCCTGCCAGGTGCTGGAAGCCCCGTTGCCGCGCGTGGGCAGGGAGATGACGGTGCTGCCGCCGTGCAGGGCGTGGTTTTCGAGGGTGAGTTGCCGGACGGCCTCCTCATACAGGGCGAGGGTCCCGGCGCAGGTCGGCGTTCTCCTGCCGTAGCCGGCGGACGTAGGGGGCGAGGCGGTCGCCGTTGTCCAGGGCACCCTCCAGCTGAGTGAGGTGGCCGGCGAGGGCCTGGCGGTTGGCGGTGGTGAGGGCGGTGTTTCTGCGGGCCAGCGGCTGGTAGTCGGCCATGACCGGTTGATCGGGGGAAGCCTCGGGGCTGCGGCAGAAGGCGCGGTCGGGGTTGTGCACGCAGGTGACGGAGGTGCCCGGGTACATGTGGGCGTCGTGACGGGCCAGGATGCGGCGCAGGCGGGCTTCGCCGGTGACGACCTGGCCGTCGAAGACCGTGTGGCGGGCGAGCTCGGCGAGCCGGGCTTCGGCTTCGGGACCTGCGGCACCGGTCAGAGCGGGCCGGTCGTCGTCGGCGCCCAGCCCGGCGAGGAACTGGCCGCGGGCGAAGGCTTCTTCGGCCTCGACCTCGTCGCGGAAGCCTGAGTTGCCGGTGGCGGTATTGCAGGGCGCCGGCGATGGTGCCGCCGGGGCGACGGGCGATGAACCAGGCGAGGGTGCGGCGGAACTGCCGGGGCGTCAGGTGCGGCAAACGCCCCTTGTCCTCGGGGACCGCATCCACGCGTGAGTGAGCCGCGCAGGAGGCGTTGATCCACTTGGCCGGTGCGGTGATGTCCTTGATGGTGGTGGCAACAGCCGCTCGACCTGGCCGACCTCGTAGTAGGAGATCTGCTCCAGCCACCGCTGACCGTCCACCTGCGCCTGCGGGACGTGTTGCAGGGGGGAGTCGGTGTCCACACCGAGGTCGCGGACCGCCTCCTCGATCAGACGCCGGGAACGGGCCTTGCGGACGGGTAGGGCGGATGGCCCGCGAGACGGGCCAGATAAGCGAAGTCCGCGGACTCCCCTCTGCCCCGCCATCCGGTGGCCAGCCGGACAGATGCCGTCGGCGGGGGCTGTCCGCGCCGGCGGAAGTCCTCCAGTACAGCCAGGGCCACGAGCGGATCGGGGTGGGCAGGCGGGCGTGCGTCGATGTCGTCGCGCTCGGCGCGGGCGGCCAGCACGTCGGCCGCCCACTCGGCGACAAACGGGTCCGTGCGCAGGCAGTGGGTGAAGGAGGTGTCCGCCGTGTTCGTCACCCGGGCGGCCGGCAGATGCCCTCCGACCTGCTTCGCCGTGCGTGCCTCGACGGTCTTCTCGATGCGCGTGGTCGACGCACAACGAGCCGTGGAACAACTCGTTCGCCGGGTACGGCAGCGGTGTGTTCGCACCTGGCGTCAAGAGCCACTCGGATGCGCTGAAGGCCGCGCACCATCTGAATCTCTCGCACGGCCTCGCGGTCGCAGCACTCCGGCGCACCGTGACGAACCCCGACGCCCGTATCGAAGCCGAGACCCCGGAGGACGCCGAGGCCGCACGCTGCGAGCCGTTCTCGAACTTCGGCGGAACCGGCCTGGTGCGGAACCACTTCTACGACGTCCTCGGCGCGGACTGCATCGCGGAGACGTTCCGCATCGCGCACGCCGCCGATCCCGAGGCGGAGCTGTTCATCGATGAGTCGTTGGTGGAGTTCTGTCCGGCGAAGCGCCAGGAGCTCTACGACCTCGTTGCCGGCCTGGTCGCCGACGGTGTACCCATCCACGGAGTGGGTTTCGAGACGCACGAGACGCAGGCGGGGCCCGAGCCGGGAGTCATCACCGAGATGGCGAACTCCTACCAGGCACTCGGACTCGACGTCGCCATCACCGAACTCGACGTGCACACATACGACGTCGAGCAGCAGACGCAGATCTACGGGGACGTCGTCGCCGAGGCGCTGGCCGCCGGAATCCGGGACATCGGCTTCTGGGGCTTCACCGACAAACACGCCTTCACCTGGCTGCCGGACGCGAAGCCGCTCATGTTCGACGAGGACTGCAACCCCAAGCCGGCCTACTTCGCCACCCGGGACGCCCTGCGGAGCTTCGTCGCCGGCACCCTCACGAACACCAGTGGATGGACACACGGCCTCCACGACGGCAATTACAGCGTCGTGATGAACCTCTGGCATGCAACCCCGGGCAGCTTCTACCGCCTGTACGAGAACGACACCCGCGTCTCCGCGCGGGTGCCCGACACGGTCGGCGGCACTTCTCAGTCGGCCGAGACCGAGTTCACGGACAAGCCCAACGGCAGCTACGTGTATCGGGCCGAACTGATCGACTCGAACGGCACCACCGCCACCTCCTGCACCTTCCTGCTCGACGGTGCGGTCGTCGGCACAGGGCCGTTGACCGCCAACACGCCGAACGCCCAGTCTTCTCAGGTGACTCTGTCAGGAGTGGCGACGGGCACCCACAGCCTGAAGGTGGTTCTCACCAACGCGGGGGGTTCGACCGAGTCCGACCCGGTACACGTCACCGTCGACCGACACGGAAGCTGTTCCTGCCGGTGGCAGCAGAGCAAGCGCCCGGGGTGATCACACTCCGGGCGCTCTCTCGTTCGGCCGAAACACCGCGGGGTCGGCCTGTAGGCCGATGCCGGCCGCCCTGTACCGGCCTGGTGGCCGAGGACGGGCGGCGTGCTGTGGCGGGATCGTCGACAGCATGCAGAACCTCACTGTTCTCGACTTCTTCTTGGCGGCGCTCGCCGGGCTGTGTTTCGTCCTGTGCGCCCTCGTCACGACGGAGGCGGCCCGATGAGCTCGTACACCCCCTCGTCCTGGCAGGAGCACCGTCCCGTGACCACCGCATCCCTCGCCGACCGGGCCACCACCGTGGCCGCGCGCGCCACGGATCTGTCGAAGACCTACGGGCAGGGTGAGACCCAGGTGGTCGCCCTGGACCGGGTCTCCGTCGACTTCCGGCAGGCCGAGTTCACCGCGATCATGGGCCCCTCCGGCTCCGGAAAGTCGACCCTGATGCACTGCGTGGCCGGCCTCGACACGTTCTCCTCCGGGTCCGCGCGCATCGGCGAGACCGAGCTGGGCTCGCTGAAGGACAAGCAGCTGACCAAGCTGCGCCGGGACAAGATCGGCTTCATCTTCCAGGCGTTCAACCTGCTGCCGACCCTGACGGCCCTGGAGAACATCACCCTCCCGATGGACATCGCGGGCCGCACGCCGGACCGGCAGTGGCTGGACTCCGTCATCCGGATGGTGGGCCTGGCGGACCGGCTCGGCCACCGGCCCTCCCAGCTCTCCGGCGGCCAGCAGCAGCGCGTCGCCGTGGCCCGCGCGCTGGCCTCGAAGCCCGAGATCGTCTTCGGCGACGAGCCGACGGGAAACCTCGACTCGCGGTCCGGCGCCGAGGTGCTGGGTTTCTTGCGCGACTCCGTACGGGAGTTGGGGCAGACCGTGGTGATGGTGACGCACGACCCGGTGGCGGCGTCGTACGCGGACCGGGTGGTGTTCCTCGCGGACGGACGGATCGTCGACGAGATGCACCGGCCGACGGCGGACAACGTGCTCGACTTCATGCGCCTTCTTCCTGGGGGCGGTAACCTCAGCGGCTCCGCCGCGCGGCCCCGGACCCCCGAGTTCGACGCGAAGGGGCGCACCAACTGATGTTCCGCACCGCCCTGCGCAACGTCCTCGCGCACAAAGCCCGGCTCCTGATGACCGTCCTCGCCGTGATGCTCGGCGTGGCCTTCGTGTCAGGGACCCTGGTCTTCACCAACACCATCTCCGACGCCTACCAGAAGAGCTCCGCCAAGGGCTTCGACCAGGTCGACGTCGCCATCCAGCCGAAGTACCCGAGCGACCGGGCGGGCCGACGGCCTGAGCTGACCCGGGCGGTGCTCCACGACAGCGCCCGGGTGCCCGGGGCCGGGCAGGTCATCGGGGTCGTCAGCGGCTTCACCGCCCTCGCCGACAAGGACGGCAAGCCTGCCGGCAGCGGCTTCGAGTCACGGGGCGCGAACTACTGGGGCGCCAAGGACGCCCGGTACCCGCTGATCGCCGGGCACGCCCCGAAGGGCCGGGGCGAGGTCCTCATCGACTCCAAGACGGCCGAGCGCACCGGCTACAAGGTCGGCGACACCGTACGGCTGTCCGTCGACGGCCCCGTGCTGACCCCGACGATCAGCGGCATCTTCACCACCGACGACGGCAACGTCGCCGCCGGCGGCAGCCTCACCCTCTTCGACACGGCGACCGCGCAGAAGCTGCTCGCCAAGCCGGGCACGTACGACCAGATCGACGTCACGGCGAAGCCGGGCGTCAGCCAGGCCGCGCTCAAGGCGGAGCTCGACAAGGCGCTTCCGAAGGACCTCGTCGAGACCACCACTGGTCAGGAGCTCGCCAGGCAGGAGGCGGCGCAGATCGCCCAGTCGATGGACGGCCTGAAGAACGTCCTGCTGGGCTTCGCCGCGATCGCGCTGTTCGTCGGCACGTTCATCATCGCCAACACCTTCACCATGCTGGTCGCCCAGCGCACCAAGGAGCTGGCGCTGCTGCGCGCGGTCGGCGCCTCACGCCGGCAGGTGACGCGGTCGGTGCTGATCGAGGCGTTCGTGGTGGGTGCGGTCGCCGCCGTCACCGGTCTGCTCGCGGGTGTCGGCATCGGCGCCGGACTGCGCCTGCTGATGGGCTCGTTCGGCGCGACCGTCCCCGACGGGCCGCTCGTCGTCTCCTCCGGCACGGTCGTCACCGCCCTCGCGGTCGGCATCCTGGTGACCATGCTGGCGGCGTGGCTGCCGGGCCGCAGGGCCGCGAAGATCCCGCCGGTGGCGGCGATGAGCAGCATCCACGCGCAGGCGAGCACCAAGTCGCTGGTGCTGCGCAACACCCTGGGCGCCCTGTTCTCGGCGGTGGGCGTCGCGGTCGTCCTGGCCGCCACGACGATGGGCGACGACAGCGGGCAGGCCCCGATGGGGCTGGGCGCCGTCCTGCTGCTCATCGGCGTGTTCATCCTGACCCCGCTGCTGTCCCGCCCGCTGATCGCGGCCACGGCACCGGCCCTGCGCGGCTTCGGCGTCGCGGGCAAGCTGGCCCGGGAGAACGCGGCACGCAACCCGCGTCGCACGGCCGCCACCGCCGCGGCGCTGATGATCGGGCTCACCCTCATCACCGGCATGACGGTGATGGCGAACAGCCTGCGGCAGGGCATCGACACGATGGCGGCGTCCTCGATCCGCGCCGACTACACGGTGTCCATGGCGAACGGCAACCTGCTGTCGCCGGAGGTCGAGAAGAAGCTGGAGCGGGCCGACGGGGTCACCGCCGTCAGCCCCATGGTCAGCGCATTCGCTCAGATCCGCGGCGTGAACGAGCCCCTGACCGGCGTCAACGGCACCGCGCTCGGCGACGTGACCGACCTCAAGGTCCAGGAAGGCTCCCTCAAGGTCGGCGGCACGCGGGTCGTCGTCGACCAGGAAACCGCCAAGTCCCGTGGCTGGCAGGCCGGTTCGAGCTTCACGGCCGCCTACGAGGACGGCAAGAAGCAGGAGCTGACGGTCACCGGGGTCTATGAGGGCAACACCGTGCTCAACGGCATCATGATCGACACCGCGACCCTCGCCCCACACGAGCCGGACCCGGCCATCATGAAGGTGATGGTGAAGACCGCCGACGGCACTTCCGACGCGACGAAGGACCGGTTGGTGAAGGCACTCGGCACCAACCCGGCGATCAAGATCCAGGACAAGCGGGACATCTCCAACGAGAGCGCGCGCACGTTCACGCTGCTCCTGAACATGGTCTACGGCCTGCTGGCCATGGCGGTGATCGTGGCGGTCCTCGGCGTGGTCAACACCCTGGCCATGTCGGTCTTCGAACGCTCCCAGGAGATCGGCATGCTCCGGGCGATCGGCCTGGACCGCCAGGGCACCAAGCGGATGGTCCGCCTGGAGTCCCTGGTGATCTCCCTCCTCGGCGGAGTGCTCGGCATCGGGCTCGGCGTGTTCTTCGGCTGGGCGGCCGGGGAACTGCTGAGCGCGAAGATGCCGACGTACGAACTGGTCCTGCCCTGGGGCCGGATGGCGGTCTTCCTGCTGCTGGCGGCGACGGTCGGCGTCCTGGCCGCGCTGTGGCCGGCCCGGCGGGCCGCGCGGCTGAACGTGCTCCAGGCGATCAAGGCGGAGTAGCGACACTCGCCGGAGGGCCCTGTCCCTGTTCTCCGGGGAACGGGGACGGGCCCTCGGCGTGTCTGGAGATCTTCGACCGTTACGCCAAGGCGGTCGGCCGCCATCCAGGTCCGCCGCGGCGGATTCCGGCGCGGCGCACACCACGAGCGATAGGAGAACACCCCCCGTGTCCCACGCAGTCAAGGGCGGAAGACCGTCCCGTCTCACCAAGGCCGCGATCGTCGCGGGCAGCGCGGCCGTACTGACCGTCGGCCTGCCGGCCAGCGCGTTCGCCGTGGCCCCGCCCGCCCTGCCGTACCAGGCTTCCGCCTTCCAGGACAAGTACCAGCCGCTCTTCGACTACGACAGCGACGGCTGCTTCCCCTCGTCGGCCGTCGGCCCCGACGGGCGGCTCAACGGCGGCCTGAGCCCGTCCGGGAACCCCGGCGGGACTGCCGGTACGTCGGCAGCGCCAACACCTACGTCCGGACCGCGTGCGACCCCACATGGTGCGCGTACGTCTACGCCCTGTACTTCGAGAAGGACCAGGGCCGCTTCTCCGGGCACCGCCACGACTGGGAGGCCGTCGTGGTCTGGCAGGCGCGCGGTGCGGAGGAACCCTCCTACGTGTCCGCCTCCGCGCACGGCCGGTACGACACCAGGCCGTTCGGCCGGATCGAGCGCTCCGGCAACCGCGCCAAGATCGTCTACCACCGGGACGAGCCGGGTACGCACGCCTTCCGCTTCGCGAAGTCGGGCGAGGCCCCTGAGGTCGTCAAGGACTGGGACCGGCCGCACCTGGTCGCCATGGACCGCCTGAGGAACACCAACGGCAAAGCCTTCGACGCGCTGTGGAACGCCACCTGGGGCAGCGCCAACTTCCCTCTCCAGGACCGGGACGCCCGCTTCGAGACCACGCTCAACCGGGCCAAGCCGTCCCAGATCGGCTCGTTCACTCCGCACCGCGGCCTCTGAGCGAACCCGGCACGGGCAGCCGCCCCGCCCGGCCGGTCGAGGTCACCGGGCGACGCCGCGTACGCAGGCAGCAGCACGCCGAGCAGCGCGCACACCGTGAGGTCGGCCTTCCGGTGGTGCGGGAAGATCGCGGATCGTCATGCTGGGCCAGAAGCCGGCGGCGGTGCGCGAGCGGTCCTCGGGTACGACGTGGGTCTCGGGGACGCCGTGCGCGATGAGGTGGGCGGCCATCGCGTGGGCTTCGGGCAGGTCCGCGTCGGGGCCCTGCCCGCCGGAGGTGATCGGCAGCGGGGGAACGCCCCGCGCGGCCTGCTACTCGTACACCGCACGCGCCCGGTCCAGCCTGCTCGCCGGCAGCGGCGGCACCCGGGAGCCGCCGATCGGGCCGGAGCCGAGGACGAACACCCCCAGGGTGAGCAGCAGGACGGTCATGGTCATCGCCGCGACGAGCGGCGCGGGCGCGCTGCCGGTCGCGGTCTGGGCGAGCAGGGCCAGGGGCAGCAGCACGAGGGCCAGGCCGAGCAGTACGGCGTTGCCGAAGCGGCAGGGGTCGCGCCGTACCCGGGCGAGGTAGAACAGGAAGGCCAGCCCGGTGGCGATCGAGTACAGAAAGGCCGCCATGTCTCAACTTCGTTGCTCTGTGGGCGAGTTGGCGGTGCATCGGCGGGTGGGCGGTCACTCGCCGCGCGGGCCCGGCCGGACCGTGACCGGCTTCAGCCGGGGGCGGCTGAGGGCGCTCGCCGCCGGCAGTCCCGCGACGCCGGGGCACAAGCCTGCGGCGAGCAGGGCGACGCCACCGAGGACGGTGAGCGGGGTGGCGGTGAAGAGGCCGGTCGCCCGCCAGGACGGCCACGGGGATGCGGGTCTCCTTGCGGCGGACCTCGTCCAGGACTGTGAGCGGGGTGCCGGAGTAGACCGTAGGTGCGGCGGCGGTCCAGGTTCTCCGTGCCGGCGAGCACCGTGACCTGGACGCTGTTCTCGCCGCCGACGGCGACCCGGGCGTTCTTCAGGGGCTCCCGCGCCTCGTGCTGGACCGCGGTCCCGGTGCTCTTGGGCACGGCCACGGCGAGCATGCCCGAGCTACCCAGGGAGACCCACCGGCCACGCCGAAGAGGGCGACGAATCCGGCGAAGGCGAGCCCGGAGACCGTACGCCACGCGCTCGTGGGATCGTCCAGCATGCGGCGCCCGGCGAGCAGGGGCGCGGGGGGCGTGGCGCTGGCACTGACGATGCGGCCCAGGACGCCGGCCACCCATGGGCCGATCACGGACAGCGCGAGGAAGACGACGGCGAAGAACACCAGGATGCCGTCGACCTCGTCCTTCTTCTCCTCGGTGAACCACGCGTAGCCGACGACCACCGGGGCGACGACACCGGCGAGGCAGTGCAGGACTTGGTCAGACCGATGCCGGCCAGAACAGGGGAGGCGGTGGCCGTACCGTACGAGGTCATGGGGCCACCCCCACGGTGACGAGGGCGCACAGGACGAGGCACAGCCCGGCCAGCGCCGCCAGGGCGAAGTCGACAACGGTGAGGATCTGCATGCCGTCGACGATCCCGCCCTGCCACACCGCGCGTCCTCGGCCGCCGGGCCGGTACGGGGCACCCGGCATCGGCCTGCGGGCCGACCCGCGCATCGGCCGTCGATCCGTACCCTTTCCGGCGTGGAACCCGATACTCCGCTCACCCCGGCCGTCCGGCACACCATCACGGTCTCGCTCTGCGGGGGCCTGGCCCTGGTGTGGCTGCTCGACGTGGCGGCCCACTACGACCCGCAGCACCGCTGGTCGAGCTGGCTGCCCCTCGGCGCCGGCCCGCTCGCCGCCGCCGCGCTGCTCTTCCCCACCCACCGCCCGGGTCCCGAGTGGCGGGCCGGCGCCGCCGCGCTGGGCTCCCTGGCCCTGACCGCGGGCCTGTGGGCGTATGCCCCGCTCTCCAGCGGTACGTGGGGCCTGCTGGAAACGGTCGCTCTGCTCGCGTTGCTCGTCCGGACCGTACGCCGGGTGCGCCGGCCGGCCACCGCCGTGGCGCTGTCGGCGGTGCTGGGCGCCGCGGTGATCGTCCAGCCGATGCGCGGGGGCCCGGCGCGTGAATTCCTCGGATACTCCTTCTTT
This sequence comes from Streptomyces niveiscabiei, assembly GCF_033794345.1. Lineage (NCBI taxonomy): Bacteria > Bacillati > Actinomycetota > Actinomycetes > Kitasatosporales > Streptomycetaceae > Streptomyces > Streptomyces niveiscabiei. Next base: position 56,668 of record NZ_JARAYJ010000044.1, read on the forward strand.
CTGACCTTCGCGGTCGGCGGGGCCGTCGGCCTGGCCTGCTACCTGCGGCTGCTGGACGCGCGCCGGGCCCGGGCCCTGGACGCCGTACGCCACAACGAACGCCTCGAACTCGCCCGCGATCTGCATGACTTCGTCGCCCACCACGTCACCGGCATCGTCGTCCACGCCAACGCCGCGCTGATGATCCAGGAGACCTCGCCGGAACAGGTCAAACCCCTGCTGGAGGGCATCTCCCGGGCGGGCGGCGAGACCCTGGACTCCATGCGCCGCCTGGTACGGGTCCTGCGGGAGGAGGACCATGAGGCCGCGCGCCCGGGCGAGCTGCTGACCGAGCTGGACCGCCTGGTCTCCGCGTTCGCCGGGCACGGCACCGAGGCGAGGCTGGACGTCGGGGACGCGGTGCGCGGGGTCCGGCTGGCCCCGGAGGTGGAGACCTCCGTCCACCGCGTGGTGCAGGAGGCGCTGACGAACGTACGCCGCCACGCCCCCGGCGCCGACGTCGCCGTCCGCCTCGACCTCCACCAGCAAGGCGACCGCCACCGGCTGCGCGTGGAGGTGCGCAACACGGCACCGACGGCCCGCGCCTCCGCCCCGGCGGGCGGCCGGGGCGGCTTCGGCCTGGTGGGCCTGCGGGAACGCGTCGAAGCCGTGGAAGGCACCCTCACCAGCGGCCGGACAGCGGACGGCGGCTGGAGCGTGAGCGCCGCCTTCCCGGTCCTGCCGACTGTGGCAGGATCACCCGCATGAACGGCTCCGACGCTACGAACGGGGCGGGCGGTACCCGCACACGCGTGCTGATCGCGGACGACCAGGAGATGGTCCGCACCGGTTTCCGGCTGATCCTCGGCACCCAGCCCGACCTGGAGGTCATCGGTGAGGCCGCCGACGGCGCCGAGTGCGTCGAACTCGCCCGCCGGCTGCGCCCGGACGTGTGCCTCGTCGACATCCGCATGCCCAAGCTGGACGGCCTGGAAGTCACCCGCGCCCTGGCCGGACCGGGCGCCATCGACCCGATGCGCGTCGTCGTCGTGACCACCTTCGACCAGGACGACTACGCCTACACCGCCCTGCGCAACGGCGCCTGCGGCTTCTTGCTGAAGGACGCCGGCTCCACCCTCCTGATCGAGGCCGTACGGTCCGCCGCCCGCGGTGACGCCCTGGTCTCCCCTGCCGTCACCGTCCGCCTCCTCAAGCACCTCGCCGGACAGCAGCCCGCCCCGGCCATCCCGCATCCGCTCTCCGAGCGGGAAACGGACGTCGTGCGCCTGCTCGCGGTGGGCCGCACCAACCAGGAGATCTGCGACGAGCTGTACCTGTCCCTGGGCACGGTGAAGACCCATCTGGCCAACATCAAGGACAAGCTGAGCGTCCGCAACCGCGTCGAGATCGCCGCCTGGGCCTGGGACACCGGCCTCGTACGCGACCGCCAGGCACCGCCCGCCTGACCGTTCCGGGTCGGCCTGCGGGCCGACCACGGGCAGCCGTCTTCGGCCCGCAGGCCGAAGCGTCAGGGCCGCACGGCGAGCCAGTCTCCTCAGGAAGCGTCACTCAAGCGAGCGCCCCAGAGGAGAAGATCATGAAGTACGTCGCCGTGTCCCTGACCGCCGCCACCGCCGTGGCCCTCGTTGGCCTGGCCATAGCCGTACCCCGGCTGCTGAGCACCGAGTCGACCAGCACCGTCGGCGCCACGGCCACCGTCTCGCGGACGGAGGTCGAGAAGCAGGTCCGCGAGCACTACGCCCTGCCGCTGGTGCAGGAGAAGCCGCGGGCGGTCAGCTGCGCCGGAGACCTGAAGGCACAGCAGCGGGCCACGGTCGACTGCACGGTGACGTCCAAGGACGGAAAGAAACAGGACATCGCGGTGGCCGTGACCAAGGTCGAGGGGAACCAGGTCTCGTACGACTACGTGTGGCTGAGCGACTAACGGTGGTTTGCCGACGGCGGGTTCGTACAGGAGCGGGCCGTGCCATGAGAGCGTCAACTACGGCCTGGAGAGCCTGAGATGACGAAGGGGCTGCCGTGTCCGCCCGCACCGGGTCCGCTGGAGGTGTACGCCGTCCGCTTCGATGATCTCTCGGGACGCCGGCCCAGCGGCGCGAGTTCGCGAATACCTCGCTGGGCTGCCGCTGGCCGCTCGGTCGGGACGGCCGACCGGGGTGTGGTCACCGTGGCCCCCTGCCGGGCGGACGAGCGCGTCCACTACCCGGTGCACGCCCGCCCTTACACCTCGGCCCATCACTTCTCCCGAGGCAAGAATGATCCGGATTCCGCACCAACGTGCACATCGCGGCCGATCTGGCCGCCCGGGCCACGGTGGCCGGGCTGGTCTTTTGCGCGGTGGCGCCGACTGCGCCTACAGCGACCAGGACAGCTTCCGCGCCGCGCCGCACGCCGCCGGCCTGCCGTTCGTGATGGCCCTCAAGCCCCGGCACGACACCCGAGACCACGGCCGCGTCGCCCACACTCCCGTCATCGCTGCCCGCCGCCTGACCTGCCAGGACGCCGAACACCCCGGCACCTGGTCGCGCATCGAGCGCACCTTCCGTGACGGTCGCACGGCGACCTGGTGGGCCGCTGAAGCCCGGCTCGGTTGGTGGGGCCCGGACGGGACCGTCCGCCTGGTCATGGCCACCACTGCCCCGGCCACCCTGCCGGCGAAGGCGACCCGGTAACTGGCCACCGAACTGCCCCGACCCGGCTTCCCGCGCGTCGACGACTCGCCCTACGTGCCCGTCGGCCCCGCCGCACCCAGGACGACGACGAGTTCGAGACCGAGCGTGACGCTTACCTCGGTGTGGGGCCGGTCGGCGGTGACGGCTCAGCGGGTTCGGTGGGGATCGTCCTGGTCAGATGGGCGGCAGCCGCAGGGCAATGGACCGTGCGGCCACCATGGGATCGACGTACGGAGACGATCTCGCGGGTGCGGAGCCCCGGGGCATGCAGTTTTTCTGCGCCGGGGCCGGTCCGCAGGTCGGACAGGGAGGCAATGCCCAGGTCCACGGTCGTCTCCGGCCGGCGGACAGGGGTTGGGAGGAGTGGCCCGGCCGGCGTGGTCGCGGGGGGAGTGGGGGGTCAGAAGGAGTAGGGCCCGAACCGGCCCCACATGATGACCGTGGCGACGATGAGCAGGATCGCGTTGAACCCGATGGCCTGCGGCTCCTTGCGACGGGCGTGGAGGCCCATGGCCAGGACCATGATCACAGCCAGGCCGGTGGCGGCCGACGGGGTGAGCGTGGTGGCGATGTCGAAGGCACCCGGCAGGATCAGCCCGAGGGCGCCGGCGAGTTCGGTGACGCCGATCAGACGCACCACGGGTGTCGAGACGTCACTGACCCACGGCAGCTGGGACATGAGCTTTTCGCGGGGCTGGGTGGCCTTGGTGACGCCGGCCGCCGCGAACAACGCGGCGAGGACGCCCTGGAGAATCCACAGGAACACGTTCATCCGGGCGGAAGCCTTCTTCTTCGGTCCCGCCGCGGCGAGGATCGCCGCGGCGGGTGAGGGGGAGCGGATCAGGATGCGCCGGGAGGCGTCAGGCGGCGAAGACGCGCTCGGCTTCGTCGTGCTGGGTGTGCAGGTCCCAGTAGAGAGGAGCGATGTCCTCGGCCTCGGCGGTCGGGATCTCGGGAGGGCCGCCCGCGCCGATCCACACGCCGATGGCGACGTGCGCGGCCTGGACACCGGTGCCGGCCAGCTCCTTGTGCAGGTTGAGTACCCAGTTGCGCAGCGCCGCCTGGGCGGGGTTGACGTTGCCGAGCATCGGGATGGGGTCGACCGAGCCGGCGCCGTTGGTGAACAGCAGGGTGCCCGCGCCGGCCTCACGCATCGCGGGCAGGACGGCCTGGGTGGCGGTGATGGCGCTGTGGAGCAGGAAGTCGATCCATCCCTGCACATCGGAGGGGCTGGTCCGGGACGGGGAGGTGAGGTTCATGGAGTTGATGGAGCCGTTGCCCGGGGAGGGGGAGTGCTCCAGGACGTCGATGCCGCCGAAGCGGGTGGCGGCGTCCTTGAGGGCCTGGGTCAGCGCGTCGTGGTCGAGCACGTCGGCGGGGAACGCGGCGGCGGTGATGCCCTCGGCGGTGAGCCGGGCGACGAGGTCGTCGAGCTTGGCGCGGTTGCGGGCGATGAGGGCGACGTCGTAGCCGCGCGAGCCGAAGGTGCGGGCGATGGCGAGGCCCATGCCGGGGCCGGCTCCGACGATGGCGATGCTGGGCATGGTGAAGTCCTTTCGCGGGGAAAGTGTCTGGTACAGGGACTGGTCAGGCGACGGTGACGGCGATCTTGCCGACGGTGCCGGCACCGAACGCGGCGAACGCCTCGGGGGCACGCTCCAGGACGAACGCCGAGTTCACCGGCACCGTGAGGGCGCCGGAGGCGACGTACCCGGCGAGGGTGGACAGGGTGTCGGCCGTCGGGTTGGACCGGAGCACGGCGGTGTGCACCTTGCGGTTCTCCGAGGCCTCGGGAACCGGGGCGAGGGTCAGGGCGGAGGCGACGGCGCCGCCGTCGCGGGTGAGCGCGGTGAGTTCGGCGAGGTCGCCGGCGAGGTGGAGCACCGCGTCCACGCCGTCGGGGGCGATCGCCCGGACCTGCGGGGTCACGTCCTGGGTGTAGTCGATGACGGTCACCTCGGCGTCGGTCAGCGCCGAGACGAAGCCGCTCTCGGAACCCGGCCTGGCTGTGGCGATCACCCTGGCGCCCCGGGCCGTGGCGAGCTGTACGGCGATGGCACCAACGCCGCCGGTGGCACCGGAGATCAGTACCGTCCTGTCCTTCAGCGGGCCGAGCAGGGCGAGACCGTCGAAGGCGGCGGTGCCCGCCAGCCCGAGTGCGCCGGCGTCACGCACCGAGACCCCGTCGGGCCGGTGGGCGATGCCGACGGCAGCGGGAACGGCGACGTACTGCGCCATCGAACCGGCGCCCAGGTACGCCTTGGTGTCCACGCCGAACACGGCGTCGCCGACCGCGAAACCCTCGACACCCTCGCCGACCGCCTCGACGGTACCGGCGAAGTCCTTGCCGGGGACCAGCGGGAAGCGGTGCTCCATCATGCCCTGTAGGTATCCGGCCGCCGTGGCCACGTCGAACCCGTTCACCGAGGAAGCGGCCACCTTCACCAGCACCTCACCGGCCTGCGGGCGGGGCACCTCCACCTCGGTCACCTCGGGGCTGCCGGGTACCTGCGCCACTGTCACAGCGCGCACTGATCATCAACTCCTTGGCATCGGTCCGCTCGATTCGGAAAGGGGTATCCGATTCGACATCCGGAAAGGGCTGTCCGGTTCGGCGGTGCCTACGCTAACACTAAAACTGGATAGTGCATTCCGCTTCGGTAGACTGGGCGTCATGAACCTTGGCGCCCGATCCAGCGATGCCCCTGCCGCACAGCCTCTGCGCAGCGATGCCGAGCGCAACCGCGCGCGGATCGTCGCCGCCGCGCGCACGGTGTTCAAGCGTGACGGCCTGCACGCCTCCATGGCTTCCGTGGCCCGCGAGGCGGGAGTGGGCATCGCCACTCTGTTCCGCCGGTTCCCGACAAAGGAAGAGCTGGTCGCCGCGGTCTTCGCCGACCGTATGGACGCCTACGTCGACGCGGTCGGCGTCGCCCTCGACGACTCCGACCCCTGGCGCGGTCTCGAGGGGTTCATCGAAACCGTCTGTGCGATGCAGGCCGCCGATTACGGCTTCGCCGGCGTGCTGACCATGACCTTCCCCACGGCCAAGGCTCTGGAGGAGCGCCGAAACCAGGCGTACGAGGGCGTCGTCCAGCTCATCGGCCGCGCCAAGGCCGCAGGACATCTGCGTGAGGACTTCACGCCCGAGGACCTGGTGCTGGTGTACATGGCCAATGCCGGCGTCGTGAACGCCACCGGCGACGCCGCTCCCGACGCCTGGAGACGGGTCGTCGCCCTGATGCTCCAGTCCTTCGAGGCCCCCGCCCGCGGCCCCCTGCCCGACTCGCCCGAGCCCCGCGCCCTCTTCAAGGCCATGCACCGCGCCAGCCAGGCGTGCTCCGCCTCGCCGGAACCGGAGAGGAAGCACTGAAGCGCCGCGTCCGCCCGACCGCGCATCCTGAGCGTGAGCCGAGCGCGTGCAGGCGGGTGACAAGCGAGTCGTTCCCGTCCGTGAGTACGGCTGGGTCCGGCTCGTGGAAGCGGCGCAGGCCACCCGATAAGAGGTCCTTTGCCGGTTTCGAGGGTCACGCTGGAACGCGTGGTTGTGGTGCTCGGCCCGCTCGACGTCGGCCAGGGACGTCGGCGATGGTGAGGCGCGGACATGCTGGTGCGGCCTCGGGGGGTTGTTCGCCTCCGGCATCGCGCGTTCCCGGAGTATCGGCTCCGGGCGAGGGACTCCGCGTACCGGCCCTGTGGAGTGATCTGCCTCACATGCTGTCACGGTGATCGGTCATGCGGTGTCTTGTGCCCGAACCCCTTGAAGCGAAGGAGACACCGTGACAGGGAACACCGATGTGGTCGTGATCGGCGGGGGATACGCGGGCGTTCTGGCGGCCAATCGTCTGACGCGGCGCGACGACGTGACAGTGACGCTGATCAACCCGCGTTCGACCTTTGTCGAAAGGGTTCGCCTGCACCAGGTGGTGGGCGGATCCCACGCGGCGGTCGTCGACTACCGGGAGATTCTGGGCGAGCGCGTCCGGCTGGTGGTCGACACCGTGGAACGGATCGACGCGGCCGGGCGCGGGGTGGCGTTGGCGAGCGGCGGCACGGTCGGCTACGACTATCTGATCTACGCGGTGGGCAGCGGCAGCGCCGACCCGCGCGTCCCCGGAGCGGCCGAGTTCGCCTACCCGATCGCCACCCTGGAAGAGGCGCAGCGGCTGGGGACGGTGGTCGGCGGCGCGCCCGCGACGGCCTCGGTGACGGTCGTGGGAGCTGGTTCGACCGGTATCGAGACCGCTGCCGAGCTGGCGGAGCAGGGCCGCCGGGTGACTCTGGTGTGCGGCGAGGTGCTCGGGCCGTATCTGCATCCGCGGGTTCGGCGCTCGGTCGCCAAGCGCCTGTCCAGGCTCGGGGTGACCGTACTCGAAGGTCCCGGCGCGAAGGTGACGGAGGTGACCCGCGATACCGTGCGACTCCGTGACGGCCGAGCGCTGCCGAGCACGGTGACCATCTGGACCGCCGGGTTCGGCGTGCCGGACCTGGCCACGCGCAGCGGGCTGAGCACCGACACCCTGGGCCGCCTGCTCACCGACGAGACGTTGACGAGCGTGGACGACGAGCGCATCGTCGCGGCCGGGGATTCGGCGGCACCGTCGGACCTGCCACTGCGCATGAGCTGCCAGACCGCTCGTCCACTGGGAGCGCACGCCGCCGACACGGTGCTGGCCCGGATCACGGGCGCGCGGCCCGAGGCCATCAACGTGGGTTTCTTCGGCCAGTGCATCGCTCTGGGCCGTCGCGCCGCCACCGTACAGATCGCCTCCAAGGACGACACCGCGAACAGGTACTACATCGGTGGCCGTCTCGCCGCGGGGATCAAGGAGCGCGCTTGTACGGGGGTCGTCAAGGAACTGGCGGACGAGGCACGCAAGCCCGGCTCGTTCACCTGGGGGTTCAAGGACGACAAGCGCGGGCAGTTGCTGCGGGCCAAGCGTGCCGAGGCGGTTGTCCACCGCTGAACCGACATCAGCTCCTGCTCGGCCTGCCGTCCTGGAGCCGCTGGTACCGTCCCCGTCCGCCGGCGCACCTCCGTACGTGCGCTGCCGCTCGCGGTGCGGCACGTCCCATGCAGCGGGAGTGTGCCCTCCGGCGGCCCGACCGTGCAGCGGACGAAGTCGACCATCGTCTCCGGATGCGACTTCAGTGCCTGGTGCGGGCGCTTGGTGTTGTGACCTTGACGTGCTCTCTGGCCTAATGTCCAGGGATTCCGGTCTGGGTCGTCTGACCCTTCCGGGGGCTTCCTGCTTCACCGCGCTGCGCGGGCACGTGTGCCCGTCTTACCGGCGCTCCACAGGCGTTTGGCGTCTCCGCCCGTCCGGCGGCGACGATACGGCGTCCTTCGAAGAGGACGTTGCGGGCTGCGTTGTGGTCGCGGTCGTGCACCGTGCCGCACGCGCCGCACGTCCACTCACGGACGTGGAGCGGTTTGGGTCCGTCCCGGAACCCGCAGGCCGAGCAGACCTGCGAGGAAGGGAAGGCCCGGCCCACCTTGGCGAAGGTACGGCCGTGCAGAGCCGCCTTGTACTCCAGCATCCCGGTGAACGCGGACCATCCCGCGTCGTGCACGGACGTGGCGAGCCGGGTGCGGGCCAGGCCGGACACCGCGAGGTCCTCCACGTACACCGCTTGGTTGTCGCGAATGATCTGTGTGGATGCCTTGTGGTGGAAGTCCCGGCGCCGGTCCGCCACCGTGGCGTGCTGGCGTGCGACCTTGATCCGGGCCTTGGCCCGGTTCTTCGATCCCTTGGTCTTGCGGGACAGCTCCCGCTGAAGGCGCCTGAGTTTCTTCTCGGCCCGGCGCAGGAAGCGGGGGCTAGCGATCTTCCGTCCGTCGGACAGGACGGCGAAGGCGGACAGGCCGAGGTCGATACCGGTGTCGGTCTCCGACTCGGGGAGGATGTCCGGCTCGGTGTCGACGACGAAGCTGAGGAAGTACCGGCCACAGCTGTCCCTGGTGACCGTCAGGGAAGTCGGGGCTGCCGGGAGCCGACGGGACCACGTGACCTTCAGGTCGCCGACCTTGGCCACGTACACCGTGCCGTCGCCCTGGAGGGAGAAGGCGTTGGTGTTGAGACGGACCGACTGCCGAGTGTCCTTCTTCGACTTGAAACGAGGCGGACCGACCTTCCGGCCCTGCCGCTTGCCCTTGAGGCTGTCGAAGAAGTTCTTGTAGGCGGCATCCAGGTCCCGCAGGGACTGTTGCAGGACGACCGCCGACACGTCGGCGAGCCAGGCGCGTTCCTCGGTGCGCTTGGCCTGGGTGATGCGAAGCCGGGACAGCTCGGCCGACGTCACGTACGGCAGCCCCGCCGCGTGCGCTTCCTTCCGGTCGCGCAGGCAGTCGTTCCACACCACACGCGCACACCCGAACGCACGGGCCAGCGCACGGCGCTGGGAGGCGTCCGGGTAGGCCCGGTAG
>NZ_JARAYJ010000045.1:0-65330 GCF_033794345.1 Streptomyces niveiscabiei
CCTTCTCTCCCGGCGTCACCACCGCCGGATGCCGAAAGTCCGCCTCCGAGGGCCGACCGGCCCTGTCCTGCGGGACCGTTCGGCGCGATGCTCGCCTCCGGCCCCACCGAGGTGGATCATGAGGAATCCCGGCGGAAGGCAGCAGATGCCGAAGGACACACGCGCACCCCGATGGCACCGGCTGGCGCCCGGTCTCGTCACGCTGCGGGGCTACCGGCGTACGTGGCTGACCGGCGACCTGCTCGCCGGGGTGACGGTGGCCGCGTATCTGGTGCCGCAGGTGATGGCGTACGCGGGGGTGGCGGGGCTGCCTCCGGTCGCCGGGCTGTGGGCGATCCTGCCGGCGCTCGCGCTGTACCCGGTGTTCGGTTCCTCGCGGCTGCTGTCGGTGGGCCCGGAGTCGACGACCGCGCTGATGACGGCCACCGTGGTCGCGCCGCTCGCGGCCGGTGATCCCGGCAGGTACGCGTCGCTCGCGGCGGCCCTCGCGGTGACGGTCGGCCTGCTGTGCCTGGCGGCCCGCGCGGTGCGGCTGGGCTTCCTCGCGGACCTGCTGTCGCGCCCGGTCCTCGTCGGCTATCTGACCGGCGTGGCCCTGATCATGATGGTGGACCAGCTGCCGAAGCTGACCGGCGTCCGCACGTCGGGCGAGGAGTTCCTCCCCCAGGTGTGGTCCTTCGTCCGCCACGTCCCGGACGTCCACCCGGCGACGGCGATCCTGTCCGCCGTCGCCCTGGCGCTCCTCTTCCTGGCGGCCCGCTCCCCGCGCCCCGTCCCCGGCCCGCTGCTCGCGGTCGTCCTGTCCACGGCGGCGGTCGCGGTGTTCGGCCTGGACGAGCGGTACGGCCTGAAGGTGATCGGCGAGGTCCCGTCCGGCCTGCCGAGCGTGGCCCTGCCCGGCCTGGGCGGGCTGCCGCACCTGGTCCTGCCCGCGCTGGGCGTGCTGCTGGTCGCCTACACGGACGTCGTGCTGACCGCGCGGGCGTTCAGCGACGGTCCCGGGATCGACGCCGATCAGGAGTTCCTCGCGCTGGGCGCGGCCAACCTCGGTGCGGGCGTCCTGCACGGCTTCCCGGTGTCGAGCAGTGCGAGCCGTACCGCGCTGGCGGCCTCGGCGCGCGCCCGCAGCCAGGCGTACGCGCTGGTCGCGGGCGCGGTGGTGCTGGCCGTGCTGCTGTTCCTGAGTCCGCTGCTGACCCGGATGCCGTCGGCGGTCCTGGGTGCGCTCGTCGTGTACGCGGCGACCCGGATGATCGACCTGGCGGGTTTCCGGCGCCTGGCGTCCTTCCGCCGCCGCGAACTGCTCCTGGCGCTGGGCTGTCTGGCCGGGGTGCTGGCGCTGGACATCCTGTACGGGGTGATCGTGGCCGTCGGGCTGTCGGTGGCGGAGCTGCTGAGCCGGGTGGCGCGTCCGCACGACGCGGTGGAGGGGCTGGTGCCGGGGGTGGCCGGCATGCACGACGTCGACGACTATCCGCAGGCGCGCACGGTTCCCGGGCTGCTGGTGTACCGCTACGACTCGCCCTTGTTCTTCGCGAACGCGGAGGACTTCCGGCACCGGGCGCTGGCCGCCGTCGACGAACAGACCACGCCCGTCCGCTGGTTCGTCCTCAACACGGAGGCCAACGTCGAGGTCGACATCACCGCGCTGGACGCCGTCGACGGGCTGCGCCGTGAACTCGGCCGCCGGGGCGTGGTGTTCGCGCTGGCGCGGGTCAAGCAGGATCTGCTGGCCGACCTGCGGGCGTACGGGCTGGTGGAGTCGGTCGGCGAGGAGCGGATCTTCCCGACGCTGCCGACGGCGGTGGCCGCGTACCGGGCCTGGGAGGCGCGTCAGTAGGCGGGGACCCCGTGCTCGCGGAAGCGGGCGCGGACGCTCTCGGTGAGATCCGGGGCGGGGACCGGGGTGTCGCGCAGCGGGAAGGGGATGCCGAGGGTGTCGTACTTGTGGGCGCCGAGCTTGTGGAAGGGCAGGACGTCGACGCGGTCCACGGCGCTCAGGCCGGCGACGAAGCGGGCCAGGCCGTCGACGGCGTCGGGGTCGTCGGTCCAGCCGGGGACCAGGACGTATCTGATCCACATCGGGACGCCGAGGCGGTCGAGGCGGGTCGCGAAGGTGAGGGTGGGGGCGAGGGGTGCGCCGGTCAGGCGACGGTAGGCGGTGATGTCGAAGGACTTGATGTCCAGCAGGACGAGGTCGGTGCGGGCCAGGAGGGTGTCGTCGGCGCGGGCGCCGAGGAAGCCGGACGTGTCGAGGGCGGTGTGCAGGCCGAGCGCCTTGCAGCGGCGCAGGATCTCGCCGGTGAAGGCGGACTGGAGGAGCGGTTCACCGCCGGTGAGGGTGACGCCGCCGCCCGAGGCGGTGAGGAAGGGACGGTGCTGTTCGATCCTGGCCATCACCTCGTCGACGGTCGTCTCCCGGCCGTCGCGCAGGTGCCAGGTGTCGGGGTTGGCGCAGTACAGGCAGCGCAGCGGGCAGCCGGAGACGAACAGCACGAACCGGGTCCCGGGACCGTCCACGCCGGTGGACAGGTCCCAGGAGTGGATCCGGCCGGTCGTGGCGGTCACAGCGATCCGTGGAAGGTGCGGCTGATCACGTCGAGCTGCTGCTCGCGGGTCAGGCGGACGAAGTTGACGGCGTATCCGGAGACGCGGATGGTCAGGTCCGGGTACTTCTCCGGGTGGTCCATGGCGTCCTGGAGGGTGGCGCGGTCGAGGACGTTGACGTTCATGTGGAAGCCACCGGTCGCGGTGTAGGCGTCGAGGATGCCGACGAGGTGCCCGGCGCGTTCGGCCGGATTGTGGCCCAGTCCCTCGGGGGTGACGGTCGTGGTGAGGGAGATGCCGTCGCGGGCCTGTTCGTACGGCAGTTTCGCCACCGACAGGGCGGAGGCGGCCACCCCGTGCCGGTCGCGGCCGTTCATCGGGTTGGCGCCGGGCGCGAAGGGCTGTCCGGCGCGGCGGCCGTCGGGGGTGTTGCCGGTGTGCTTGCCGTAGACGACGTTGGAGGTGATCGTCAGGACGGACTGGGTGTGCTCGGCGTTCCGGTACGTGGGGTGGCGGCGCACCTTCGCCATGAACGACTCGACGAGGCCGACGGCGATCCGGTCGGCGCGGTCGTCGTTGTTGCCGTACGCGGGGAAGTCGCCCTCGGTGCGGAAGTCGACGGCGAGGCCGGTGGCGTCCCGGAACACCTTCACCCGGGCGTACTTGACGGCCGAGAGGCTGTCCGCGGCGACCGACAGGCCGGCGATGCCGCACGCCATGAAGCGGTGCACGGGGTGGTTGTGCAGGGCCATCTCCAGGCGTTCGTAGGCGTACTTGTCGTGCATGTAGTGGATGACGTTCAGGGTGTTGACGTAGGTCTGCGCCAGCCAGTCGAGGACCTTGTCGTACGCCGCCGACAGTTCCCCGTACTCCAGGTACTCCCCCGTCAGCGCGGGTGTTGGGGGTGCGATCTGGTCGCCGGTCATCTCGTCCCGGCCGCCGTTGACGGCGTACAGGAGGGCCTTGGCGAGGTTGACGCGGGCGCCGAAGAACTGCATCTGGCGGCCGACCGCCATCGCGGAGACGCAGCAGGCGATCGCGGTGTCGTCGCCGGTGTGCGGGCGGGTCAGGTCGTCGGACTCGTACTGGACGGCGCTGGTGTCGATGGAGACCCGCGCGCTGAACTCCTTGAACCCTGCGGGCAGTCGGGGCGACCAGAGCACGGTGAGGTTGGGTTCCGGGGCGGGGCCGAGGTTGTACAGGGTCTGGAGGAAGCGGAAGGAGGTACGGGTGACCAGCGTGCGGCCGTCGGCGCCCATGCCGCCGATCGACTCCGTCACCCAGGTCGGGTCGCCGGAGAAGAGGGCGTCGTACTCGGGGGTGCGCAGGAAGCGGACGATGCGGAGTTTGATGACGAAGTCGTCGATGAGTTCCTGGGCGCGGGTCTCGTCGAGGACGCCGTCCGCGAGGTCGCGCTGGAGGTAGACGTCGAGGAAGGTGGAGGTGCGGCCCAGCGACATCGCGGCGCCGTTCTGTTCCTTCACCGCCGCGAGGTAGCCGAGGTAGAGCCACTGGACGGCCTCGTGCGCGGTGGCGGCGGGGCGGGAGACGTCGCAGCCGTAGGAGGCGGCCATCGTGGTGAGTTCGCCCAGTGCCCTGATCTGCTCGGCGAGTTCCTCGCGGTCGCGGATGACGTCGGGGCTGGAGGGGCGGGCGTCCAGCAGGGCCCGCTCCGCCTTCTTCGCCTCGGTCAGCCGGTCCGTGCCGTACAGGGCGACGCGCCGGTAGTCGCCGATGATCCGCCCGCGTCCGTAGGCGTCGGGCAGGCCGGTGATGACACCGGCCCGGCGGGCGGCGCGCATCTCGGGGGTGTACGCGTCGAACACGCCGTCGTTGTGGGTCTTGCGGTACGTCCCGAAGACCTTCGTGACGAACGGGTCGGGCTCGTAGCCGTACGCGCGCAGGCCGTTCTCGACCATGCGCAGGCCGCCGTTGGGCATGATCGCCCGCTTGAGGGGGGCGTCCGTCTGGAGGCCCACGATCAGCTCGCGGTCGCGGTCGATCCAGCCGGGGGCGTGGGAGGTGATCGTCGAGGGGGTGGCGGTGTCGACGTCGAGGACGCCGCGGGCACGCTCCTCCGGGAACAGGGCGCTGACCTTGTCCCACACGGTCCGGGTGCGGTCGGTGGGGCCGGCCAGGAAGGACGCGTCGCCCTCGTAGGGGGTGTAGTTGGCCTGGATGAAGTCACGGACGTCGATGCGTTCGCGCCAGCCGCTCCCCGCGAAGTCCCGCCATGCCGTCCGGTCCGCTGCCGCCGTGGTCACGGTCATCGCCGTTCCTCTCCTCGTGTCTCGTCTCCTGTATCTCGATGCTCGCCGTTCGCGATCACCGGGGGGAGTGCCGGACAGGGCTCGTAGAGGGGCCGTTCGGCCCTGGGGCGACCGGGGGCCGACGGCCGTGTCGCGCGATGACCGAACGAACGGATGCCACCTTGAGCGAGGCACTGGCCTCGCCCATCTCACCGCCCCCGACGCAGCCCTCCACCGCCGGGTGATGCGCGTGTTCCACGCGGCCAAGAAGCGCTTCGCGGTGCACCTGCGGCCCGAGGACGTGCACGCGGCGCTGGAGCCGGAACACCGTCCCGCCGACCAGGACACGTCCCGGGCGACGGCGGTCGGCGACTTCTGCCGCAAGCGCTTCATCTACCAGCCCACCCGGGCCGGCGAGGCCACCGAGCAGGCGTTGTCCGTGTACGACGAGGCGCTGGGGCGGCGCGGCGCACTCCAGGCGGTGGCCCTGCACGACATCGTCACGCGGCTCAGGGCCCTGCTGGTACTCACCGGTGAACCGAACCCGGCCGAGGCGCACCTGGCCCTGTCCGCGCTCACCGGCCTCGTCCCGCGTCTCGCCAGCTGGGCCGATCGGTTGCGCGGTGACGGCCTCGTACGCCGCCTGGCCCGCACCCCGTCCACCGCGAAGACCCTCCTCACCGGCGCCGCGGCAGCCCTGCGGGCACTGCCCGCCGACCCCGCCGTGTCCCTGGCCGCCTTCGCCGCCGGCACACTCGGTGACGCCCACGCCCTCGACGACGGGACCCCGCTCGCCACACTCGTCCTGTCCGGCGTCCGCGCCCTGACCGGCTTCCCGGACGGCACCGGAGCCGAGTGGCGCCGTGAGGCGTGGGCATCGGCCGGCCTGCTGCGCGACGCCCTCTCCTCAACGGTCCTGACCGTGGGCCTGCGCGGCACACCCGCCCTCGACTGGCTGACCGACACGGGCGAACCAGCCGTCCTGACCCTGCGCCAGCTCACCCGCACCCCGCCGAGGACAGCGCCCGCAATCGTCCACGTCTGCGAGAACCCGGCCGTCCTCGCCACCGCCGCCGACACCCTGGCCCCGCCCCTGACCGGCACCCCCACCACCGCCCCCTGGGACCCCGCCTTGGCCCCGGCCCTCACCGAACTCGGCCTGCGCATCGACGAGGAGACCGTCCTGGACGTCCTGCTGGCCGACCTCACGCCCTGAAACCGCGGGCCGCCGGGTGTGCGGCGGCTACGAGGTGGAGCGCGCCCCGAGGACCGAGGAGGCGCATCGCCTCGGTCTGTCGAGGCCGGGCCGGGGGCGCTCAAAGCATCCGCCCCGCTCGCTGATCCGCCGGGTCCCTCCGACGGGGACCGGCCGAGTCGTCCGGCTCAGGCGCTGGTGCGGTCGGCGCGCTCCAGGCGTGGCTGCGCCGGAGCCCCCGCCGGCAGACCCGCGTCAGCAGATCCGCGGCAGTTGTTCCCCGAGCGGCATCTCGACGATGCGGCGGGCGCCGACCAGGGTCCGCAGGGTGACCCGGCCTGCGGGGCCGGTCGGCAGGACCTCGCCGATGCGGGCGGCGCCCGCGCCCTCCGGCAGGGAGCGCAGGGCGGTCAGCGCCGGCTCGGCCGCGTCGGGGGCGACGAAGGCGACCAGGCAGCCCTCGTTGGCGACGACGAGGGGATCGAGGCCGAGGAGGTCGCAGGCGGAGGCGACCGGCTCGGGGACGGGGACGGTGTGTTCGTCGATCTCGACGGCGATCGAGGAGTCGCGGGCGATCTCGTTGAGGGCGGCGGCGAGCCCGCCCCGGGTGGGGTCGCGCAGGGTGTGGACCGCGGGGCCCAGCGGGGCCAGGGCGGCGACCAGCCGGTGCAGGGGCCGGGTGTCGGAGGCGATGTCGCTCTCGAAGCCGAGCCCTTCGCGGGTGCTGAGGACGGTCGTGCCGTGCAGCCCGATCGGCCCGGAGAGCAGGACCGCGTCACCGGGGCGGGCCAGGGCGGCGGAGGGGTCCAGTGCGCGGATGCGCTGTCCGACGCCGGTGGTGGTGACGAACAGCTTGTCGGCGGCGCCCCGGCCGACGACCTTGGTGTCCCCGGTGACGACGGGGACACCGGCCTCGCGGGCCGCCTTGCCCAGCGACCGCATGACGGCCCGCAGGTCGGCCAGCGGCAGCCCTTCCTCGACGATGAGGGAGACCGCCAGCGCGAGGGGCCGCGCGCCGCGCATGGCGAGGTCGTTGACGGTGCCGTGGACGGCGAGGGAGCCGATGTCCCCGCCGGGGAAGAACAGCGGGCTGACGACGAAGCCGTCCGTGCTGATCACCAGGTCGCGGTGGCCGGGCAGCAGGGCGGCGTCCTCCAGGGGGCCGATCCCGCCGCCGGTCGCGGGGAGGATCACCTCGTCGAGGAGTTCGGCGGTGAGGCGTCCCCCGGCGCCGTGGCCGAGGAGCACGACCTCGTTCTCGCGCAGGGGTGCCGGGCACTCGATGGTCATGGGGCGCTCCTTGCGCGTCCGGCCGCGTGGTAGGCGGCGCAGGTGCCCTCGGACGACACCATGGGGGCGCCGAGGGGGTGGCGGGGCGTGCAGCGGGTGCCGTAGGCGGGGCAGTCCGTGGGGACGCGGGCGCCGGTGAGGATGGCGCCCGCGATGCAGGCCGGGTCCTCGACGGGGTGCAGGTCGCCCACGTCGAAGCGGATCACCGCGTCGAACCGGGCGTACGGGGCGGCGAGTCCGAGTCCGCTGTCGGGCAGCGCGCCCAGCCCCCGCCAGGCTCGGTCGGTGACCTGGAAGACGGTGCGGACGGCGTCCTGGGCGGCGGTGTTGCCGGTACGGCGCACGGCGCGCGCGTACTGGTTGGTCACCTCGTGCCGGCCGGTCTCCAGCTGTTCCACGGCCATCAGGACCCCCTCCAGGAGGTCGAGCGGTTCGAAGCCGGTGACGACGATGGGCACCCGGTAGCGGGCGGCGATGGGTTCGTAGGCGCGCCAGCCGGTCACCGCGCACACATGTCCGGCGGCGAGGAACGCCTGGACCTCGCAGTCGGGGTCGTCGAGCAGTGTGGTCATCGCCGGGGGCACCAGCACGTGGCTGACCAGCATCGAGAAGTTGGTGAGGCCCAGGCGCGCCGCGTGCAGGACGGCCGTGGCGGCGGCGGGTGCCGTCGTCTCGAAGCCGACGGCGAGGAACACCACCTGCCGGTCGGGGTGGCGGGCGGCGAGGCGGACGGCGTCCATGGGGGCGTACACGACGCGGACGTCGGCGCCGCGGGCGCGCAGGGACAGCAGGTCGGTGGTGGTGCCGGGGACGCGCAGCATGTCGCCGAAGCTGGTGAAGGTGACGCCGGGGCGGGCGGCGATCGCCATGGCCCGGTCGAGGGTCTCCAGCGGGGTGACGCAGACCGGGCAGCCGGGGCCGTGGATCATCCGCATGCCGGCGGGCAGGAGTTCGTCGATGCCCTGGCGGACCAGGGTGTGGGTCTGGCCGCCGCACACCTCCATGATCCGCCAGGGGCGGGTGGCAGTGGCCCGCAGCGCGTCCAGCAGGCGGCGGGCGAGGACGGGGTCGCGGTACTCGTCGAGGTATTTCACCGGTCCCCCGTGGTGTGCACGATCCTCAGGTCGAGGAAGTGGGTGGAGCAGGAGATGCACGGGTCGTGGTTGCGGATCGCCCGCTCGCACAGGTCCGTCAGCTCCTCGTCGCCGAGGTTCTGTTCGCTCACGGCCCGCTGGGCGAGGCGGCGCAGGTCGGCCTCGATGGCGCCCTGGTTCTGCGCGGTCGGCGGGACCATGACGGCGTCGGTGACGATGCCGCGGGCGTCGAGTGCGTAGCGGTGGTAGAGGAGGCCGCGCGGGGCCTCGGTGGCGCCGTGTCCGACGCCGGCGACGGGCGGGACCTCGGTGTACGGGCGGGCGGGGGGCTCGTACGCGGTGATGATCCTGAGGGCTTCCTCCAGCGCGTACACGACCTCCACGGCCCGCACCAGGATCGAGCGGTACGGGTTGCGGCACACGGCGCCCTCGTGGGGGTCCCCGAGTCCGGCCTCGACGGCGGCCTGCCGGGCCAGCGGGGACAGGCGGCGGCCCCCCACCGCGAACCGGGCGAGGGAGCCGGTGAGGTGGGTGCGGCCGTCGAGCCGGGAGTGCAGGGCGGTGGAGTGCGCCACGTGCGTCTCGCGGACGCGCTGGGTGAAGTCCCGCAGCGGGAAGGAGCCGGTGGTGCCGTCGGCGCGCAGGACGGTCGGGGTGCCGCCCTCGATCGCGTAGGTGTCCGGGGCGGCCAGGGCGAGGAGGTCGGCGTCGGTGCGGGCGTCGGGGAAGTCGAATCCGGCCGTCCAGCGCACGGTCTCCCAGGCGTCGTCGAGGGCGCGCCTCAGCTCCGGTTCCAGGGCGCGCAGTTCTCCGCGCGAGGGGGTCCGGTGGAATCCGCCGAGGCGGACGTTCACCGGGTGGATCGCGCGTCCGCCGAGGAGTTCCAGCAGGGAGTTCCCGGCCTTCTTCAGTCTGAGGCCGCGCTCCACGTCGGCGCGGTGGGTGCGGGCCAGTTCGATCGCGCCGCTGCGGCCGAGGAAGTCGGGGGCGTGCAGCAGGTAGATGTGCAGGGTCTGGCTCTCGATCCACTCGCCGCAGTACAGGAGTCTGCGCAGGGCGCGGATCGCCGGGTCGACGCGCACCCCGCAGGCGTCCTCGATCGCCGCGCAGGCGCTCATCTGATAGGCCACCGGGCAGATCCCGCAGACCCGGGCGGTGATGTCGGGCGGCTCGGTGTAGGAGCGGCCGCGCAGGAACGCCTCGAAGTAGCGGGGCGGTTCGTAGATCTCCAGGCGCGCCTCGGTGACCGCGCCGTCGTGGACGCGCAGGCTCAGCGCGCCCTCGCCCTCGACCCGGGAGAGGGCGCCGACGTGCAGGACGCGGGAACCTTGGTGTGTCACGGGTTCGACTCCTTGTCGAGAGCGGCGAAGGCGGCGGCGTTGAAGGTGTGCAGGAAGCGTGAGACGGCGTCCTCGTCGAGGCCGTCGCGGCGCAGCAGCGGGATCAGGGCGGGCAGGTTCACCGACCCGGACGGCCCGAAGCAGCCGAAGCAGCCGCGCCGGTAGGCGGGGCACAGGGCGCCGCAGCCGGCCTGGGTGACGGGGCCGAGGCAGGGGGTGCCGTCGGCGACGGTGACGCAGACCGTGCCGCGCCGCTTGCACTCGAAGCACACGCTGTGCCCGGGGATGTCGGGTGTGCGGCCGGCGAGGTAGGCGGTGATCACTTCGAGGAGCTGGCGCCGGTCGACGGGGCAGCCGCGCAGTTCGAAGTCGACGTCCACGTGGGCCGAGACCGGGGTGGAGGTGGCCAGGGTGGAGATGTACTCGGGGTGGGCGTAGACCACGCGCCGGTAGGCGTCGACGTCGGCGAAGTTCCTGAGGGCCTGGATGCCCCCGGCGGTCGCGCACGCCCCGATCGTGACGAGGCGGCGGGACGCGGCGCGGATGGCGCGGACGCGTTCGGCGTCCTCGGGGGTGGTGACGGAGCCCTCGACGAGCGTCAGGTCGTAGGGGCCCGGCTCGACCGCGCTGGTCGCCTCCAGGAAGTGGGCGATGCGTACCTCGCCGGCGAGGCCCAGGAGTTCGTCCTCGCAGTCCAGCAGGGTGAGCTGGCAGCCGTCGCAGGAGGCCAGTTTGAAGACGGCGAGCGTGGGGGTGTCGCGTGGGCTCATCTCACAGTTCCCTTACCGACAGCAGGGGTTCGGCCCGGTCCCAGCCGACGACCGGGCCGTCCCGGCACACCAGGAGGGGGCCGAGCTGGCAGTGGCCGCAGTGGCCGGTCGCACAGCGCATGTTGCGTTCCAGGGAGACGCGGACGCGCTGCGGGGGCACGCCGAGGTGGACGAGGTCGCGGGCGGTGGCGCGGATCATCGGCTCGGGTCCGCAGACGAACGCCCAGGTGCGGGCGGGGTCGAAGGGGGCCCGGTCCAGGAGGCGGGTCACCACTCCGACGTCCCCTTCCCAGTGCGGGCCGGGCCGGTCGACGGTCACCCCGGTGTACGCGGTGCGCCACTTCTCCAGGTCGTCGCGGGCGATCAGGTCGGCGGGGGTGCGGGCTCCGGCGAGGACGCTGATCCGGCCGTAGCGGCCGGGTTCGGCGAGCGCTTCGAGGACCAGGGGGCGCAGCGGGGCCAGGCCGATGCCGCCGGCCACGACGAGGACGTCCCGGCCGCGCGCCCGCTCCGGCTCCCAGCCGGTGCCGTAGGGGCCGTGCGCGCCGAGGACGTCCCCGACGCGGGCCTCGCACAGCCCGGTGGAGACCGCGCCGACGGCGCGCACGGTGTGCGCGAGGCCGCCGGTGGACTGGACGGAGCTGACCGACAGGGGGATCTCGCCGCGGCCGAAGCAGTGCACCATCGCGAACTGGCCGGGCGTGAACGCGGCGAGCGCCTCGCCGACTGGTTCGATGCGCAGGGTGACCGTGTCCGCGGTCTCGACGCGCCGGTCGGTCACCACGTGCGGTACGGGCAGTCCGCTCACGGAGCGCCTCCCGTTCCGGTGGTGCCGTACAGGTCGACGAGGCGGGTGCGGGCGGCTGCGAGGCGCCCGGACAGCACCTGGCCGACCCACTGGCCGACCGCCCGCCCGAAGTCGGCGTCCTGGTCGCACATCCGGCGCACGGCGACGGCGTCGAAGGCGTACGCGCGCACCGGGGCGGTGGCGGTGGCGCCGAGCTGCCAGACGTACGGCTCGAAGAGCCAGGAGCAGCCGACCAGGTCCCCGGCGCCGAGGGTCTCGACGACGGCGGCACGGCGGCCGGGGATGTGCACGTCCAGGGCGACGGTGCCTTCGCGCAGGACCCAGAAGCGGTCCGCGTACTCGCCCTCGTCGAAGAGCCTGGTACCGGGGCGCAGGTCGGCCGCGCCGGCGGTCCGCAGGAGCCGCTCGCGGTGCTCGTTGCCCAGCGCCCTCGTCATGCGCAGTCTGCTCGCGACGGTCATCGGGGAGTCTCCGTCCCGCGTTCGGCGTCCAGGGCGGCGACCTCTTCGGTGAGGTCGATGCCGACCGGGCACCAGGCGATGCACCGGCCGCAGCCGACGCAGCCGGAGCTGTCGAACTGGTCGTGCCAGGTGGAGAGTTTGTGGGTGAGCCACTGCCGGTAGCGGGAGCGGCCCGAGGCGCGGACCGGCCCGTCGTGCAGGTGGGAGAAGTCCAGGTCGAAGCAGGAGTCCCAGCGCTGCCAGCGCTCGGTGTGGTCGCCGGTGAGGTCGGTGACCTCCTCGGTGGTGACGCAGAAGCAGGTGGGGCAGACCATGGTGCAGTTGCCGCAGGTCAGGCAGCGTTCGGCGACGTCGTCCCAGCGCTCGGCCTCCGGGCTCCCGCCGAGCAGGGCGCGTACGTCGACCGGGGGCAGCGCGCGGCCCATCCGGTCGCGGGCCGCGTCCACGGCGCCCCGGGCGGCGCTCTCGGTGGCGGCATCGGCCCGCCGGTGCGGTACGGCGTCCAGCAGCCGGGCGCCCTCCTCGCTGCCGGCGCGGGCCAGGAAGCGGTGTCCGTCGTCGTCCACGACCTCGGTGAGTGCCAGGTCGTAGCCGGGGTCGGCCGCGGGGCCGCCGCCGGTGGAGACGCAGAAGCAGGTCGCGCCGGGTTCGGTGCATTCGGCGGCGATGAGCAGGGCGCGCCGCCTGCGCCGGGCGTACCCGGTGTCCTGGTACCGGCCGCCGGTCAGGACCCGGTCCTGGATGGCGATGGCCCGCAGGTCGCAGGGGCGTACGCCGAGGAACGCGTAGGCGGGGGGTTCGGGGTCGGCGGGGGTGAAGGCGACGTCGCCCTCGGGGGTGCGGTCGGCGCTCCACAGGCGTTCGCGTGCCGGGTGCAGCCAGGACTTCCAGGACTGGGGTCCGGCGCTGTGCGCGAAGGCGGCGCGGTCGGTGCGGGGCACGAGGCGGTAGCGGCCGGCGTCGAGTTCGACGCCCTGGCCGTAGGGGAGTTCGGCCGCGGAGGTGAGTTCGGCGAGCACGATCGCGCCGTCGCGCACGGTCGGTCCGACGACGGTGCGGCCCTGGGTCACCAGGGTCGCGACGAGCACCTCCAGCCCGTCCTCGTCGATCACGGCCGGGGGCACGGTGACGGTCATGACGGTCCACACCTTTCGTCGTCGGGTTTCGTCGTCGGGGTGGTGCCGTGCTCCTGCACCACCAGCCTCCGGCCCCGCCGGGGCCGGGGGCAGGGGCCGACCGGCCCTACGGGGCGGGCCTGCCGGACCTGGGGGGCAGTTCCTCGCCGAGTTCGCCCTCGACCGCGCCCGCCATGGCGCGCAGCACGTCGAGCGTGCGGTGCGCCTCGGCCTCGTCGACGAGGGTGATCGCGAAGCCGACGTGCACGACGACATAGCTGCCGACGTCCGCCTCGGGGACGCAGCTCAGGCACGCCTCGCGCCGCACGCCGCCGAAGTCGACGGTGGCCATGCGCAGTCCGGCGTCGTCGTGGATCTCCAGGACGCGTCCCGGGATGCCCAGACACATGGGTTCCTCATCTCCCGTCGGTGAGCCGGGCGGCGGCGACCGCGGCCTGGCCGTAGCTGATGCCGCCGTCCCCGACCGGGACCTGGGAGCCGACCAGGACCCGCAGGCCCTGGGCGTGCAGGCGGCGCCGGACGCCGGTCAGCAGCAGCCGGTTGGCGAAGCAGCCGCCGCCCAGGCACACGGTGCGCGGCGCGCCCTCGGCGACGGCGCGGGCGACGAGGTCGGCGGTGGCGGCGGCCAGCGCCAGGTGGAAGGCGGCGGCCAGCCGGTCCACCGGTTCCCCGTCCAGGCGGCGCCGGAGGAGGTCGGTGAGGGTGGTGGTGGAGTCGTAGACCCACAGTCCGCCGGCGCGTACCACGCGGTGGGCGAGCGGCGCCGCGTGCGTGTCGCCGGCCGCCGTCTCCAGCAGGGCGGCGGCCTCGCCCTCGTAGGTGACGTGGTCGGCGAGGCCGAGGAGGCAGGCCGCGGCGTCGAAGAGGCGTCCGGCGCTGGAGGCGCGCGGGCAGTTGACGTCCCGGGCGACCATGGCGCGCACGGCGGCGTGCTCCCTCGGGTCGAGCCGCGCGGTGAAGGGGACGGTGAGCCGGTCGGGCGGGAGCGGCGAGCCGAGTGCCTCGGCGCCGAGGAGGTGACCGAGGGCGGTGCGGGCCGGGTGGCGTACGGCGGCGTCGCCGCCGGGCAGCGGGGCGGTCGCGAAGCGGCCCACGCGGCGGTAGCCGTGCAGGTCGGCGACGAGGATCTCGCCGCCCCACAGGGTGCCGTCGTCGCCCAGGCCCAGACCGTCGTAGGCGACGCCGAGGAAGGGGCCGCGCACCTCGTGCTCGGCGGCGCAGGCGGCGACGTGGGCGTGGTGGTGCTGGACGGCCGTGCGGGGCAGGGGCTGGCGCAGCGCCCACTGGGTGGACAGGTAGCCGGGGTGCGGGTCGTGGGCGAGGAGGCGGGGCTGGATGCCGGTGAGCCGGCGCAGCCGGTCGTAGGCGGACAGGAAGGCGTCGTAGGTGGCGGGGCCGGAGAGGTCGCCGGTGTGCGGGCCGAGGTGGGCGCGGCCGGCGGCGGCGAGGGTGACCGTGTGTTTCAGGTGGGCGCCGAGGCCCGCCACCGGCTGCCGGGCGGCGCTCGGCAGGGGCGCGGGGGCGAGGCCCCGGGCGCGGCGCAGGGTGACGCGGACGCGGCCCGCGAACTGGATGACGGAGTCGTCGTGGCGGGCGCGGATGGGGCGGTCGTGGGTGAGGAAGCCGTCCGAGATCCCTTCCAGGGTGGCCCTGGCGGTGGCGTCGTCGATGGCGATGGGGTCGTCGCCGAGGTTGCCGCTGGTGACGACGAGGGGGCGGTCGAGGTCGTCGAGGAGGAGGTGGTGCAGGCCCGTGGTGGGCAGGAACAGGCCGATGCGGGCCAGTCCGGGGTGTATGCCGGGGGCCAGGGACGGCGCGCCGTGCAGGTGGCGGCGGGCGAGCAGGACGACGGGGCGTTCCGGGGAGGTGAGGGCGTCGCGTTCGCTCCGGGAGACGCGGGCCAGCCGGGAGGCGGCGTGGAGGTCGCGCACCATGACGGCGAACGGTTTCGCCGGCCGGTGTTTGCGGCGGCGCAGTGCGGCGACGGCGCGCGGGTCGCCCGGGTCGCACACGAGCTGGTAGCCGCCGAGTCCTTTGAGGGCGACGATCCCGCCGTCGGCGACGGTCTTGACGGCCGCGTCCAGGGCGGCCTCGCCGCGCAGGGCGTCCCAGGCCAGACAGGGGCCGCAGGCGGGGCAGGCTACGGGTTCGGCGTGGAAGCGGCGGTCGGCGGGGTCCGCGTACTCGGCGGCGCAGTCCGGGCACATCGGGAAGCGGCGCATGGTGGTGCGGACCCGGTCGTAGGGCAGGTCCTCGATGATCGTGGCGCGCGGTCCGCAGTCCGCGCAGTTGACGAACGGGTAGCGGTGGCGGCGGTCGGCGGGGTCGCGCAGGTCGCGCAGGCAGGCGGCGCAGATCGCGGCGTCGGGCGGGATCTCGCGGCTGCCGGTGCCTCGGGCGGTGGTGCTGGGGCGGACCTCGAAGCCGGGGGGCGGGCTCGCGGTGCTGTCGGCCAGCCGTATCCGGCGGATCCGGGCGAGGGGTGGTGCGTCGCCGCGCAGGCGGGCGGCGAAGGAGCGGACGGCGTCCTCCGGTCCGGCGACCTCGCCCTCGACGTGGCCGTCGACGTTCGCGACCCAGCCGTCCAGGCCGAGTTCGGCGGCGGTGCGGTGGACGAAGGGGCGGAAGCCGACGCCCTGGACGGTGCCCTCGACGTGGAAGCGGCGTACGGTCATGGCCGCCGCCCGGTCGCGCGGGCGAGGTCGTTCTCGACGGATCGGGCGACCGCCGGGACGGCGGCGGCGACGGCGGGCGACAGGCCCTCGCCGAAGGAGCCGTCGGCGCCCTCGACCGCGTACACGATCAGGTGCTCGGGCAGGCGGTCCAGGATCCGGGCGAGTTCGACGGCCTCGCCGAGGCCCAGTCCGTGGGAGCTGGTGGCCGACGGCGGTGCCAGGCGGCCCCGGTCGAGGGCCAGGCGGTGCACGCGGCCGGGGGTGCCGGGGTGGGCGTGGGCGGCGTCCACGACGACGGCCAGGGCGGCGCCGTCCCACAGGCCGATCAGCCGGCCGGGGTCTCCGTCGCAGGTGGCGAGCGTGGTGCCCGGGGGAAGGGGCCGCTCCCTCCCCCGCTCCCCCGCACGTTCGCGCAGTCGGGCGATCACGGCCCAGCCCACGCCGTCGTCGTGGCGGAACTCGTTGCCGACGCCGATGACGGCGACGTGCCGGCTCTGTGTCATGGCTCCCACGGTGGGCGGCGACACGGGCCCTCTCCAGGGGCCGTTCGGCCCTCGACGGCCGGCCGAGGGTCCCGGGGGCGGGCCGGCCGGGGCGAGCCGAGGCGGGCTGAGAGGAACTGGCCAGAGCGGGTCGGTACCGGGGGGGCGACGCCAGGGGGTCGGTGCCGGAAGGAGCCGGTCGAGGTGAGCCGAGCCCTCCCGACAGTCTCGGGCGAGTCCCGCCACCGATGCGCCCGAGGCCGGGGGCCGCCGTGTGCGGGGCGCCGGTTCTCTCCGCACCCCGGTTCCCTCGACCGCGCTCCGGTTTCGTTCCGGCCCGGGGCCGGACGGCCCTCGGGAGCGCACCGGTCGGCCCTCGCCCGGGGGCCGGGGCGCGAACAGGCTGGAGGCGGGAGGGCGTTCGCGCGGCAGGCACCCCGGACGGGCGACGGCCTGTGCCCGGAGGCCGCCGCGCGGGTCCGGTCGCCCTCGTCGCCCGAGCGAGGTCTCTCATGCAGCACCGCACGCAGGCCCGGCGGCTCCGGCTGCCGGGCGCCGAACCCGCCCTCCTCGTCGTGACCACCGCCGCGCTGTCGGCCGGCGGCGCGGCCTGGCTGTCCGGTGCCCGCGGCCCGGCCGACCTCTGCTGGGCGCTGGGCACGGCCGTCGCCGTCGTCCCGGCGGTCGGCTGGGTGCTGGGCACTCTGCGCCGGGGGCGGGCGGGGGTGGACGTGATCGCGGTGCTGGCCCTCGCCGGCACGCTGGCCGTGGGCGAGTACCTGGCCGGTGCGCTGGTCGCGGTGATGCTCGCCTCCGGGCGCACCCTGGAGTCGGCGGCGCAGCGCCGGGCCTCCCGTGACCTGCGGGCCCTGCTGGAGCGCGCGCCTCGTACCGCGCGGCGCCGTACCGGCTCCGAGGTGCGGGTCGTGCCGTCCGCCGATCTCGTGGCCGGCGACCTGGTCGTGGTGGGGCCCGGCGAGGTCGTTCCCGTGGACGGCCGGGTGAGCGGTGCGGCGGCGGTGCTGGACGAGTCGGCGCTCACCGGCGAGGCGGCGACGGTCCGCCGCCCGCCCGGCGACGCCGTGCGCAGCGGTGTGCTCAACGCGGGCGACGCGTTCGAGGTGCGGGCCACGGCGGCCGAGCGGGACAGCACGTACGCGGGGATCGTCCGGCTGGCCCGGGAGGCGGGGGCCGAGGCGGCGCCCGTGGTGCGGCTGGCCGACCGGTACGCGGCCTGGTTCCTGCCGTTGTCGGTGGGCGCCGCCGCGCTGGCCTGGGCGGTGACCGGTTCCGCGGTGCGCGCGGTGGCGGTGCTGGTGGTGGCGACGCCCTGTCCGCTGCTGCTGGCGGCGCCGGTGGCGGTCGTCTCCGGGCTGTCGCGGGCCTCGCGGCTGGGTGTGGTGGTGCGCGACGGCGGGGCACTGGAGACGCTCGGGCGGGCGCGGACTCTGCTGCTGGACAAGACGGGCACCCTCACCCGGGGCCGGCCCGAGGTCCTGGACGTGGTCGCCGCGCCGGGGTGCGGTCCGGCCGAGGTGCTGCGGCTGGCGGCCTCCCTCGACCAGTTCTCGCCGCACGTGCTGGCCCGCGCGATCGTGGACGCGGCCCGGCGGCGGGGCCTGCGGCTGTCCGTGCCCGAGGACATGTCGGAGCTGCCCGGACGCGGCGCCGCCGGGACCGTGGCCGGACGCCGCACGGCCGTCGGCCGCCTCGCCCCGTCGGCGCGGTGGCCCGGCTGGGCGCGCACGGCGGCCAACCGGGCCGTCCTCGACGGGGCCGCCGTCGCCTGGCTCAGCGTCGACGGCGAACCCGTCGGCGCCGTCCTGCTCCGTGACCCGCTGCGCACCGACGCGGCGCGCACCGTGCGCCGGCTGCGTACGGCGGGCGTGACCCGGATCGCGCTCCTCACCGGTGACCGGGCCGAGGCCGCCGCGGAGGTCGGCGCCGTGCTCGGTCTGGACGAGGTGCGAGCCGGGCTCGACCCGGCCGGCAAGGTCGCCGCGGTGCGCGCGGAGCGCGAACGGGCGGTCACGGTCATGGTGGGCGACGGGGTCAACGACGCTCCCGCGCTCGCCGCAGCCGACGTCGGGGTGGCGATGGGGGCGCGGGGTTCCACGGCGTCCTCGGAGGCCGCCGACGTGGTGCTGACCACGGACCGGGTGGACCGTCTGGCCGACACGGTCGGCGTCGCCGTGCGGTCGCGGCGCATCGCCGTGCAGAGCGCGCTCGGCGGGATGGCGCTGTCGCTGGCCGCGATGGCGGCGGCCGGCCTCGGGCTGCTCCCGCCGGCCGCCGGGGCCCTCCTCCAGGAGGGCATCGATGTCGTGGTGATCCTCAACGCGCTGCGCGCGCTGGGCGGCGGCCGGGCCGCGCACCCGGCGCTGCGCCCCTCCACCCAGGCGCTGGTCCGGCGCTTCGCCGCCGAGCACGACGGCCTCCAGGACGTGCTGGAGGCCGTGCGGTCGGCCGCGGACCTCCTGTGCGACGACCCCGGACCGGCGTCGTACGCCGCACTGGTCCGCACCCACCGGCTGCTCACCGAGCGGCTGCTGCCGCACGAGTACGCCGAGGAGCACCAGCTCTACCCGGCGCTCGCCCCCGCGCTCGGCGGGCCCGAGTCGACCGCCACGATGAGCCGCGCCCACGCCGAGATCGAACGCCTCACCGGACGGCTCGCCACCCACCTCGCGCTCGCCGCGCCGGGCGGTGCCCCGGTGCCGGAGCAACTCGACGACCTGCGGGCCTGCCTGTACGGGCTGTACACGGTGCTGCGCCTGCACTTCACGCAAGAAGAAGAGAGCTACTTCGCCCTCTCTCCCTGAGGCCCTGAGGTGATGCCATGGACGTCCCCGCGCTCGACTGCTCCGGCCTCGTCCGGCGCTTCGGCAGGCGCACCGCCGTCGACGACGTCAGTCTGTCTGTCGCTCCCGGTGAGACGTACGGGCTGCTCGGCCCGAACGGTGCCGGGAAGACCACCACGATCCGCATGGTGTGCGGGCTGCTGCGCCCCGACGCCGGGACCGTGCGGGTGGCGGGCCGGCCGATGAGCACGGCCGCGGGTCCGGCGAAGCGGCTCGTGGGCTTCGTCCCCCAGGACGTGGCCCTGTATCCGGATCTCAGTGTCCGGGAGAACCTGCGTTTCTTCGGCCGCCTGTACCGGATGCCGCGGCGTGACCGGGAGCGGCGCGTCGACGAGGTCCTCGACCTGGTCGAACTGCGCGAACGGGCCGGTGACCGCGTCGACTCGCTCTCCGGCGGCATGCGCAGGCGGCTGAACATCGGCGCCGGGCTGGTGCATTCGCCGTCCTTGCTGGTCCTGGACGAGCCCACGGTCGGTGTCGACCCGCAGAGCCGGCACGCGATCATGGAGAGCGTCACCCGGTTCGGGCAGCAGGGCATGGCCGTCCTCTATACGACGCATTACATGGAGGAGGCCGAGCGGCTCTGCGACCGTGTGGGCATCATCGACCAGGGCCGGCTCGTCGCACAGGGCAGCCCGCGCGAACTGGTGTCCCTGGTGGCCGAGCGCGACCGGGTGCGGCTGACCGCCGTCGGGGACCTGACGGAGTACGTGCGGGCGTGCCGGGGGCTCGCGCGCGTCGAGGGCGCGGCCCGCACCGGCACGAGCGGCGAGGTGGTGGAACTGGTCGTCGAGGACGCCCGCAGTCTGCTGCCGGAGCTGATCGGGCTGGCCCGGGAGCACGGCGCCGACATCCGGGGCGTGGAGATCGACGAACCCGATCTGGAGGCGGTCTTCCTCCATCTGACCGGCACCGCCCTGAGGGAGTGAGCGCCATGCGTGTCGTGCTCGTGATCGTGGCCAAGGACCTGCGCCAGCGGCTGCGCGACCGGTCGGCCTGGGTGATCGTGTTCCTGGCGCCGGTGCTGATCTCCGGGCTGATGGCCCTGGCCTTCGAACACAACGCGGACTTCCGCGCCGACATCGGCGTGGTGGACCTGGACCGGGGTCCGGCCGCCGCCGGGCTCGTCCGGGCGTTCAGGAGTCCGCAGCTCGCGGAGACGGTCAGGGTGCGGCCGTACGGCGGCGCGGACGCGGCGCGGCGGGCGGTGGACGCGGGGCGGGTGCAGGTGGCGATCGTGCTGCCGGCGGGGTTCTCCGCGTCGCTGCGTGGGGGCGGCGCGCCCTCGGTCACGGTGTTCGACAGCGTCGACTTCGGTCTCCAGGCGCAGCTCGCGCGGGCGGTCACCGAGTCCTACCTGGCGCAGGTCGACGCCGACCGGCTGTCCGTGGCGACGGCGGTGGCGGCGGGCGTACCCGACCGGGACGCCTCCCGGCTGGCCGCCGAGGCGGGGCGGCTGCGGCTGCCGGAGCGGGTGGCGGCGCGGGGACTGTCCGACGATCCGCTGAAGGTCATCAGCTACTTCGGGCCGAGCATGGGCATGTTCTTCGTGCTGTTCACGGTCGGGTTCGGGGCGCGCGGCTACTTCGTCGAACGTGAGCAGGGCACCCTGGACCGGATCGCGGCGGCCCCTGTGGGGCGCGGTGTGCTGCTGCTCGGCAAGTCGCTGTCGACGTTCGTGTACAGCCTGGCGGGGCTGGTGACCGTGGCGGTCGTGTCCTGGCTGGCCTTCGGCGCGCGCTGGGCCGACCCGTTCGGGGTGGTGGCGCTCGGGGTGGCGATGGCGGTGGCGGTCGTGTGCCTGACCGCGTTCGTGATCGCGCTGGCCGGCACCGAGCAGCAGGCCGAGGGGCTCGCCTCGATCACGGTGTTCGCGCTCGCCCTGCTCGGCGGGAACTTCGTCTTCGCCGCGAGCAGTACACCGACGATCCGCCGTCTCGCGCTGTTCACGCCCAACGGGTGGGCGCTGCGCGGGTTCACCGACCTGGGCACCGGGGTGCGCGGCTGGGCGGCGGTCGGGGCTCCGCTGCTCGGCATCGCGGCGTTCTCGGCGGCCGTGGTGGCGGTGACGGCGGTGCTGCTGCGGCTGAGGGGGACTCGATGACCGTGTTCGCCGTGGCCTGGGCCACCGTGCTGCGCAGTCTGCGCGACCGCACGGCGCTGTTCTTCATGGTGCTGCTCCCGGTGGCGATCATCGTCGTGCTCGGGGTCACGATCCGCGGGTTCGACGAGTTCCGGGTGGGGCTGGTCCCGGCGCCCCGGCCCGGCCCTCTGTCCCAGGAACTGGTCACGGACCTCGACGCGGCGCGAGGGCTGCGTCTTCGGACGTACGCGGACGAGGGGGACGCCCGTACGGCGCTGCGGCGGGCCGAACTGGACGCGGTGGTGCTGGTGCCGGCCTCGCTGGACGCGGATGTGGGAGCCGGGCGCCCGGTCACGGTCACCGTCCTGGTGGAGCCCTCCGGCAGCGCCGGGCAGTCGGCCGTCTCCACGGTGTCGGCTGTCGTCGCCGATCACGCGGCGCGGCTCCAGGCGGCACGGTTCGCGACCGAGCAGGCCGGCGGGACCTTCGACGGGAACCTCTCCCTGGCCCGCGGTGCCGCGGCGGACGCCGTGCCCGTCGCCGTACGCACCCGGACCGTCGACGGGCAGAGCGACTACCTTCCGCTCGGCTACAGCTACAGCACCCCCACCATGCTGGTGCTGTTCGTGTTCATCAACGCCCTCGGGGGCGGCGCGGCCATCGTCCGCACCCGGGGGACGGGGGTGTACGCCCGCGCCCTCGCGGCCCCCGTGCCGGCCCGGGTCCTCGTGCTCGGCGAGACGGTCGCCTATCTGCTGCTGGCGCTGGTCCAGTCGGCGGTGATCGTGGGGATCGGCGCGGTGGCCTTCGGCGTCGACTGGGGCGATCCGCTCGCCGCCTTGGTCCTCGTGCTCGTGTGGGCGGCGGTCGGCGCGGGGGCGGGAGTGCTGGCCGGGGCGCTCTCACGGACTCCGGAACAGGTGCACGCGGTGGGCCCGACGGCCGGCATCGTCCTGGGCATGCTCGGCGGCTGCATGTGGCCGCTGACCCTCGTCCCCGACTGGCTGAGCACCGCCGGCCACGCGGTGCCGCACGCCTGGGTGGTGGACGCGTGGACGACGCTCCTGTCGCGCGACGGCGACCTGCGGGCGATCCTCCCCGACCTGGCCGTCCTCGCCGCGTTCGCGACGGCCCTCCTCACCCTCGCCGCCATGGCCCTGCGCCGCCGGCTGATGTCCGCGCCGGGGAGGTGAACGGGCTCGCACACGCCGCCCGCGCGCCCGTGGCCGAACCGGCGAACGGATTGGGCACCGTCGCGCGGTGGCTCGGCGTCGCTCCCGCTGGGAGGCGTCTCAGGGCCGGTGTGTTCCTCGTTCACGGACGTTCCGGCGCGGGGCCCGGCCGCGGCCACAGGCGGACCGGGCGTCGGGCCGCCGTGTCCTCGGCCCAACCCGCCAGCAGGACGGCCGCGCCGATGAGCGGCCAGGCGACGAGATACAGGAACCAGTCGGCGCCCAGCGGCAGCGCCGTCTCCAGGGCGCGCACCCGCCACATCCGGTCGATGAGGAGCACGCCGAGCACCAGGGCCACCTCGTGCCACAGGTAGACCGTGACCGCGCGGGCGTTGAGAAGGACGACCGTCGCGTGCACCGGGCGCAGGCGGGTCACCCAGCGGTCGCCGCGCGGGCGCAGGCGCAGCAGCAGGAGGACGAACCCGAAGGACCACAGAGCCTGGGCGACCGGGATCCCGCCGAGGTCGTACCCCTCGTCGGTGGGGTGGGTGACGGCGTACCAGCCTCCTGCCGCCATTGCGAGGGCCGCCGTGCCCGCCACCCGGGGCACGGGCAGCCGGTCGGTCAGCCCGTCGCGGTGGGCGAAGCCGAGCAGCCAGCAGGCGCCGAAGACGACGAGGTCGGTCACCGGGTCGGTGAGGGGTCCGGGCAGGGGTACCGCTCCGCTCCCGAGCACGGCGGCCAACACGAGGAAGCCGGTCACGCTCGTCCACGGCGCCTTGCGGAACACCGGCAGCAGCAGGGGGGAGAGCAGGACGAACAGCAGGTAGGCGCGCAGGTACCAGAGGGGGGCGGCGACCTGGAGCGCCCAGTCGCTGCCGTCGGTCGGCGGGTCGCCCAGCGGCACGATCCACCACAGGAGCCCGGCCCAGCCCGTGGCCCCGTCGTCCTTGCCCGGCCTCCAGCCCCGCCACACCATCACGCCGACCACGCACAGCGCGAAGGCCCACAGGGGTGGCAGCAGCCGCCGGACGCGGGCCCGCAGCACCGCCGTGACGGTGCGGTCGTGCCGGTCCAGGGAACGTGCCATCAGCGAGCCCGCGAGAGCGAACATCACGCCCATGGCGGGGAAGACCAGGGTGAGCCAGGCCCAGTCGAAGGTGTGGTAGGTGACCACCCGGATCAGGGCGAGGGCCCGCAGCAGGTCCAGGTAGAGGTCCCGGGCGCCTTTCGCGGGCCGCGCGGACGGCGGCCCGGCGGGGGCGCGCGGCGGCTTCGGTGCGATGGGGGCGGGCAAGGGCTTCGGCGCGGCGGGCGCGGTCACCCGGCCGGTGCGCCGCAGCTTGTGCCACCGCAGGCCGGCACCGCTCACCGCGGTCGCGGCGGAGCGCAGCAGGACGAGGTACAGCAGTTGCCGGTAGACGAGTTGCTGGAGCGGCAGCGCCCACAGGGCCCGCGCCTTCTCCCCGTCCAGCCGCAGCGCGTAGCCCGCGCACAGGGCCTGTGCCGCGAGCAGCCCGCCCCAGGCCAGCGCCGTACGGACCGGGTCCAGGAACAGCAGTCCGTACAGCAGGAACAGGTCGACCAGGGGTGCCAGCAGCGGGGTGACCACCGTGAACAGGACGACGAACACGAACCCGTACCGGCCGAAGTGGCCGGCGTGGCCGCGTTCGACGAGGGCGTGGCGGTGTTTCCACATCGCCTGGAGGGTGCCGTAGCTCCACCGGTACCGCTGCCGCCACAGCTGGCCGAGGGTGGCGGGCGCTTCCGTCCAGCCTCTGGCGCGTTCCTCGTAGACGACGTCCCAGCCGCCCCGGTGCAGCGCCATGGTGAGGTCGGTGTCCTCGGCGAGCGTGTCGCCGCTGACGCCGCCCGAGTGGCGCAGGGCGGTGCGGCGGAAGGCGCCGACGGCTCCGGGCACGGTGGGGATGCAGCCGAGGATGTCGTACATGCGGCGGTCGAGGTTGAGGCTCGTGACGTATTCGAGGTGCTGCCAGGCGCCGAGCAGCCGGGTGCGGTCGGCGACCTTGGTGTTGCCGGCCACCGCGCCGACGACGGGCCGGGCGAACGGCTGGACGAGGCGGTGCACGGTGTCGGGTTCGAAGACGGTGTCGGCGTCCATCATCACGATCAGGTCGTGCGCGGCGTGCGCCACCCCGGTGTTGAGGGCCGCAGCCTTGCCCGCGTTGGCCTGTTCCACGACGGTGACGGCGGGCAGGGCGAGGGCGCGGACGACGTCCGCGGTGCCGTCGGTCGAGCCGTCGTCGACCACGACGATCTGGGCCGGATGCGTGCTGTTCGCCACGGACAGGACCGTCTGGGCGATGCAGGCGCGTTCGTTGTAGGCGGGGATGACCACGCTGACCGGCTCGGTGATCTCCGGGCCCCAGGAGAACCCGGGTCCGGCCCGCACGCGCGCGTGCCGGCGGGCGAGCGTCAGCATCACGGCGGCGCGGCCGAGGACGAGCACCGCCACCACGGCCAGGGACAGGGCCAGGAGCGGAACGATCCGGTCGGCGGCCACGGTCGCCGCGACGAAGACCCGTCCGCTCCACAGCGGGACGCCGTGCACGCGCTGCTGGGTGCCGCCGGCTCCGAGGGCGCCGGTCACGGTGGTGAACCGGTAGCCCCGGCTCCTGAGTTCGGGGACGATCCGCTCCAGGGCGCGCACGGTCTGCGAACGGTCGCCGCCGGAGTCGTGCAGCAGCACCACGGCGCCCTGCCCGGTCAGCGGCCGTACGACCCGTGATGCGATGGCGTCCGCTCCGGGGCGTCGCCAGTCCTGGCTGTCCACATCGACGAGGACGGTGACGTATCCCTTCGCCCCGAGCCGTCGGACCACCGGCCAGGACAGGTTGTCCAGGGCGGCGGCGGTCGACGAGTACGGCGGCCTGACGAGGGTGCTGTGGAGGCCGGCGGCGCCGGCCAGGGCGAGCTGGGTCTGGGCGAGTTCGCGGTCCAGGCGTGCCTCGGAGGCGTTCCCGAGGTCGGGGTGGGTGAAGGTGTGCAGGCCGATCTCGTGGCCGTGGGCGACCAGCGCGCGGACCAGTCCGGGCCGGCGGGCCACCGCCGTACCGGTGACGAAGAACGTGCCGTGGACCGCGTACCGGTCGAGCACCGCCAGCACGCGGGGTGTCCAGACGGGGTCGGGTCCGTCGTCGAAGGTGAGGGCGACGGTGCCGGCGGGGAGGTGGCGTCCGCCCGCGGGGGAGCCGTCCGGGTCCAGCACAGGGCCGCCACCGAGCACCGCTTCGGGGACGCGGTCGGCCGCCACGGAGGAGGGCGCCGTGTGGTCGGCGGTGAAGTCGCCATGGATGTAGCCGTGCAGGAGCAGCATGCCGATGACGACGACGAGCGCGAGCAGTGGGAGCAGGAGGCGTGGCCGACGGGCGGGAGCGGGCGGGGTGGCCATCACGGGGACCCGGTCGCGGTCGGCGTGCGGGGGGTGGCCGACAGGGAGGCGGTGGCAGTGGCAGTGGCAGTGACGGTGGCGGTGGCGGTGGCGGTGACGGACGGGGTGGTCGACTCCGGCGGGCTCGTGCTCGGCGGCCCGGTCGTGACCGGGACGGTACGCGATCCGCTCGGGACCGGGGTGACGGAGGGGTGCGGGGTGGGCGACGGGGAGACGGTCGGCGCGGGCCGCGACGTGGCTGGAACCGTCGGAGTCGGCCACGGGGTCCGCCGTACGGTGCCGGGCGCCTCGGAGGGCACTCCCGGCACCGGGAGCACCGACCGGGGTGCGAACGGTGTCGCCCCGAGGAAGCTCAGGAGCAGGACGGCCGTGTAGGCGGCGCACAGCGCTCCGGCCGTGACGGCGAGGCGGCGCACCACGCGGGCGCGGCGTCCGGTGCGATCGGTGAAGACGGGGGCGGCCGGGTTCTCGCGCGCGGCGGACCGGGCGGCTTCGGGGCGGACGAGGGGCAGTGTGGCCGTGCCGGTCGCGCCACGCACCGCCCGCGCCAGGAGTCGCCGCAGGCGCCGCTTCCCCTCCGTGGACCTCGGCATCCCGCCTCCCCGGCTCGTCGCCCCTCCCCGATACCAGCCTTCTCCGCGCGGCGGCCGTCGCCCAGAGGTCGCCCGGCCCGTTCCGTCGCAGGCCCTTCGGCCGGGGGAAAGGGCCGTCCGGCCTCTGCTGCCGAGCGGGCCGGGCGTCCGACGCTGGAGCCGTGCCGCGGCCTGGGCACGCCCGCGCCCAGGCCGCGGCACGGGGAGGGAGGGGTCATGGCAGGGGTCGCCTTCGACAAGGTCACCCGCCGTTTCCCGAAGACGGACCGGCCCGCCGTCCACGATCTCGAACTGGAGGTCGCCGACGGCGAGTTCATGGTCCTCGTCGGCCCGTCGGGCTGCGGGAAGTCGACCACCTTGCGCATCCTGGCCGGGCTGGAGGACGTCGACTCCGGTACCGTCCGCATCGGCGACCGGGACGTGACCCGGCTGCCGCCGAAGGACCGCGACATCGCGATGGTGTTCCAGAACTACGCCCTCTATCCGCACATGACGGCGGCGGGCAACATGGGCTTCGCCCTGCGGATCGCCAAGATGGGCAAGGCCGACGTCCGGCACCGGGTCGCCGAGGCGGCCGGTGTCCTCGGCCTCTCGGAATACCTGGAGCGCAAGCCCAAGTCCCTCTCCGGGGGCCAGCGCCAGCGGGTCGCGATGGGCCGGGCGATCGTCCGTGAGCCGCAGGTCTTCCTGATGGACGAGCCGCTGTCCAACCTGGACGCCAAGCTGCGGGTGCAGACCCGCACCCAGATCGCGTCGCTGCAACGGCGGCTCGGCACGAC
The DNA here is from genome assembly GCF_033794345.1 of Streptomyces niveiscabiei. Taxonomy (NCBI): domain Bacteria; kingdom Bacillati; phylum Actinomycetota; class Actinomycetes; order Kitasatosporales; family Streptomycetaceae; genus Streptomyces; species Streptomyces niveiscabiei. The sequence goes on from NZ_JARAYJ010000045.1 coordinate 26,948, forward strand.
CACCGTGTACGTCACCCACGACCAGGTCGAGGCCCTGACCATGGGCGACCGGGTGGCGGTCCTCAAGGACGGCGAGCTCCAGCAGGTGGGCACCCCGAGGGAAGTGTTCCGGCGGCCCGCCAACGCGTTCGTCGCCGGGTTCATCGGCTCCCCGGCGATGAACCTCTTCCGTCTCGCGCTCACGGGGTCCGGTGTCGCCCTGGGCGGGCTGTCCGTCCCGCTGCCCCGGCCGGTCCTGGACGCCGCCCGTGGTGAGGGGGGCACGGAGATCACCCTGGGGGTCCGTCCCGAACAGTTCGCCGTCCTGCCCCGCGAGGACGCGGACGTCCCGGGGTGGGAGGTGGTGGTCGACGCCGTGGAGGACACCGGCGCGGTCACCTACCTGCACACGACGGCCGAGGTGGGCAGGGAGGCCGTCCAGGTCGTCGTCCGCGCGCCCGGGCGGGAGAAGTGGGCCAAGGGGGAACGGCTGCGGATCACGCCGCGCCCGGACGCCCTGCACCTGTTCTCCGCGCGCACCGGTCTGCGGTTCCCGGACGCCGGTCCGGATCGCCTTCCGTGAGCGGCCCGCCGGCACGTGACGGCAGCTGCCTCGGTGCGCTGTGCGGCGTCCCCCTTCCTGTCCCCGTTCCTGGTCCTGTCCGATCCCGATCCCGAGGAGAGCGAGAACCATGACATCGCACGCGTCCCCGCAGGCAGCCCCGCCTCCGGTTCATCCGGTCCGGCTCACGGCCGTCCTCGACGCCCGGCTGTCGCGCTGGCTGTGGCTGGTCAAGTGGCTGCTGGCGCTCCCCCACTACCTCGTGCTCGTCGTGCTGTGGGCGGCCTGCGCCCTGGTGAGCGTGGTGGCGTTCTTCGCCGTCCTGTTCACCGGCCACTATCCGCGGGCCCTGTTCGACTTCACCGCCGGTGTCCTGCGCTGGAGCTGGCGGGTGGGCTACTACGCGGGCGCCGCCCTGGGCACCGACCGCTACCCGCCCTTCACGCTCGCCGACGTCCCCGACTACCCCGCGCGCCTGGAGGTGGCCTATCCCAAGGAGCTCTCCCGCGGCCTGGTCCTGGTGAAGTGGTGGCTCCTCGCCCTTCCCCACTATGTGGTCCTGGGCTTCCTGTGCGGCGGTCCGAGGGTGCTGTGGGCCTCGGGCGGCCTCATCTCGGTCCTGGTGTTCTTCGCCGGGGTCGCCCTGCTGTTCACCGGGGTCTATCCGCGCGGCATCTTCGAGCTGGTGACCGGCCTCAACCGGTGGACGGTGCGGGTCCTGGTCTACGCTCTCCTGCTGACCGACGTCTACCCGCCGTTCCGGCTGGACCAGGGCGGCGCGGACCCGCAGGCCGTTGCTTCACCACCCGTGTGAGCCCGCAATGCCGCGGCAGCCGGCCCACGAGCACGCCGCGCGGGCGGCCCTCGTGCCCGGGGCCCGATGCCGGGCCCGCGCGGCGGCCGGGGGGACACCCGCGACGACGGCCTCCCCGGCCGGCCTCGCGCCGGCCCGGCGGGGCGGGCCCCCCCGGCCCGCCCCTTCTTTCTTTTCCGAGGAGCCGCCGCAGCGGCCCGCGCCGGTCCCTGCGCCGGCGCCGCCCCCGAGACGTGTCCGCTCCCCCGGGCCACGGCAGCCCGGCCCGGCCGTGCGGACCACGGCGGGGAGGCCCTGCCCCAAGAAGAACCTCGCAGCCGTCTGTCTCACGGGCACGTCCCCCACTCTCGCCTCCCGGACGCCGCCCGGGCAGGTACCGACCGGCTCGTTCCGGGGGCCGACCGGCCCCATGCGCTCCCGGCCGGACGGGGCAAGGGGCACGCGCTCAGTCCGTCACCGCAGGCCCGTCGAGCGCGTCGTCCAAAGTGGCCGCCAGGGCGAAGACATGACGGAGCTGCACACTCCGGAGCATGGTGAGGATCATGGGATGGGGGCAGACGAGTGTGAGGTGCCCGCCCCGCTCTTCGACGCGTCGACGGGCACGGCACAGCAGCCCCAGCCCGTAGCAGTCCATGAACTCGACGGGAGCGAGGTCGATCACGACCACGGGGGTGCGGCCACGGGTCGCCGCGTCCAGTTCCGGAGCGATGTGGACGGCCGCGGCGATGTCCACTTCACCGCGAAGTTCGACGACGGTACGTCCCCGCGTCCGGTGAACGCGCACGTACCGGGTGGACGTGGACAAGGAGGCATCCCTGAACATGGGAAGATCACCAAGAATTCAACGAGCTGCCCGACCCGGTCTCCGGGCGGGCGTGGGCAGGGTTCCCGCCGTCACCGGGGACAGGGGTGACGCGTGCGACGATGTCAGGGACAGGGTGGACCGTGCCGAGGGCATGTGCACCTCGCACGCCGGCCGACTCACCTGTCAGGACGGAATTCGCCAATTGTGCTTGACACGTTCGGCTGAAATCAATGCGGGCGCCACACTCCGTGGACACTCCGCTAAGCTCGCCCCTGTGACGATCGACCCGTCCCAGGGGGACGAATACGCCATCGTCGCGGTTGCCTCGTCGGCCGGTGGCATCCACGGTCTGAGCGTGCTCCTGGGGGCGCTGGGCCCGGCCTTCCCCGTGCCCGTGCTGGTGGTGCAGCACCTCGACCCCCGGCACAGAACGGTGATCGCCGATATCCTGTCCAAGCGGTGCGCCCTCCCGGTCACGCTCGCGCGGGACGGGGAGCGGGCACTGCCCGGCGCCGTCCACATCGCTCCTCCCGACCGGCACCTGCTCGTCGGCGCCGACGGCGTGATGTCGTTGTCCGACGCCGAACTGGTCCACTTCTTGCGGCCCTCCGCGGATCTCCTGTTCGAATCCGTCGCCGGCGCCTACGGTCGGCGGGCGATCGCGTGCGTGCTCACCGGAACCGGCAACGACGGCGCGATGGGTGCCGACGCCGTGAAGTCGCGCGGCGGCACGGTGATCGCGGAGAATCCTCTGACGGCCGAGTTCAACGGAATGCCGCAGGCTGCGGTAAACACGGGGGCGGTGGACTTCGTGCTACCTCTTGAGGAGATCGCGTCCGTCATCCGCGGACTTGTCGAGACCAAGAGGCAGTGATGGACGAATCTGAGCAGGGACAGACCGACGAAGCGCTGGAGGGACTGCTCGTCTTCCTCAGGGACGCCCGCGGCTTCGACTTCACCGGATACAAGCGCTCCACCCTGGGACGGCGCGTCCGCAAGCGGATGACCGATGTCGGGACCCGCTCCTACCAGGACTACCAGGATCTCCTCGAAACCAGCGCGGGAGAGTTCGGCGCTCTCTTCAACACGATCCTGATCAACGTCACGTCGTTCTTCCGCGACCCCGACGCCTGGGACTTCCTCCAGCACCAGGTCGTCCCCGAACTGCTCGCCGACCTCGTGCCGGACCAGGAGGTCAGGGTGTGGAGCGCCGGATGCTCCAGCGGCGAGGAGGCATACTCCTTGGCCGTCATGTTCGCGGAGGTACTCGGTCTCGACGAGTGTCTGCGCCGCGTCAAGATCTACGCCACCGACATCGACGAGGAGGCGCTGCGGCAGGCCCGTTCGGGCCTGTACCCGGCGAAGTCGCTGGAGTCCCTTCCCGCCGCGCTGCGCGAGACGTACTTCGACCAGAACGGCGCGCAGTACAGCTTCCGGCCCGACCTGCGGCGCCGGGTGATCTTCGGCCGGCACGACATCACCCGGGACGCTCCCATCTCCCGGCTCGACCTGCTGGTCTGCCGCAACACGCTGATGTACTTCAATGTCGAGGCCCAGACCCAGATCATCGACCGTTTCCACTTCGCCCTGCGCAAGAACGCGCTCCTGTTCCTCGGCAAGGCCGAGATGCTCCTCAACGACGCCGACCGCTTCGACGTGGTCAACATGCGGGAGCGGATCTTCCAGCGCCGCGCGGGCGACTCCGGCCTGCCCCACCACCCGGCCCCTTCGAAGGGCCGGGCCGGTGCGGGGATCGAGCTGCATTCGATGTCCCGCAGCCGGCAGCTGCGCGATCTGGTCCTCGACGCGGGACCGACCCCGTCGATCGCCGTCGACGACGACGGCTCCGTGGTGGTGATCAACAGCCAGGCGCGGATCCAGTTCGGGCTGGCCTCCACCGACGTCGGCCGCCCCTTCCAGGACCTGGAGATCTCCTACCGGCCGGTCGAACTCCGCTCCCTGATCGACCAGTCCACGCACGAGCGGCGCACCCTGCGGGTCAACCGGGTAGAGCGCAGGACGGGTGAGGACCTCCAGTACTTCGACATCGTCATCCAGCCGCTCGCCGGCCCCAGCGGACTGCACGCCGCCACCGCGATCTCCTTCCTCGACGTCACAGTGCCCACCCAGCTCAAGGCCGAGATCAAGCGGGTGCGCGAGGACTTGGAGACGGCGTACGAGGAACTCCAGTCCACCAACGAGGAACTGGAGACCACCAACGAGGAACTCCAGTCCAGCATCGAAGAACTGGAGACCACCAACGAGGAACTCCAGTCCACCAACGAGGAACTGGAGACCACCAACGAGGAACTCCAGTCCGGTAACGAGGAACTGGAGACCATGAACGACGAGATGCGCATCCGCACCGAGGAACTGGACGAGGCCAGGGCCTTTCTGGAGGCCGTCCTGACCAGCATCGAGGCGGGTGTGGTGGTCCTGGACCGCGACCTGAAGGTCAAGGGCTGGAATCGCGGTGCGGTCGATCTGTGGGGGTTGCGCTCCGACGAGGTCCTGAGCGAGAAGTTCTTCGCGCTGGACTTCGGTCTGCCCACCGAGTTGCTGCAACCCGTCGTCCGTGCCTGCCTGAAAACCCGCGAACGCACCGGTCCGATAAGCCTCCAGGCACTCAGCCGCATCGGACGGTCCATCACCTGCGACGTGTTCTGCTCTCCGTTCGACGGCCACAACGGCGGTGTCGTCCTGCTGATGGAGGAGAGTAGATCCCCGGACCTCGACTGACGGGACGTCGTAAGCTTCAGGTATGAACCCGCCAGGTCGTGACGAACCTCGTAGTCCGGCGGCGACGGCGCGCGACCGCGCCGTCCGGGCTCTGGAGCGTGCGCAGCGGGCAGAGGCGTCCGCCGAGCGCCATGAACGGCTGGCCGAGAGAACCGGCAGTGAGGTGTTCGCGCAGATCGCGCAGACGCAGCGCCATACGGCCGCGTGCCACCGATCGTCGGCGGCTCTCCAGGAGTCGTTCGCACGGCGTACGGCGGAGTGGACCGGGGAGGGCACCTGGCCCCGGTTCATGGCCGGCGTGGCCGATGTCTGTGGTTCGGACAGCGCGGCGCTCATCCTGACAGACTCCGGCCACAATCAGCTCGCGGTCGCCGTGTCCGACGAGCGGTCCCGCGCCGCCGAGGACCTGGAGTACATCCTGGGCGAGGGGCCGTCCCGTGACGCGGCGTCGGAGCTCCATCCCGTCGAGGCGACGGGGCAGGCTATCGGGACACGCTGGCCCGCCTACGGTTCGGCTTTGTTGTCCCTCGGCATCGTCTCGGTGACCGCCGTCCCGATGCGGACCCGCGACAGCTGCATCGGTGCGCTGGCAGCGTTCAACACCCGGCCGGCTCTCACCTCTCGTGCCTGTCTCGCCGATGTCGCCGCTGCCCTCGTCCGCATCGTGCTGCTCGGCCCCGACGCCGATCCCGGCCTCTACGGCGGCACCGATCTCCGAGCGACCGTGCAGCAGGCCGCCGGCATGCTCTCCGCGCGCATCGGCTGCGGCGCCGGTGACGCACTGGCACTCATCAAGGCCCGCGCGTTCACCGACAACGTGTCCATCGAGACGATCGCGGAGAGCATTTTGCACAGGCGGGCGGAACTCGACTGGGGAGAGGCGCTGTGACACCCGAACAACGGCTGGCCGATGTCTTCGTAGCGTTGGCCGGTGGCACCGCGGACGGTCCCGCCGACATCCCCACGACCCTCGCGGTCCTCGTACGCAGCGGCTCGGCCCTGCTGGGCGCCGGTGCCGCGACCGCGGTGTTCTCCGCCTCGGAGGGCGAGACCACCCACGTGGCGGGTTCCGATCCCGAGGTGGCACGGCTGGAGCGCGACGCCGTGGCCCTGTGCGAAGGTCCCGGTCACGACTGCCGGTCCGCTTCCGGGCGGAGAGTCCGGGCGGTCCTCGACAGTGGTCCGGCCCGGCAGCGCTGGCCGCACTACGCTCCGCGGGCGCTGCGGCTGGGCCACCGCCGTGTGGCGGCTCTTCCGCTGCGCGAGCCGACCCGTTCGTGCGGCGCGCTCGTGCTGCTGTCGGACGATCCGCGGTGTGTCTTGTCCGAGGAGAGCCTGGTGCTCGGTCAGTCGTTGGCGGATTTCGCCTCTGCGATCTTGCGGCGCGCGCGGGAGGCAGACCGCAGCCGCGCCCTCACCGCCCAGCTGGAACGGGCCCTGACCAGCCGGGTGGTCGTGGAACAGGCCAAGGGCATCCTCGCCGTGCGCTGGACGGTCACCGTGGACGAGGCGTTCACCCGCATACGCCGGCATGCGCGCGCCCACCAGCGGCCGCTGCACGATGTCGCGCGCGAGGTCGTCGAGGGAGGTGCCGGTGCCGACCTGACCTGGGAGTGACGCCGGGTCAGCCGGTCGCCGGAGCCAGGGTCTGTGCGGGGCGGCGGCGCGGGCAGGTCCAGGAGTCCTGGGTGCGGCCGAGCCGCAGGATCAGCTGGGGAAAGCGGTCTCCCGTCAGCCTGTCCTGCACCTCCGCGCGCAGCGAGGGGAATTCCAGCGGCTGGGTGTGGAAGGCCGCCTGCACGCCGTGGGCCGCGGCGCACAGCAGGACCCGCTGGAGGGCCTGCCCCGCCCGCAGCCAGTCGGCGCGGGTGTCGTAGACGGTGGACAGGACGGTGACCGTGCCGGAGCGTTCCGTCCACCGGCGCATCCCGCTCGCGCACTCGGTGAGGCGGCCGGTGTAGTCGCGCCCGGCGAGGAACGTGCGGTCCGGATCGAGGCGGCAGGCGTCGTGGGGCACGCGCTCCGGCCACGGCCGTACGGCGGGGCCGGATCCCCCGGCGATCTCGGAGACGTGGCCGGGGGCGGCGCGGTGCGCGGACTCCGCTTCCCGTACCGCCGCCGCGAGGATCCTCAGCTTCTCCGGGTTGTCGATCGTCTGGAGCAGGGCGCCTTCCGCGCGGGCGTGTTCTCGCAGTTCCTCGACGAGGGTCCACGGCAGGGGCCCGGGGCCGAACGGCCCGCGGTGCGTGTGGCGCATGGTCATCGCCCGTTCCAGTAGGGCCACCTCACGGGTCAGCGGGGCGTGGGCGCCCCACCGTACGCGGGCCAGGAAGTCCGGGCGCGCGAGGTCGGGGAGGAGGGTCACCACGGGCCGGAAGCCCAGATGCCGCACGGCGACCCGCACGTTGAACAGCGCCGCCCCGCAGCTGATGACCATCTGCCGGCCCCCCGGATCGGTCAGGGGCAGCCGGCGTCCGGGATCGGCGTGCAGTTCGAACCCGTGGTCCCCGCCCTCGTCGACGAAGGACCAGGGCTGGGTGTTGTGCACCGAGGGCGCGGTGCCGGCGGCGCGGGCGAGGTGGAAGGCCGCGTGGCCGGGCCTCGCGGAGACGGGAGTTTCGTACGGCGCTGACATGGTGTTCCACCCTTCCGTGGACCGTCTCCAGCGTCCCGGTGCGGCGGTACGGGCCGACAGGGGCCGTCCGGCCCTGTGTCCGGGCCGGTGGGGCCGCCGGCTTCAGGTGTGCGGGACGACGGCGACGGGACAGCCCACGTGGTGCAGCACCGCGTGCGTGACCGCGCCGAGGTACGGCCCGGAGCGGCCGTCCCGGGTCCGCCGGCCCACGACGAGCAGGGCGGCCCTGGCCGAGGCGTGCGTGAGTTCGGCGGCGGCGCTCCCCTCGGTGACCGTCTCGGTCACGGTCACCGCCGGGAACTTCTCGCGCCACGGTCGCAGTGCCGCGGCCAGTGCCTGTTCCTGCCGTGCGCGCAGCTGCCCGGGTGGCGTGCCGTGGGCGTTCCCGCCGTCCGGGGCGCGGTAGGTGTGCACGACGCGCAGTGCGCTCTCCCGGCGCAGGGCGGACGCGAAGGCGAACGCGACCGGTTCGTCGCACGGGTGCGAGGTGTCCAGTCCGAGGACGACGTCCCGGTAGGGCAGGCCGGGGATCTCCTCCGGCGAGACGCCGTGTGTGGCCGGCAGGTGTTCGGCGGCGTACGTCACCCCCGCGCGCACGAGCACCACGGGAGCCGTCGAGCGGGCCAGGACCCGGTGGGAGACCGATCCGACGACGAACCCGTGCAGCCCGCCCAGTCCCCGGGAGCCGAGCACCAGCAGATCCGCCCGGTCCGCTTCCGCGGCCAGGGTGTCGGTCGCGGCGTCCCGCACGAGCCGTTCGACGACCGCCAGCCGGGGATGCCTGGCCCGGACGCCGCAGGCCACCCGGTCAAGGGTGTGCTCGGCCTGTTCGTGGGCGGCGGCGGAGCGGCCCGGGGTGAGAGGGCGCGGCCACACGTGGACGATCCTCAGCCCGACCCCCCGTCGCAGCGCTTCCCCGGCCGCCCAGTGGGCGGCGGCCAGGCTCTCCGCCGATCCGTCGATCCCGGCGGTCACGTGACGCTGCATGATGAGCACCTCCCGGCCCGTTCCGCGGCCACTCGGAGCGCTCCCGCGTGCGTCGCAGCAGCCGCGCGTCCCGCAGGGCGCTCAGCGTGAAGGCGACACCCGCCGAGCCCGCCGCGAGCAGCGCGTAGGGCCCTCGGCCCGTCGGCCACGCCGGTCCACGCACGGTATGCCCCCTCTCGGCCGTCTCCTTCCAGGGCATCACGGAGCGCACCGCGCCACAGGGTGCCGTTGGGGCCACCCCGGGGTGCCGGACGGCCCCTGCCGCGGGCGGCGCGCCGTCAGCACACTGGGCACCGTCGCTTCCCCGGCCCACCGGCCCCGTGGCACGGGGCGGGAAGGAGGTCCCGATGTGGTCCACGGCTCTCGGTGCTCCCACGGCACAGACCCTGGTCTCGGCGGCCGTGGCGGCGCCGTCCGTGCACAACACCCAGCCCTGGCGGTTCCGCCTCGCCCCGGACGGCACGACGTTCGAGGTCCGGGCCGCGGCGCACCGCGGACTGCGGCACGCCGACCCGACGGGCCGCGCCCTGCATCTGTCCGTCGGCTGCGCGGTCCTCAATCTGCGGGTGGCGGTGGCCCGGCTCGGCCGGGAGCCGGTGACCAGGCTGCTGCCCTCCCCCGGTGAGCCGGAGCTGCTCGCCACCGTGCGGCTGGGCGGTCCGGCACGGGGTGCGCCGGCCGCCCGGCTGTACGAGGCGCTGTGGTACCGGCACAGCAGCCGGCTGCCCTTCTACGACGTGCCGGTTCCCCTGGCGGTCCTGACGGAGCTCGCCGAGGCGGCGCACTACGAGGGCGCCGTGCTGAGCCGTCCCGGTCCGGGCGAGACGGAGCGGCTGCTGCGGCTCACGTGGGACGCCGAGCACCGCAACACCGCCGACCCCGACCGGGCCGCGGAGAGCCGTCACTGGGTGCGCGAGCCGGACGGGGAGCGGCTCGGCCTGCCGCCCGGTGTGCTCGGGCCGCAGGACTTCCGGGAACGGCTCCCCCTGCGGGACTTCGGCGCCCACCGGCACCCCTCGGACCTGCCCTCGCGTCCGTTCGAGCGCAGGCCCTCGCTCGCCGTGCTGTCGACCGCGCACGACCGGCGGACCGACTGGCTGCGGGCGGGGCAGGCCCTGGAACGCGTCCTGCTGGTGGCCACCGCCCACGGGCTGCGCGCGTCCCTGCTGCATCAGGCTCTGGAATGGCCCGACCTGCGCGAACAGCTCGTCCCCGGCGCGGACGGCCGCAAGGCGCACGCGCAGATGGTGATCCGGCTCGGCTACGGGCCCGAGGGCGCGGCGACACCGCGCCGGCCGGTGGGCCAGGCGATGGACGAGGACCTGCGGGATGCCACCGGCCCGCGGGTCCCGGCCCCGCCGGAGTGAGGTTCCGGCGGGGCCGGCGCCTTCATGGACGGCCCGTCACCCGGTGCGCAGCCCGCCGCCTGCCGTACCGGTCACCGGGGTGTCGTGGCCCGGTCTCGGGGGCGTCGCGCCCGGCGCAGGGTCCGCTTCGGGGACAGTGGTGTGCACGGTGGTGTCCGGGCCGAGACCGACCAGGTACAGGAGGCGCCGATGCAGCGGATCGGTGACCACGACGGCCAGGTGGTGCCGGGCGGCGCTGAGCCGCACGGCCGTACGCAGCAGGGCGTTGAGGCCGCTGCCGTCGATGAAGGTGACGTGCCGCAGGTCGACGACGGTGTCGGCCCGCGTGCCGGGGGTGCCGTCCAGGAAGTCGCTGCCGGGAGGGGCCGCGTGCACGTCGATCTCGCCGTGCAGTTCCACGAACTGCCGTCGGCCGTCCCACCACCGGCGGACCGTGTGGGACGGACCGCCGGTCCACCACTCGGGCATCGTCGCCTCCTCTTTCTCTTCCCGAAGCCGTTGGAGTGCTGCGGATTCGCCGTCCCGGTCGTGTTCCGCTCCCGTCATACCGGCAGGGGCCCGCCGGGCAGGAGGGGCCGGTCGGCCCCGCTCTCGGCCCTTGGGGCCACCACCGGGGGTGAAAGGGCGCGCGGGGGCGTCCGGCGGCGCACGCCGCAGGGGCGCGGCGGCGGGCTGTCACGTTCCGGGTGTCGTGGGCCGCGGTCGGCCGGTGAGGGGGACACGCCAGCGCAGGCGGGTGCCGCCCCCGGGTGGTATCTCCACGACGAGGCCGCCGCCCAGTGCGGCTGCCCGGACCTCCAGGTCCGCCAGTCCGCCCAGGACCACGCCCTCGGGAATGCCGGTGCCGTCGTCGGTGACGTCGACGGCCAGCATCCCGTCCCCGGCGACGAGACGGACGTCGACGGACCGGGCACGGGCGTGCCGGGCGACGTTGTCCAGCGCCTCGGTGAGCATCGCGGTCGCCTGGTCGGCGACGGGACCGGACGCCCCGCCGTCCGGTACGCCCTCCATCCGCAGGACGGGTACCAGGCCGAGGGGCCCTGCCGCCTGCTCCACCGTCGCCGCCACCCTCGCCCACAGGCTCGGTGTCCCCTGGTGCTCCCGCAGGCGCAGCCTCAGGACCGCCGAGCTGATCAGCTTGATCGTGGTGTCGAGGTCGTCGACCAGCCGTGCCATCCGCTCGACTGCGTCCGGCGGACGCTTCACCAGGCGCCGCAGCGCCGCCAGCCCCATCCCCAGGGCGAACAGCCGCTGTACGGCGACGTCGTGCAGGTCGTCCATGACGCGTTCGCGCTCCTCGTCGGTGGCGGTCCGCCGCGCGCGCTTCCTGCGCTCGGCGAGTTCGATGCCGACGGCCGCCTGGGCGGCGAAACCGACCAGCGGGCCGGTCTCCGCCGTCCCGAAGGGCGCGCGTCCCTTGCCCCGGGCGAGCAGCAGGACCCCCCGGGCCGACCCGGCGACCCCCAACGGCACGAGGACGGCCACGCCGAGTCCCAGTTCCTCGCCGACGTGCAGTTCGCGGGCGAGGTCGTCGACGGCGACGGCCCCACGGCCGGTGAGCGCCGTCGCCAGGAGGCCCGCCCGCGGGAGCGGTCGCAGGCCGGCGAAGAATTCCGCGCCCTCGCCGACGGAGACCGCCGTGCGCAGCGCCCGGCCACCGTCCGTGCGGACGAGGACGGCTCCCAGGTCTGCCGAGACGTTGCGCAGCGCGTGCCAGGCGACCATCCGCAGCACTTCCGTCTGCGTCCTGTCCGCGAGCAGAGCGGAGGTGATCTCCGCCGCGGCGGCCAGCCACGTCTCCCTGCGGCGCGCTTCCTCGTAGAGCCGGGCGTTGTCGATGGCGACGCCGGCCGCGACGGCGAGCGCCGAGACGACGGCCTCGTCCTCGGCATCGAACTCGGGCGCGCCGCGCCGGTTCGTCAGGTACAGGTTGCCGAAGACCTCGTCGCGGACCCGGATGGGCACCCCGAGGAAGGACCGCATCGGCGGGTGGTGTTCGGGGAAGCCCCGGAAGTCGGGGTGGCCGGCGACGTCGGCGGTCCGGACCGGTTCCGGGTTCCGGATGAGTGTGCCCAGCAGGCCGTGGCCCCTGGGCAGCGGGCCGATCCGCTCCTGGGTCTCCTCGCTCATCCCGACCGGTACGAAGGCCGACAGGCGCCGGTCCTCCCCGATCACGCCGAGCGCTCCGTACTCGGCGTCCGCCAGGGTCACCGCCGCCTCCACGACGCGGTGCAGCACCGGAGACAGCTCCAGTCCGCAGCCCACGTCCAGCACCGCCTGGAGCAGGGACTGCACCCGGTCGCGGGTGCTGCGGACCGCGCCGATGCGCGCGTGCAGTTCGTCCAGCAAGTCGTCCAGTCGCAGCCTGCGCAGCGGTCCGCCGCTCTCCGTGCTCACGTTGGTCTCCCCACCCTCGGTCGACGGCTCGACCGGGCCCGCGCTCTCGACGGAACCGGGTACGGCACCGGTTCCCGCGAGCGGTCGGCCGACTCGTCGTGTACCAGGTCATCGATCGCCCCCGTTCCCCCTCGGCCGGGCACCCGCGACGCGGGACGGCACGGTCGGACACCTCGGGGTTTTGGGGCGGGGGCGCACGGGGTCGCGGGAGAGGGAAGGCGCCGGGGCCGTGGGGGCCGGGCACGGGGGCAGCACGGCGGGGACGAACGGTCCCGGACTCCGCCGCCGTCGGTACTGCGGACGGCACGGCGCTGAGGGTTCTCCTCACGGCACGTCATCTCCGCTGCGCTGGTCGTGCTGATCCGGCCGGGGTCCGGGGCGCGGACCAGGAGCGTAAGGCCGTCGCGCCTCCCGAGAGCGGCGCATTCCCGACAACCGACGTCCGACCAGGACGTCACAGGCACGAATACGCCGTACCGACCAGGCCCGCAGGGCGATCCGGCCCCCTTCCTCTCAGCCGAACGCATCAGACGCGTCCACGTCAGCGCGCCTTGGGACGGCCCTCCCAAGGCGAAGCATTCGGTGCGCGCGCCTGCGGACCGGCGAACACCCGTCACAGAGCGCGACCGGCCGGCCCTCGGCCGACGGGGACCGGCGCCCGGTCGGAAAGCCGGTCGGCGACCGCCTCGCCGCGCGGCCGGTCCGGCTCGAGCGGGACCGGCGGAGGCTCGTCGGCGCCGACGAGCGCGAACGCGAGGCCGTGGCGGTCCGCCAGCAGACGGGCCATGCACAACAGTCCCAGGCCTCCGCCTCCCAGCCGGGGAGCCCGCCGCAGATCGACGAGGACGGCCGTGCCGCCAGGACGGATCGCCGCGTGCAGCAGGCGGCCGAGGCCCGGTTCCGCGGCCGGACCGATCTCGCGCAGCACCTCGATGACGAGGCATCCCCCGTGGCAGCGGATCGCGACGGGCAGGGGGGCCGACCGGGGTAGGGCCACCCGCACCGCACCACGGACGCGGCGCAGGAAGACCGTCGGCCGACGCAGAGGGGTGAGCCTGCTCCACGCCATGGAACCTCCCTCTGTCGGTCGTCCCGCCGTAGCGGCCACAGCGCGCGGACAGCCGTCACACTGGCGCCTGCGGCCTTCGCCCGGAATGGTCCGATGGTCCCCCGCCGGGACCCGGTCGCCCCTGACCGCGTCGACCGCCGACGGCTCGGATGGAGGGATGATGCCGGACGGCATCCCGCAGCGAAGGAGGGGCCCGTGCGGTACGACGACCGTCGGGCGGCCGGACGACAGCTGGCCGGACACCTGGGGTTCCTGCGCCAGCGTCTCCCCGTGGTGCTCGGTCTGCCGCGGGACGGGGTGCCCGTGGCCTACGAGGTGGCCCGGGCGCTGGACGCGCCGCTCGACGTGCTGGTCGTCCGCAAACTCGGGCTGCCCGGACAGCCCGAGGTGGGCTTCGGGGCCGTCGGGGAGGACGAGGTGCTCCTGCTCGACGACGGCATGATCGCCCGGGCCCGGCTCACGGCCGCGGAACGCGAGAGCGTACTGCGCGCCGAGCGGGCCGAACTCGACCGGCGTCTGCGCCTGTGCCGTGCGGTACGCGAGGCTGTCCCGCTGAGCGGACGCACCGTCGTGATCGTGGACGACGGACTGGCCACCGGGGTGACCGCCGAGGCCGCCTGCCGGATCGCGCGTCGGCGCGGGACGGCCGCGGTCGTGCTGGCGGTGCCGGTCGCGGCCGAGGCCGCCGTCCGCCGCCTGCGCACCGCGGCCGACGCCGTGGTCTGTCCCCGGGCCTCGCGCCTCCTCGGCTCGGTAGGTGCCTGGTACCGCGACTTCGGCCAGATCTCCGACGCCGAGGTCACCGAGCTCCTCGGCCGGGCTGCGGCGTCCGGCGCGCAGCCTCCACGTGCCCGGTGAACCGGACGGCCGCCGGATCGGACCGATCGGCCCACCACGTCCGCGGAAGCCGCGCGGTGTACTGGAAGCGGGGCAACTCCCCGTGTTCTTCCGGACATCAGGAAGGAGGGAGAACACCATGAGCGCCTCACGCATGCGGCGCGGTGTCGCGACCGGAGCCCCGGTCCTTCTCGTCGCGCTGCTCGCCCCGGCCGCCGCGGCCGGTGGCACCGACGCGGCACCGGCGGCTCACCCGGTCCGCAGCGGCAGCACCCTGTCCGCCGTCGACCGTGTGGCCGACTTCTACGGCGTCTACATCGACGTCCTGCACGACTCCGGTCACGGACGGCTCAGCACCTCGCTGCGCCAGCACTACCTGACCGCGAGCTTCCGTCGTGCCCTGGTCCGCTGGGAGGCGGTGCACCACCAGGACGGCATGCTGCGCACGAAGGACGTCCCCGTCCAGTGGTCCGTCTCCTCCAACGGCACCGGCTCCGGCCGCTGCAGGAGCCTGGTCACGCTCACCTGGACGACCCCCGGCGGTCCGGTCCGCCACACACATCTGCTGGTCCAGTCCGACCTGGCGAGCAAGCTGATCTCCGGCGTCAAGACCGTCAAGTGACCGTCCGTTCGTGAACAGGCCGCCCGGTGCCCCGGTCGGGGCCGGTCGGCCTGTTCCGCTCCGTGCCGCGGACCTGCATGCTCGACCACTTGGGCGGGAGCGGAGGTGGTGACGGTGAGCGGGATTCCGTGGTGGCTGCGCTCCCGTCGGCGTCCGTCGGCGTTCCTGGAGCTGACGTGCGCGCAGCGCACCGTGGGGGTGGAGGCCGCCCTCCGGCTGCCGAACGTGATGATGCTGGTGGTCGAGGACGCGTGTGCCCGGATCGCCGAAGAGAGCTGGCAGCGCCGCGGACCACGGCGTTGGCGTCTGCACGCCCACCGCAGCTGGCGCCAGGAGGGGGAACAACTGCGGGAGAAGCGGGCCCGGATGAGGGACCTGGCGGTGGAGTGCCTCGACGGCCGGGACTGAGACGCCGGAACGGACCGCGCCCCGTGTACGCGCCCCCGCACACCCTTCGTGCGCCTGTCACGGGCCGACCGTCCCCGTGGAAGGGCCCGACCGGCCCGTTCGCGGACACGGCTCTCCGTCCCAGGATGAAGTTGTCGGCCCGCCCGGCGCCGCGCCCGTACCGGCATCCGCCGCACCCCAGGGGGTGGTCCCATGAACCAGCTCTCACCAGCCCGTGACACCGATGTCCCCACGCTGCGCAGGGCGCTCGCCGGGCCTCCCGGGCGAGTCGAGGTCACCCACGTCGCGGACCGGGCGTTCGCCCTCTTCGTGCGTGACCACGAACTCACCGTGGACGAACCGGTCGAGGAAGGCGGCGACAACGAGGGGCCCACCCCGCTGGAGCTCTTCGTCTCGGCACTCGCCTCCTGCGCCGCGTCGGACGCGACGCGCTTCCTGCGGCTCCTGGACCAGCCGTACGAACATCTGCGGGTCAAGGCCGACTTCACGCTCGCCGAGGGACCGGCACCGCGCGTCGCGGCCGTCCGCCTGCGCGTCCTGCCGCCGGCGCCGCTCACCTCGGTCCTGAGGCAGAGCCTGCGGGCCGTCATCGACCGCTGCGCCGTGCACAACAGCCTGTGCGCCCCTCCCGGGATCACGGTCGAGATCGGCTGAGTCGGGGACGTCAGGTGCGATCCCCGCGGGCGGTCCGGCGTATGTGCGCGTCGGGGCCGGGGAACACCAGGGTCACCTCGTGCGTGTCCGACCAGCGCACGTCGTAGGGGGGCGTGCCGTCCTCGTGGTGCAGTCCGACGATCTCTCCGTCGCGCCGGGTGACACCGGTGGTCGGGCTTTCGACGACGAGGATGTCACCGACTCTGGCTCGCATGGTCACCACCTGCTTCCGCGGACTGTTCCCGTTCCTGCCCCGGCCGCCCTCCCCCGAGAGTGCCGGCCCCGCGGGTCGTACGGGGATCCCCTCCGACGACGATGTCGTTCCCCGTTCCGACCGGTGCGGACCCGGCACCGGGGTGGGCGGCCCACCCACTTTTCCCGAGAGGCCGCACGGGCGGCCTCGTACGGCATCCGTTCCGGGAGGAACGGCGTCGCCGTACGTCTCACGGGCACGTCTCCCACCGTTTCATCCCGGGGGACACCGGAGCATGGGCCGAACGGCTCACCTGCCGGTCCGAAGGGCCCGCTTCCCCGCGTGCGCCGTGTGACGAGCGCCCTCTCCAGGAAAGTCCGGTCGGTCCCTGGCACAGGCTCACCGCGCGCGCAACGGTGAGAGGGAGGGAGGAAGGAGCCGGCCTCGGCCCCCTTTCCCCCGGTCCTGCCGTTCCATCACGCCAGAAAGGCGGCACAACCCATGTACGCCTTCGGAATGCTGGCGTTGCTCGGTCTGGCCTCGTTGATCGTCGCGCAGGTCGGGCACCGCTATCTGCAACTGATACCGGAACTCTGGGCGTTCGCGTTCGTGGCCCTCGGTGTCGGCGCCGCGTGGCTGGCCGACTTCGACCTCTTCGGGGCCTGGAACCTCACCGTGCGCAACGCCACCATCGGCACCACCCTCACCGGGCTGCTCATCGCCGGCTGCGCCTGGTTCTGGTACGAGGTGCTGCGCTTCCTGTCCGGTCTGTCCCGCAAGGTCACCGACCAGGCGGCTGTCCTGGAGAGGGAACAGCACCTGCGCCGTGTCTCCTGATCCGACAGGGCGGGGCCGGCCGGTTCGGGAGGCCGGCCCCGTCCACGGCCCCGGACACCGGGGCCCGCTCCGAACGGCCGAGAGGAAGTGCCCACGATGGAAGCCAAGGAGTGGACGGTCCGCATCTATCTGACCCAGGAGGGCGACGAGACGCGCGCGCGAGCCGTTTTGACCACGCGTGACACCTCGAAGCTCACGGGCCGAGGACTGGCCCGGCGCAACCCGGTCGACCGTCCTGTCCCGGAGATCGGTGACGAACTCGCCGCGAGCCGTGCCCTGGAGGACCTCGCGATCCGGCTGCACGACGTCGCCGGCGACGACATCGTGCAGTTGACCGGCCCGGTCCCGGTGTGACGGGTGTGGGCCGGGGGCGTCCGCCGCCCCCGGCCCACCGACCCGGCTCCCGCCGGCGGCGGTCACCGCAGGAGGTTCAGCGGGACGGTGTCCTCGATCACCGGGCGGCCGTCCTTGGGCGAGTTCCAGTACGCGGTGAGGGTCCCGGCGCCGGAGCGGGCCGCCCGGTAGGGGATCGTCACGTCGAACGTGCCGCGGGTGCCGGAGCCGGAGGTGGCCGTGACCCGGACGTCTGCCGCGGTGTGCTTGGCCGCGTCGGTGAGCTTCAGCCGGAGCGTCCCCTCGAAGGTGTTGGCGCTCCCCCACACCCGGATCGGTGTGCGGACGGTGTCGCCGATCAGCGGCGACTCGACCAGGACGAGCGGCGCGAGGTCCTCGAAGTCGGCGCGGCCCACGGGGTGGTCGAGGACGATGCCCTCGCCGCCGAAGACCGTCACCGGCTTGCCGTCGAGTGCGAAGCCGACCTTCTCGATCGACGGGAAGCGGGTCGCGGTGAACACGACCTGCGCGAGCCGGGCCCGCATGGAGAGGCTTCCGCCGCCGTCGTCGTAGCGGCCGGTCAGGTCGACCGTGGCGACGTGCCGGCGCACCACGACGGAGCGCAGCCGGGTACCGGCCGGGATGGCGGTGGTGCGGCCGTGGTCGCGTTCGTAGCGGTCGGGGCCGGCGAGGAGCGCACGCAGGGCGCCGGCCGCGGTGGTGGGCGCGGTCACGGTGCGCGGGGCGGGCGAGACCTGCTCGCCGTGCAGGAAGTACACCGAGGTCCGGATCCGGTGCGGTCCGGTCCCGGGGGACATCGGCATGCCGGAGCCGCCGGGTGTCCCGACGGCACCGGGGCACCCGGGCGTGCCGCGACCGTCCGGGGAGCCGGAGCCGCCGGCGGTTCCGCCGCTCGCGCCGTCCGTGGTCCCGGCGTTCCCAGTGTTCCCGGTGTTCCTCTCGGACGTGCCGCCGGTGCTGTTCCCGCACGCCGTCGTCAGGGACGCCGCCAGGGCGACGGCCGTGGCGAGGAGCAGGGGGCGGTGGATCCGGCGCGTGGCCGGTTTCGCGGTGCTCATGGCGGACTCCTCCCGACGGTTCCATCCGACACCTCCCCCTCACTCACCCCAAGTGCCGGACGGGCAGGGGGTGTTGGTCCGCATGGCTCTTTCGCGGGGTTCCTCCGTACGGCGGAGAGGGCCGTACGGCCCCTGCCGGGCGGTGCCGTCGGCGGCACAGGGTGGCGTCGGCGCACGGTGCACGACCGCTGTGCGCGGGAACGGATGGAGGTGAGGCCATGGACGTCCTCGTGGGATACGCGACCGCGCACGGCTCCACGCGGGAGATCGCCGAACGGATCGCGTCCCGGCTGTGCTCGGCGGGACTGAGCGCCGAGGCCCGGCCGGTGGAGTCGGTCGACGACGCCGACGCGTACCGGGCGTTCGTCCTCGGCAGCGCGGTGCACGGCCAGGCATGGCTGGTGCCGGCCCGGGACTTCGCGTACGACAACCTCGGCGTCCTGGCGACGCGGCCCGTGTGGCTGTTCAGCGTCGGGATGCCGGCCGCGCTGCGCGGGCCGTGGCGGCGGCTGGCGCCGAAGGAGATACCGCTGATCCTCGCGGCGCTCCCCGACGGTCTGTCGTACCGAGAGCACCGGTTGTTCTCCGGCGTCGTGTCACGCGACCAGCTGTCGCGCGGCGGGCGGCTGCTGTTCCACCTCCTGGGCGGCCGGTTCCGCGACTACCGGGACTGGGCGGCCGTCGAGGAGTGGGCGGCCGGCATCGCCGATGAGCTGAGGCACGGGCCGTGGGCCGGTGAGGGCCGGGGGTGAGGTACGGCCGTCCCTTGGGCGGGACGGGACACGCCGGACGAGGAGGGCCAGTGTCCGAGAACGAGCGGATCGACCTGGCGTCGATGATCACCGCGCTGCGCCGGTCCCTGGAGGACGCGCAGCGGGAGGGGGCACGGACCGGCGGTCCCGTCTTCCAGGTGGAGGGGATCGAGCTGGAGACGACCGTGCAGGTGGTCCGGGATGCGCGGGCCTCCGGCGGGGTGAGGTTCTGGCTGGTCACCACGCAGGCGGGCGCCGGCCGGGGCGACAGCGTGACGCAGCGCGTGACGATCCGGCTGGGCCTGGAGGGAACGGCTCTCGTCTCCGATCCGGGAGGTGAGTTCCGTGGCCTCCCCTGATCTGCCGCGGGTGGCGTTCGTCCGCTCGGAGCGCGGGACCTCCTCCGGGTATCTCGTCGCGCCGCAGCTGGTCCTCACCGCCGCGCACTGCGTCGGCGAGGTCGGGGACGGCGCCGAGGTCCGGGTGCTGCGGCCGGGGGCACGGCAGGGTGCCCGGCAGGCCGGTCCGGCCGCGCGGTTCGAGGTCGCCGCGCTGAGCGACGGCTTCCGCGAGACCGGGGTGGACGGCTTCGCTCTCCTGCGCGCGTCCAGCGCCGACCCCTTCGGACTGCGGACGACGCGGCCCGTCGCATGGGGCCGGCTCACCGGCACCGAGCCTCTCGCGGCGGAGACGTACGCCTTCCCGCGGGGGGCGTCCGAAGCACGCAGCCAGAACCTGGAACACACCCTGGGGCATCTGATCCCCGGCAGCGGAACGGTGACCGGTCCCGCACGGACCGGCTGGTACCAGGTCTTCCAGGTCAGCACCGGTTCCTTCACCGAGAGCGCGCTGTGGCGAGGCGCTTCGGGAGCGGCGGTCTTCAGCCGGGGCAGGCTGCTCGGCCTGATCGGCGCGTACGACGCGTGCGAGGCCGGACGGCTCAAGGTGATCCCCGTCCAACTGCTGAGCGAGCAGGAGGAGTTCCTGCGCCTGCTCACGGAAGGGGATGCACGGTCCATGGTGATCGAGCCGGTCTGGAAAGGACAGGAGGTGCTGGAGCCGCCCTATGTGGATCTCTCCGACAGCTCGTCGGCCGCAGACCTGCTGCTTCCCCAGCACAAGCTGGTGGACTTCTGTGGACGTGAGAAGGACCTCCGCAGACTGACCCAGTGGTGCACGACGGACTCGGCTCCGCGCCCCGTCTCCCTGCAACTCGTCAGCGGTGACCACTCGGTGGGCAAGACCCGGCTGGCCCGGGAGCTGTGCGCGCGGATGACAGGTCTCGGCTGGGTGGCGGGACCGCTCAACCCGCTGGCGACGGCGGAGGACATCGCGCGCCTGATGGATCTGGACGAGGACCGGCTGATCGTCGTCGACGACGCGGACGGCAGGATCGGCGAACTCGACGCCCTGCTGCGCCACCGGAGTGATGGGAGGAAGGTCCGCGTACTGGCGACCACCCGGTACGAGAGCCGGTGGTGGCCCGCCTTCCGGCACCGTTACGGCGAACTGGCGAAGAAGGATCCGTACCGGCTCCTGTGTCTCGACGCGGCGGAGCGCGAGGACATCTACACGAAGGCGTGCCGGGCGTTCCTGCGCCGGAGCGCGGGGTCGGAGGGGAAACCGGAGCGGACCGCGGACAGCGGACTTCCGCAGCCGTCCGCGAACCTCGCCGACCCGGACTTCGCCAGCTGTCTGTTCGTCCTCATCCTCGCCATGAGCGACGCACACAGCCTCCTGCACCCGGAGTGGGATGCCCAGCACGGCACCACCGGTCCGCGCCCCCTCCCGGAGTCCCTCTACGAGCAGGCACTCGCCCTGGAGCGGGAGGACTGGATCGACCACGCCGAACGGGCCTGCCTGCCGAAGGACCCGGTCCTGCTCGACCGGGTGGTGGCGGTGTCCAGCCTGGCCTTCGCGGGCGGGGAGACCCGGGGCGAGCAGGAGACCCAGGCCGCCGAACGGCTGCGGATGGTGCCCGACCTCAAGGACGCGTCGGAGGAGTACCGCCGCCGGTTGGTGCGCTACTTCCAGGAGCGCATCGACGGGTACGGCGCCCTGCGCCCCCTGCGCCCCGCCCGGCTCGCGCAGCACCTGGTGGCGAACACGGTCCGGGACTTCCCCGAACTCCTCTGCGAGGCGCTCGACGTGGACCCGACGTGTCAGCCCGAGGCGGGGGCCCGGCAGGCGCTGGCCACGCTCCGGATGGTCAGCGCCACGGCGTTCGGGGACGATGCGTCCGGGCGGCCCTCGGATCCAGTGGTCCGCGGCGCGCTGCGGGTGGCGGTCGGGCGGCACGCGGCGGCCCTGATCAGGCTGGTCCGTGCCGCGCTGGAGACCGCCGACGCGACCACCGGCAGGTCCCTCGCGGCGGCCCTGGAGACGGTCTTCGACCGCCCCGGGGACTGGGAGGGGGAGTTCGCGGCGACCGCCGCGCGGGAGCTGGAGGAGAAGGAGCCCGACGCCCTCCTGAACCTCGCGATCATCCTGCGCGGGAAGGCGGTGGCGTTCTACGAGACCCAGCAACCGCCCAGCCGGGAGACACAGTTCCGCTGGGCGACCGAGAACCGGAAACTGTCGCGGGTCCTGGCCGACGCCGGACACCGGCACGAGGCGCACGACCCCGCCTTGCAGGCGGTGCGGCAGTTCAACGCGCTGGCCCGGCTCGACGACTCGTACGCGTACCTGCTGGAGAAGGCCCACTCGCTGAGCAACGCCGGGGTGCGCCATCTGGAGATCGGACGGTTGTCCGATTCGCTGGAGAGCGCACGCGAGGCCGTCCGGATCTACGAGACCCTCCTGCACAGCCACCCCGACCGCTCGCACCACCGCTATCTCAGCAGTGCCCAGTGCAACCTGTCGGAGTCACTGGCGCAGACGGGCCGCTGCCGGGAGGCTCTACAGGTCGCGGCCGACGCCCTCGACCTGGTCACGACCGGACTTCCCGCCGAGTCGCCGCAGCCGCCGCTGCGCCCCTGGGAGATCCCGGAAGCCGAGGCTTTCGCCTGGCGTACCCTCGCACGGCGCCAGGCCGACGCGGAGAAGTTCGACGACGCGCTCGTCTCGGCCGACCGTGCCTTGGACCTCTACCAGCGCCTGCACAACAGCCGCAACGGCTGGTGGGAACGGGACCTGGCGCGGGCGCTGACCGTCCTGGGCCGCTGCCACGGCGACGCCCGCCACTGGAACGAGAGCATCAAGTTCCTCTCCCAGGCGGTGGAGCAGTGCGCGCAACTGGAGCACCTCTACCGGGAGGCGGAACGTCCCCACCACGCCGCCGCGCTACGTGACTTGGCGCTCGCGCACCTCAACAAGGCCCACGCACTCGGCCGGGGCCGCTGGAAGAAGGAACTCGACGAAGGGCTGCGCTGGGCGGGCCAGGCCTGCCGCCACCACGACGCGATGGCCCCGGAGGAACGCCACGCCGAACGGGCCCACAACGCGTGGACCATGGGGATCAAGGCCGCGCTGGAGCTGGCCCTGGGCAACTCGGGCAGAGCCCGCGACCTGGCCGGCGAGGCGCTGGACATCCTCGAACAGGACACCCGGGACGACACCTGGAAGCAGCGCCGCGACAGGATCCGGCTCACCCGCGTACACGAAGCGGCTCTGAGGACCGACGGTGAGACGGATGCGGCGATGGAGCAGCTGCGCAAGGCCGACCGGCTCCGGAAGAACCTCAGCGACGCGGAACCCGGCCGGCAGCTGAAGGGTTTGACGATACCCCCCGTGCCGTCGGCCGACGGGCAACAGAGCGACGCCGACGACGACCACTCCGTCTGACCGCGCGCCGGCCCTGCCGCGATATCCCGCTCGGCCCCCTCACCGGGCCGTTCGGCCCCTGAAGCGCGGACGGGGCGCGCAGTACGACTGGAAGCACCGGCCCCAGCGGAAGGAGTCCCCGTGTTCCAGGTGCGTATCCACGGCCGCGGCGGTCAAGGAGCTGTCACCGCCGCGGAGTTGCTGTCGGTGGCGGCGTTCGACGAGGGCCGTCACGCACAGGCGTTCCCGAGTTTCGGCTCGGAGCGGACCGGCGCGCCGGTGGCGGCGTTCTGCCGGATCGACGACCGGCCGATCCGGGTGCGTGAACCGGTCACCCGGCCCGACGCGCTCGTCGTCCAGGACGCGACGCTGCTGCACCAGGTGGACGTCTTCGAAGGGCTGCGGGGCGACGGAGCCGTGCTCGTGAACTCCGCGCGGGACGCGGCCGGCCTCGGTCTGGAGACGCTCACCGGCCGCGTCCTGACGATCCCCGCGGCGTCGATCGCCCTGCGCCGCACCGGCCGGCCGGTGCCGAACGCCGCCCTGCTGGGCGGGCTGGCCGCGCTGACCGGCTGTGTCGGGATCGACGCGCTGACCGAGGCGATCCGTGACCGTTTCCCCGGCCTGCTGGGACCGGCCAACGCGGACGCCGCCCGGGAGGCGTACGCGTTCGTGCGGACCGTGTGTGAGGAGTACGCCCATGCTGAAGCAGACTGAGGGCTCGCGCGCGGTCGCCGAGAGCGTCGCGCACTGCCGGCCCGAGGTGGTCGCCGCCTATCCGATCTCCCCGCAGACGCACATCGTCGAGGAGCTGAGCCGGCTGGTGGAATCCGGCGCGGTCGGCTCCTGCGAGTACGTGAACGTGGAGTCGGAGTTCGCGGCGATGTCGATGTGCATCGGTGCGAGCGCGGCCGGTGCGCGCGCGTACACGGCGACCGCGAGCCAGGGCCTGCTGTACATGGTGGAGGCCCTGTACAACGCGTCGGGGCTCGGGCTGCCGATCGTGATGACGGTCGCCAACCGGGCGATCGGGGCGCCCATCAACATCTGGAACGACCACAGCGACAGCATGTCCCAGCGCGACTCGGGGTGGATCCAGCTGTACGCCCGCGACAACCAGGAGGCCGCCGACCTGCATCCGCAGGCGTTCCGGCTGGCCGAGGAGCTGTCGCTGCCGGTGATGGTGTGCATGGACGGCTTCGTCCTCACGCACGCCTGGGAGCGGATCGACATCCCCGAACAGGACCGGGTGGACGCGTTCCTGCCGCCGTACGAGCCCCGTCAGGTCCTGGACCCGGCCGAGCCGGTGTCGATCGGCGCGATGGTCGGGCCGGACGCCTTCACCGAGGTGCGCTATCTCGCGCACGCCAAGCAGATGCGGGCGCTGGAGGTGATTCCGCGCGTCTCGCGGGAGTTCCGGGAGGTGTTCGGGCGGGAGAGCGGCGGGCTGGTGCATCCGTACGCGTGCGAGGACGCCGAGACGGTGGTCGTCGCGCTGGGCTCGGTGTGCGGCACGGTGTGCGACGTGGTCGACGAGCTGCGCGGGCGGGGGGTGCGGATCGGGGTCCTGGCGATCACGTCGTTCCGGCCGTTCCCGCTGGCGGCGGTGCGTGCCGTGCTGGGCGGGGCGCGCCGGGTCGTCGTGCTGGAGCGGGCGTTCTCGGTGGGGGTCGGCGGGATCGTGTCGGCGAACGTGCGGATGGCGCTGTCCGGGATCCGGCTCGACGGCCACACCGTGGTCGCCGGGCTCGGCGGACGCGCGATCACGAAGGCATCGCTGCACCGGCTGCTGGACGACGCGCTCGCCGGGCGGCTGGGCGAGCTGACGTTCCTGGACCTCGACACGGAGCTCGTGGAGCGGGAGCTGGCCCGCATGGCGCGCACCCGGCGGTCGGGTCCTTCGGCGGAGAACATCCTTCGGGACATGGGGAGCAACCGGTGAGCGACGCACGGCAGGTGAGGTTCTACCAGGTGGGCAGTCTCGCGGCGGGAAACCGGCTGCTGGCTCCCGAACTCCGTTCCGACCAGGCCGACCCGGGCCGCTCCAACACACTCACCTGCGGTCACCGCGCCTGCCAGGGCTGCGGGGAGGCGCTGGGCGCCCGGTACGTACTGGACGCGGCGCAGCGGGCGTCCGGCGGGAAGGTGATCGCGGTCAACGCGACCGGGTGCCTGGAGGTGTTCTCCACCCCGTACCCGGAGACGTCGTGGCAACTGCCGTGGCTGCACTCGCTGTTCGGGAACGCGCCCGCCGTCGCCGCAGGCGTGGCCGCCGCGCTGCGCGCCAAGGGCCGCACGGATGTCCGGGTGATCGGACAGGGCGGGGACGGCGGCACGGTCGACATCGGTCTGGGCTGTCTGTCGGGCATGTTCGAGCGGGGCGACGACGTCCTGTACGTCTGCTACGACAACGAGGCGTACATGAACACGGGTGTGCAGCGCTCCGGGGCCACTCCCCCGGCGGCGCGCACCGCCACCACCCAGTCGGGCGCGCCGTTCGGTCAGGGCAAGAGCCTGCCGCTGATCGCGATGGCGCACGGCATTCCGTACGTCGCGACCGCCACCGTCGCCGGGCTGCGTGATCTGGAGGCCAAGGTGCACCGGGCGATGGGGATGCGCGGGGCCCGCTATCTGCACGTGCTGGTGCCCTGTCCGCTGGGCTGGGGCACGCCGGCCCACGACACGGTGCGCATCGCGCGGCTCGCCGAGCGGTGCGGCCTGTTCCCGGTGTTCGAGGCCGTCGACGGCGAGGTGACCGACGTGACGCCGATCCGCCGGCGGGTGCCGGTCGAGGAGTATCTGCGTCCGCAGAAGCGGTACGCGCACCTCTTCGAGCCCCGGGTCCGCACCGAGGTCGTCGCCCGGCTGCAACGGGCCGCCGACCGCAACATCGCCCGCTTCGGGCTCGCCGAGGACGAGGAGGAGGCACCGTGAAGGAGAAGCCGTTCGCGATCACCCTGGATGTGGGGTCGAGTCTCGCCAACCACACCGGGGCCTGGCGCACCGAGCGTCCCGAGTACGTCCACCGGCTGCCGCCGTGCAATCAGGCGTGCCCGGCCGGGGAGAACATCCAGCAGTGGCTGTTCCACGCGGAGAGCGGTGACTACGAGGCGGCGTGGCGGGAGCTGATGCGCGACAACCCGCTGCCCGCCGTGATGGGCCGGGTCTGCTACCACCCGTGCGAGACCGCCTGCAACCGTGTGCAGGTCGACGACGCGGTGGGCATCAACTCCGTGGAGCGGTTCCTCGGCGACGAGGCGATCCGGCGGGGCTGGAGCGTGCCGGCGCCCGCCACCGGTTCGGGCAAGCGGGTCCTGGTCGTCGGCTCCGGTCCGGCCGGCCTGTCGGCCGCGTACCACCTGCGGCTGCTCGGCCACGAGGTGACCGTCCGCGAGGCCCAGGAGCGGCTCGGCGGAATGATGCGGTACGGCATTCCGCGCTACCGGCTGCCGCGCGAGGTACTGGACGCGGAGATCGGCCGGATCCGCGGGCTCGGTGTCGCCCTCGAGACCGGCGCGCGGGTGGCGGACGTGCTGGCCGCTCAGGAGGACGGCGGTTTCGACGCCGTGTTCCTCGCGGTGGGCGCGGGCATCGGCAGGCGGGCCTACATCCCGGCCGGGGACAGCGCCCGGATCCTCGACGCGGTGGCGCTGCTGGGCAGCATGGAGGGGGAAGGGCGTCCGCTGCTGGGGCGCAGGGTCGCCGTCTACGGGGGCGGGAACACGGCGATGGACGCGGCCCGCACCGCCCGCCGCCTCGGTGCCACCGACGCCGTGGTGGTCTACCGGCGCACCCGTGACCGGATGCCGGCGCACGACGAGGAGGTCGAGGAGGCTCTGGAGGAAGGTGTGCGGATGAAGTGGCTGTCCACCATCAAGCACGCCGCCGAGGGCCGGCTGACCGTCGAGCGGATGGCACTGGACGAGACGGGATTCCCGCAGCCCACGGGCGAGTTCGAGGAGCTGGAGGCGGACTCGGTGGTGCTGGCGCTCGGCCAGGAATCGGACCTGTCCCTCGTCGCGGGCGTGCCGGACCTGACCGTCGAGCACGGCACGGTCCAGGTGGCCCAGGGGCTGATGACCGGCCACGAGGGCGTCTTCGCGGGCGGCGACATGGTGCCCGCCGAGCGGACGGTGACCGTGGCCGTGGGGCACGGCAAGAAGGCGGCCCGGCACATCGACGCCTTTCTGCGGGGCACGCCCTACGCGCCCGGCACGAAGCATCCGCCCGCGAGTGCCGACCGGCTCAACACCTGGTACTACTCCGACGCGCCGGCCTCCGTACGGCCCCGGCTCACGCTGGCCCGCCGGGTCTCCACCTTCGACGAGGTGGTGCAGGGCCTCGACCGCTCCACGGCGCTCTTCGAGGCACGGCGCTGCATGTCGTGCGGGAACTGCTTCGAGTGCGACAACTGCTACGGCGTCTGCCCGGACAACGCGATCACCAAGCTCGGGCCGGGCAAGGGGTTCTCGATCGACCTCGACTACTGCAAGGGGTGCGGGCTGTGTGCGGCCGAGTGCCCTGCGGGAGCGATCGACATGGTGCCGGAGGAGTGAGTCCAGCGCACCGGGACGGGCCCCGCCGGCCGGCGGGGCCCGTCCCGCGTTCGCGGTCAGGCGACGTACTCGCCGACGGCGGCCTTCAGCTCGGTCAGGCCCTTCTTCGCGTCGGTGAAGAACATGCCGGTCCTCGGGTCGGTGTAGAGCTCGTTGTCGATACCCGCGTACCCGTGTCCCATGGAGCGTTTGATGACGACGACGCTACGCGCCTTGTCGACGTCGAGGATCGGCATCCCGGAGATCGCGTTGCCGGGGCGGCGGGCGAGAGGGTTGGTGACGTCGTTGGCGCCGATCACCAGGGCCACGTCGGCCTGCGGGAACTCGGGGTTGACGTCGTCCATCTCCTTGAGCTGGGTGTAGGGCACGTTCGCCTCGGCCAGCAGCACGTTCATGTGGCCCGGCATGCGGCCGGCCACCGGGTGCACGGCGTAGCTGACGTCGACGCCGTGGCTGGTGAGGAGCTGCGCGAGGGCGCCGAGTTCGTGCTGGGCCTGGGCGGCGGCGAGCCCGTATCCGGGGACGAGGATCACCTTGCGGGCGTAGGCGAGCTGGATGGCGACGTCGTCCGCGGACAGGGCGCGCACCTGGGCCTGCCCGGCGCCGGTCGCGGCGGGGGCGTCGTCGCCGGTGCCGAAGCCGCCGACGACGATGTTCGCGACGGAGCGGTTCATGGCGTCGGCCATCAGCTTGGTGAGGATGCCGCCCGAGGCGCTGACGAGCATCCCGGCGACGATCAGCGCGGTCTCGTCGAGGACGAAGCCGGCCATGGCGACCGCGGATCCGGTGAAGGCGTTCAGGAGAGCGATGACGACGGGCATGTCGGCGCCGCCGATCGGCAGGACCATGGTCACGCCGAACAGCAGGGCGAGCGCGGCGAGCCCGTAGAGGGCGGGCCGGGACCCGGGATCGAGGACGAGCCAGACGGTGCCGGCGACGAACGAGGCGGGCAGCAGGACGTTCAGCGTCCGTGCGCCCGGGAAGACGACCGGCGCCCCGGAGACGACGCCCTGGAGTTTCCCGGCGGCGATCAGCGAGCCGGAGAACGTGACGGCGCCGATCACGATGTCGAGGGCGCCGGGCAGCGAGACCCGGGCGGCGGTGCCCGCCGGGTCCGGGGTCTGGAGCAGGTCGGTCACCGCGATCAGGGCCGCCGCGCCGCCGCCGACGGCGTTGAAGACACTGACCAGTTGGGGCATGGCCGTCATCTTCACCTCGCGCGCGGCCCACAGGCCGAGAGCGGCACCGAGGAGACCGCCGCAGGCCAGGACGAGCCAGCCGGTGCGGGTGATGGTGCCGTCAGCGGCGACGAGCCAGACGGTGGCGGCGATCGCGACCGACATGGCGGCGGCGGAGAGGGTGTTGCCGCGGCGGGCGGTGCGGGGGTGGTTCATCAGGTGCAGGCCGAGGACGAAGCAGGCCGCCGCGGCCAGGAACACGTAGTGGACGGTGTCGGAGACGTTCATGACGCCCGCCCCTCCCTCGCGTCGTCGCGCGGCCGGGCCTTGAACATCTCCAGCATCCGGTCGGTGACGACGTATCCGCCGACGACGTTCATCGCGCCGAACACCATCGCCGCGAAGGCCAGCGCGTAGCCGGGCCAGGTGTGGGACTCGGCGGCGACGAGCATGGCGCCGATGACGACGATGCCGTGCACCGAGTTGGAGCCGGACATCAGCGGGGTGTGCAGGGTCGCGGGCACCTTGCTGATGACCTCGACGCCGACGAGGACGCTGAGGACGAACACGGTGATCGCGGTGAGCAGGTCGAGGTCGTTCATGACGGTCCGCCTCCCGTCAGGGCCACCGTGATCTCGTCGGCGGGGTCGAGGACGAGTTCGCCGTCCCGCACCAGGTGGCGCAGGAGGGCGAGGAGGTTGCGGGCGTAGGCCGTGGAGGCGGCGGTGGCCGTCGCGGACGGCAGCCGGCCGGCGCCGATCACGGTGACACCGCCCGCCAGGACGTCCGTCTTGTCGGGTTCGGAGCCCTCGACGTTGCCGCCGCGTTCGCTCGCGGCGAGGTCGACGACGACCGAGCCGGGCCGCATCCGCCGCAGCACGTCCCGGGTGACCAGGAGCGGCGGGCGGCGGCCGGGCACCTGCGCGGTGGTGATGACGACGTCGCAGCGGGCGATGTGCTCGTCGAGCGCGACGCGCTGGGCCTCCTGCTCCTCGGGCGTCAGCTCCCGCGCGTAGCCGCCGTGTCCGGTGTCCGGTTCCTCGTCGGGCGGGCTCTGGACGTCGAGGAACCGGGCCCCCAGTGACTCCACCTCCCCTTGGGACGCGGGGCGTACGTCGTACGCCGTGACGACGGCGCCGAGGCGGCGGGCGGTGGCGATGGCCTGGAGCCCGGCGACACCGGCGCCGAGGACGAGGACCTGCGCGGGGCGCATGGTGCCCGCGGCGGTGGTCAGCATCGGGAAGAAGCGGTCGTAGGTCTCGGCGGCGACGAGGGCGGCCTGGTAGCCGGCGACGTTGGCCTGCGAGGTGAGGGCGTCCATCGCCTGGGCTCGGCTGAGGGTGCGCGGCAGCAGGTCGAGGCTGACCGTGCGTACGCCCCGCCGGCACAGGTCCGCCATCAGTTCGGGGTGGCGGGCCGGTTCGAGCAGGCCGATCAGGGTCTGTCCTTCGCGCAGGGAGGCGGCGCCCTCCGCGTCCGGGGGTCCCACGCACAGCACGGCGTCGGCTCGCGCGTACAGGTCGCCGGGCGCGACGGTCTCGGCGCCTGCGGCGGTGTAGTCGGCGTCGGTGAACCAGGCGCCGGAGCCCGCGCCGGTCTCGATCAGGACGTCCATGCCTGCCTTGCGCAGCTGGGTGACGGTCTCGGGGACGAGGGCGACACGTCGTTCGCCGGGTGCCCGTTCCCGCGGAGCGCCCACGGTGATGGCCATGGTCTGCTGCCTTTCTCCGGGGCCGGGAGCGCCGGGCCCCGGCGCTGTCAGAACTCGAAGACGAGCCGTGCCTCGGCCCGGCCGCCGAGGACTTCGTCGAAGGATTCGTTGACCTGTTCCAGGCGCCGGGGTTCGGCGATGACCTGGGTGCGTCCGGCGGCGTGCAGCGCGAACACCTCGGTGAGGTCCTGGCGGGTGCCGACGATGGAGCCGAGGACGGAGATCCCGCCGAGGACGGTCTCGAAGACCGGTACCCGGATCGCCGCGTCGTCGGCGGGCAGGGCGACCATGACGAGCCGTCCGCCGCGGTTGAGGGACCGGTACGCCTGCTCGAACGCGGTGGGGGCGGCGGCGAGCACGATCGCGACGTCGGCGCCGCCGGCCTTCCTGATCTCCTGGACCGGGTCGTGGGTGCGGGCGTTGACGGTCAGGTCGGCGCCGAGGCGGTGGGCGAGGCCCAGTTTGCCGGGTTCGAGGTCGACGGCGGTGACGAAGCCGCCGACCAGGCGCGCGTACTGGAGGGCGAGGTGGCCGAGGCCCCCGATGCCGAAGACGGCGACCCGCTCGGCCGGGGTGACGCGGGCGACCTTGACCGCCTTGTACGTGGTGACGCCGGCGCAGGTCAGGGGGGCCGCGTCGAAGGAGGTCACGCCGTCGGGGACGCGGACGACGGCGCCCGCGTCGGCGACGGCGTACTCGGCGTAGCAGCCGTCGACGGAGTAACCGGTGTTGACCTGGGAGGTGCACAGGGTCTCCCAGCCGGAGACGCAGTGGCGGCAGGTGCCGCAGGAGGAGCCGAGCCAGGGCACGGCGACCCGGGTGCCGGTCAGATCGGCCGGGACGCCGGAGCCGGTGGCGCGGACGGTGCCGACGCCCTCGTGGCCGGGGACGAAGGGCGGGGTGGGCTTGACGGGCCAGTCGCCGTGGGCGGCGTGGATGTCGGTGTGGCAGAGTCCGGAGGCCTCCATCCGTACGAGGACCTGGCCGGGGCCGGGTTCGGGGACGGGCCTCTCCTGGATCTCCAGGGGTTTGCCGAAGTCGGTGACTACCGCTGCCTTCATGGCGTGCGCTCCTCAACTGGCTCTGGTTCCGGGCGGTTCGACCCGGATCACGAAGTGCAGCCCGTCCCCGGCTGCGAGGGAGAAGCCGCCTGGTGTGCCCGGTTCGACGTCCAGGACGAAGACGGGGCGGCCGAGGGCCTCGTACTGGTCGGCGTCCATGTGGAAGGTGCAGCCCTCCACCACGCCGATGAGCATGTCGCCGTCGCCCAGGGCGAATTCGCCGCCCTGGAAGCACATCGGGTCGCTGCCGTCGCAGCAGCCCGCGGACTGGACGAACATCACCGGTGCGCCGTGGGCGGCGCGCAGGGCCGCGATCGCTCTGCGCGCCGCGCGGGTGGCCGTGACGCGTCCGGCGGTGCCGGGGCGCGGTTTCACGGGGTGCCTCCTAGAACAGCCCGAGGGGCTTGGTGCCGTAGCTGACCAGCAGGTTCTTGGTCTGGCTGTAGTGGTCGAGCATCATCTTGTGGGTCTCGCGGCCGATGCCGGAGACCTTGTAGCCGCCGAAGGCGGCACCGGCGGGGTACTGGTGGTAGCAGTTGGTCCAGACCCGGCCGGCCTTGATGGCGCGGCCCATGCGGTAGGCGCGGGCGCCGTCGCGGGTCCACACGCCGGCGCCGAGGCCGTAGAGCGTGTCGTTGGCGAGGGCGAGGGCCTCGGCCTCGTCCTTGAAGGTGGTGACCGCGAGGACGGGTCCGAAGATCTCCTCCTGGAAGACCCGCATCCGGTTGTGGCCCGTGAGGACGGTCGGCTCGAAGAAGTAGCCGTCCGTGAACGTCCCGCCGATGTCGGCGCGGTGGCCTCCGGTGAGGAGTTCGGCGCCTTCCTTCAGGCCGATCTCGACGTAGGAGGCGATCTTGTCGATCTGCTGCCGGGAGACCTGGGGTCCCATCATGGTGTCGGTGTCGAGGGGGTCGCCCAGCCGGACGGCGCGGATGCGGTCCAGGCAGCGGGCCATGAACTCCTCGTAGATGTTCTCCTGGATCAGGGCGCGGGAGGGGCAGGTGCAGACCTCGCCCTTGTTGAACGCGTAGAGCACCAGGCCCTCGACGGCCTTGTTGAGGAAGTCGTCGTCGGCCGCCGCGACGTCGTCGAAGAAGATGTTCGGCGACTTTCCGCCCAGTTCCAGGGTGACCGGGATGATGTTCTGGGCGGCGTACTGCATGATCAGGCGGCCGGTGGTGGTCTCGCCGGTGAAGGCGACCTTGGCGATCCGCTTGTTCGTGGCGAGCGCCTTGCCGATCTCGGCGCCGGGGCCGTTGACGACGTTGAGGACGCCCGGCGGGAGGACGTCGCCGACGGCCTCCATGAGCTTGAGGATCGACCAGGGGGTCGGCGAGGCGGGCTTGAGGACCGAGCAGTTGCCGGCGGCGAGCGCCGGGGCGAGCTTCCATGCGGCCATCAGCAGCGGGAAGTTGAACGGGATGATCTGTCCGACCACGCCCAGCGGCTCGTGGAAGTGGTAGGCGATGGTCTCCTTGTCGATCTCGGTGATCTCGCTCTCCTCGGCGCGGATCGCCGCGGCGAAGTAGCGGAAGTGGTCGGCGGCGAGCGGGATGTCGGCGGCGAGGGTCTCGCGGACCGGCTTGCCGTTCTCCCAGCTCTCGGCGACGGCGAGTTCCTCGCGGTGGGCGTCGATGGCGTCGGCGACCTGGTTGAGCACGGCGGCCCGCTGGGCGGTGGTGGCCTCGCCCCAGGTGTCCTTCGCCGCGTGCGCGGCGTCCAGGGCGAGTTCGATGTCCTGCGGTCCGGACTGCGGGACCTCGCAGATCGGGCGGGCGGTGGCGGGGCACAGGTTCGGTGTGTACCGGCCGGTGGTGGGCGGCAGCCACTTGCCGCCGATGAAGTTCTCGTAGCGGGGCGCGACGTCGACGGGGCTGCCCGGCGCGCCCGGAGGCTCGTACTTCATGATCGTCCCCTTTCCGGTGACGACGGTCGGGCTGATGTCCGCCACGCTAGGAGCGGCGACGCTGCAACCGCGCTGCATCCCCGACGGCCCCTTCGAGGTGGCGGGCGCGGGCCTCGGCGGCGGCACGCTGTGGTGATCCGCCGGGCAGGATGCGGGCGAGCGCGGTCCACGCGGACGCGTCGTCGCCTCCCCACTCGGAGGCGACCCAGCGGCGCAGCGGCACAGCGCCGCCGGCCAGGACGGCACCACGCAACTGCTGTTCCAGGGAGGTCCGGTGGGCCACCACGAGGGGCGCTTCCGAGCGTGGCAGCAGCGGACCCGGGTAACGGGCGAGGGCCGCGTCGACGCGCCCTTCGGCGAGCAGGCCCGCCACCTCGTCGTAGTCGGCGCGCACCGGCGCCAGCAGGGCGTAGGGCCGGGAGCCCAGCAGGCCGGGGCCGAGCACCGCGCGCAGCCGGGTCAGTTCGGCACGCAGCGTCGAGGGCGGTATCTCGTGCTCCGAGAGGTCCACCGCGAGCCGGTCCCCGATCACCCCCCGGCCCTCCAGCGCCAGCGTCACCACGATCTCGCTGTGCCGGGGGCTGAGCCGGTGCGCCCGTCCGGCGTGTTCCAGCACGGCGCTGTCCCGGGCCAGCGCCCGCAGCCGTACGACGCCGTCGCCGGCCGGGGTGCGCGGGAGCACCGCCTGCGCGGCCAGCGCCGCCGCGCGCACCGCGGCCAGCGCCGGGGGTGTGGCGATGCTGGGGCCGCCGGAGAGGTCCACCGCGCCGAGCACCAGGCCGGTGCGGGGGTCGCGCACGGGTGCGGCGGCACACGACCAGGCGTGGACGGCCTCGCCGTAGTGCTCACCGGTCACGATCTGGACCGCTCTGCCGAGTTCCAGGGCGGTGCCCGGGGCGTTGGTCCCGGCGAGCCGTTCCGCCCACCGGGCGCCCTCGACGAACCGCATCCGCTCGGCGCGGCGCAGGGCCGCCGGGTCCCCCTCGACCCACAGGAGGGTGCCCTGCCGGTCGGTGACCGCGAAGACGTGCCCGTCGTCGGCCGCCCCCCGGCCCAGGAGGTCGCGCAGGAGCGGCAGCGCAGCGGCCAGGGGGTGGCCGCGTCGCCGCTCGTCGAGGTCGGCGAAGGCTCCGCACAGCGGCGGAAGGCCCCCGGCGTGGACGCCGCGCGCCGTGCAGCGGGCCCACGAGTCGGCCACCAGGGGGCGGACCGGGGCGGTGCGGGGGATCTGCATGGCGCACCTCCTGTGCGGCGTCCTGCGGTGGTCGCGTCAGCCTCGTGCGGGCCCGGCGGCACCTCCAGGGGCCGACGGTCCCCGCTCACGTGCCGGAGGGCACCAGCACCACGGGGCAGTGGGAGCGCGACAGCAGGGTGTGCAGGACCGGGCCGGAGTGGCGGTGGGTGCCGATGACGACGACGGATGCCTCCCGGCCGGCCTCCAGGAGGGCGTGGGCGGGGTCGGTGTCGACGGCGCGGATCTCGACCGGTACGCGGGGGTGCTCCTCCCGCAGCCGGGCGACGCCGAACCGGGGCACGGCACGCTCGGCGCGCTCGGCCTGGGCCCGGCGCCGCTGGCCGGGGCTGGTCGCGGGGATCGGCGAGGGCATCTCCGGGGTGGCGTGCCGGTGGGTCATGGCGTGCAGGACGCGCAGGGGTGCCTCCCGGCGTTCCGCCTCCTGGAAGGCGTAGGCGGCGGCCTCGTCCTCGGCGTCGCCCCGCAGGCCGAGGACCACCGGGCGCCCGTCGGACGCGGGGTCGCGGGGGCGGTCGTCGCGGACGACGAGCAGCGGCCCGCGCGCCCGGGCGGCGAGCCTGAGGCTCACGGACCCGGCGAGGAGCCCGGCGACGGGTCCCAGGCCCCGGGTGCCGACGACCGTGAGGGCGGCGCTCGCGCTCGCGCGGGCGAGGACCTCCACGGCCCCGCCCTCGACGGCGTCGACGGTGACCGGCAGCCCCGGCCACCGCAGGCGGGTGCGGGCGGTGGCCGAGGCCAGGACCGGCCCGGCCTCGTCCCGGTCGTGCACGGCGTACACGACGCGCAGCGCGATGCCGCGGCGTACGGCTTCCTCCGCGGCGCGGTCCAGCGCGCGGACGGCACCCGGTGTGCCGTCCACCCCGACGACGACGTTCTGGCGAGTCATGGCCCGTTCCCCTTTCCCCACGTTTCCTCACGTTTTCCCATGTTTTCCCACGACGGGCGGAGGCGGTCGGCACCGCCGCCGGGACACGATGCTGGTCCCGTGCGAGGACGGCGGACAGGGGCCTCAGGAACCTCCCGGCGCGCCGGACGGCCCCTTGTGGCGGGCCGGTCGGCCCCGTCAGCCCACGATGCGGCGTCCGGTGAGGGCGAGGGGTTCGATGCGCAGCCACAGCCCGCGCGGGCCACCCGCCCAGGGTTCGCTGTACGCCGTCCGCGTGAGCCGGAGCGCCTCGGCGGGGTCGGTGACCTGTCGCGCGTCCCCGCGCACGAGGACGCTCCAGCCCCGGCTGAACGCCTCGTCGATCCGGTCGGCCTCCAGGGCCACCCGGCAGCCGTCGGCCCGGGCCAGGACGGTGCCGGGGGCGGTGCGGTAGACGACGGCGCCCGCGACGACGCCGTAGTTGACGGGCACCACGAGGGGGCCTTCGAGGGTGGGGACGGCCAGGCGACCCACGCCGTGCGTGGCGAGCAGGGCGCGGCATTCGGCCGGCGTCAGCTCCACGAGGTGGGTGCGGCGGGCCCGGCCGAGGCCGACGGGGCGTTCGGCGGCCCCGCCGGTGAGGGCGACGACAGTGGTCTCCAGCGCGTCGGCGAGCCTGCGCAGCACACCGGAGCCGGGAACCGCTCCGGCCCGCTCCTCCAGGTAGCGGAGGTAGCCGGGTGCCATACCGGTGCGTACGGCGATGTCCTGGCGGCTGAGGCCGAGGTCGGCCCGGCGCCGGGCGATGCGGCGTCCCAGGTCGCCCGGGGAAGCCGGCGGGTCGTGTGCCGTCACGGCTGTCACTTCCCTTCGTGCCCGGACGTCCCTTCGTGCCCAGGCGTCGGGGCTCCTACCTGTCCCGACGCTCCTGCGGTTCCGTGGCCTCCAGGTGCGAGGCCAGGACGGCGGCCTGGACGCGGCGCTGGACGCCGAGTTTCGCCAGGAGGCGGGAGATGTGGTTCTTGACGGTCTTCTCGGAGAGGTACAGCTTCTTGCCGATCTCCCGGTTGGTGAGGCCCTCGCCGATGAGGGCGAGGATGTCGCGCTCGCGCGGGGACAGGCCCGCGAGTTCGTCGGGGACGGCCGGGGTGTCGGTGGGGTCGGCGCGCAGGGAGCGCATCAGGCGGGCCGTGGTCGCGGGGTCGAGCATGGACTGGCCGGTGGCGACCGTGCGGACCGCCGAGACCAGGTCGGAGCCCTTGATCTGCTTGAGGACATATCCGGACGCCCCGGCCATGATGGCGTCGAGGAGGGCGTCCTCGTCGTCGAACGACGTCAGCATCAGGCAGGCCAGCGCGGGCATGCGGTCGCGCAGTTCGCGGCAGACGGTGATGCCGTCGCCGTCGGGCAGGCGGACGTCGAGGACGGCGACGTCGGGGCGCAGCGCCGGACCCCGCACGAGCGCGTGCTCGACCGTCCCGGCGTCGCCGACGACCGTGATGTCCGGCTCGGCGTCGAGGAGGTCGGCCAGGCCGCGGCGTACGACCTCGTGGTCATCGAGCAGGAACACGCGGATCGGGTCCTGCTCGGTGAAGGTACGCGCCTGCGCCATGACGACCTCTCGCTGTGCGGGTGTGCTGCCACGACGATCATCACCGGCCACGCCGCAGCACGCTAGGGCCGACCGGCCCCATTGGATGTCTTCCCCTGCGGCACCAGTTCGAACTCGACGTCCACGACCCCTTCGACCGCCCGGACCAGTCGTGCGGCCACGGGCACCAGGGACGTGTCCCGGACCCGTCCGGCGAGCGTCACCACACCGTCGTGGACGTCGACCCGCAGCTCGGCGGCGGACAGCGGGAAGAGGTGGGCGACGACGTCGCGCCGGATCTCCTCGGCGATGCTCTCGTCCCCGCGCAGGAAGACCTTGAGGAGGTCGGTGCGGCTGACGATGCCCTCCAGCCGGCCCATGACGTCGACGACCGGCAGGCGCTTGACCTTGGCCCGCGCCATGACCCGGGCGGCCTGGGCGAGCGTGGTGTCGGCGCGGACGCTGAGGGCCGGGGAGGTCATCAGGTCCCGGGCCAGCAGACCGCCAGCCTTCTCGATGTCCTTCAGGCGGCGCAACTGGGTGTACCGGTCGGGGTCGCCGTCGCGGAACTCCTCCTTGCACAGGAGGTCCGCCTCGGAGACGACGCCCACGACCCGGTCCTCGCCCTCCACCACGGGCAGGGCGCTGACCCGCCACTCCCGCATCAGCCGCACGAGCTCCTTGAAGGACGCGTCGCGTCCGACGCTGACGACGGTGTGCGTCATGACGTCGCCGACGACGTGTGGTGTGCCGTTCATCGGGTCCCCCTCAGATACGGGTGCCGGCGCCGTACGGCGCGTACAGGTCGAGCAGCCGGGTGCGGGCCGACCGCAGGCGGTGGGCCAGGATGCCGCCCACCCACAGGGCGACGGAGTTCCCGAGCGCCGGGTCGTCGGCGCACAGCGAGCGGACGGCGGTGCCGTCGAACTCGTACGCGCGTACCGGCGTCGTCGCCTGGGCGCCGAGGTGCCAGGTGTGCGGGCCCAGCAGCCAGGACCAGCCGACGAGTTCGTCGTGGCCGAGGCTCTCGATGACGGCCGCGCGGCGGCCGGGCACGTGCATGTCGAGCTCGACACGGCCGGTGCGGATGATCCAGAACCGGTCGGCCCGGCCGCCCTCCTCGAAGAGCCGGGTGCCCTGCGCGAAGGACACCTCGCCGGCGAAGCGCATCAGCCGATGCCGGTGTTCCGCCGGGAGGGCGCGCAGCATGCTGGGGGTCGGTGCGGCGTTCATGACGGGTCCTCCGGGGGCGGGGACGTACGGCGGTCTGGTGCCAGCGTGCGCCCGCCGCCGGCGGCGCGGCCATGGGCCGTTCGGTCCACCGGCGCGCCGAACGGCACCCTCCCCCGACCGGCCGCCCGATGAGGGCCGTTCGGCCCTGCGAGCACCGACCTTCGGCATCCGGCGACGGCGGGCGCGCCTCGCGAGA